>DATJUH010000434.1:0-3047 GCA_035502515.1 Acidimicrobiales bacterium
GGGTCGGGCATATGGCAGTCCAAAGGCATGACGTTCAGGTGGTATGCGTAGCCGGCGAGGATGGCGGCGACCAAGTCCGCCGTGCCGGGGAACGGGAGCGCCGGCTGGACCGTGGTCTCACGATGGAAAATAGCATCGCCGGTCGGCTCAGTTCCCGGTGGCGACGGGCCATAGACGCGCACAGGTGGTAGCGGGCCCTGGGCGTCCTCGCGGATCCCCCACGGGTACAGGATCATCCCGGGGAGGTCTCCCACGTGGTCGGCATGAAGGTGCGTGAGGAACACCGCCTCCAAGCGGGTGAAGTCGAGCCCGCAGTCAACGAACGACGAAGGCGAGCCGCGCCCGCAGTCGATGACGAAGACCCGGTCGTCCACCACGAGAGCCGACGAGATCCCGGCCCGTCCGGCGACGGGCATGGGTGCCGCCGCCGTCCCAAGGAGTACCAATTCCGTCGTCATGTTCACCCTCTTTTGTTGGGCCGGCCGTGGCTTTGTTGCGCCAGGGCGGGGCACGACTATTTTGCCACTTCAGAGCCGCAGGTCATGTCCCGCGCCAAAGATCTCACGTCCACGCGAGGTCAGCCTGTAATCGAATCTCGTCGTCCGCTCGGCAATATTTCTTGCGCATGCCAGGGGGTAAATATTCGGCCTCGACCTCGGAGTCGTGGATTAGACACACCCAGATTCAGCGTGGTGTCCGCATAATGTGCGGAGATAAAAGGATAATCCGCTCGTAAGTTATGTGCAACTCACTATATGAATTGGCCGATGCTAAGCAAGCCCGAGCTGCCATTATACGCGGGTTTGCTTTGTAAGTCCTGCGTTCTTTGCCAGGCACACACTTGGCTATTATGGACGTTGCCGCTGTCCTGCAAACCCAGCGTTCAGGCCGTCTCGCGCGCCATCTGGGCTGCGGTCATGGCTGGTTCACTAACGAGCTATACCGCCGCGGAGCTCAGGTGCTCGGTGTCGACGGGAGCGAAGCTCTCCTTGATATAGCTCGCAGCCGTTACCCTGATGTCCCGTTCGAGCAGGTTGACCTTCGGGCCGGCTACGAGGGCGAGTTCGACATCGTCGTGGCGCTCATGGTCGATCTCGAGGTCTGCGACCCGTCCACCGAGACCGCGGTGGCGGGCCTGCGCCGACTCGCTTAGACCTCGGGTTTTCGCTTACCGGACAGACATCTCCTCTGTAGCCGAGGGGGCGTTCTCTCAGCAGCGTAGACGCGTTGTCACACTGAGCTGCACTGGGGGCGCCACCCGGACTCGACCGCAATGGGGGCTGTCTGTGTGCTCCCAGCCGGCGAAAACTCCATTTGCTCGGTCTGCTAGACGAATCTTTCGTGACGCCAGTAAGGAAGTCACCTGATGACACGGTGCGTTCGGTCCCCCATTTGTGGCTCGGCCAGTACTGTGTCGTTACGGCGACGGGATGTTCATCGGTTCGAGCGGCCCGGCGCCATCATCCCCATGAAGAACCACGCGGCGGCCGGCCGGCGGCAGTAGCCAGGTACCTATTCTGTGGGGGCCCGGCCTCCCCGCGTGGCCAGCCGGCTTCCGGGAGATTAGCCGATGGTACGTTTTACGCTCATGGACAATCTCACGCCAGCAGAATTTCAAAAAGAGGTCCTACCGGCGCATTATAAGCCTCCGCATGGCCGTCATATGCGCTGGCAGAAAGCAGGCTTTGCCCTAACGGGCGTAGTGGCCTTGACTGTGGGCCTGGTACCGGCCTCAAGTTTTGCGGCGACAACAACCGGCACGGGCTCGAACCTGATCACAAACGGCTGTCTCTCGGATCCTGCCGTCCCCTCCGGGTACGCCGAAGTGGGGGCCGGACAAAGCGGGATCCCCGGTTGGACCGTCGGTGGTGAGAACGTCGCCGCTATCGCAACCCTTTGGGAACCCGCTCCGGGTTGCAAGGATTCCCTCGATCTCAACGGAAATAGTTCGGTGTCCCAGACTGTCAGCACAACCCCTGGTGCCGCTTACGTGCTCCGCTGGGAGGGAGCTGCCGACGCTCGGTTTGGGCCTCAGGTCACGACTATGCGGGTCCTGTGGGACGGCAAGTTGGTCTCGTCTCCCACGTACAACGCCAAGGGTCATACCACAACCTCTATGGGTTGGGTAACTACGCAAGTCCAAGTGACCGCGACCACCCCAAAGTCGGTGATCATGTTCGAGCAGAACGGCGCGTATGGCGGTCCCGAGACCACCATTGGAGCGGTGTCGCTCATGGGCGGTTCTCAGACCGTCAACGGCTTCACCGCCGCCAGCGGCACCAACCCTTACGACGTGGCCGAACGCGCGATGCTCACGAAAATCCCAGCCACCGCTTCGGTGCCCGCGTCGAACCCGGTCTGTGCGGTACAAGCCCTTGCTGCCAACCAAGTCCTAACCGGGGCGGGGCTCCAGCTGGTGTGGAACATCGCACCGACCGACGGTTTCATCCACGCTGCGCCCGCCGCACGAGAAGCTGGCGCGGCGGCGGTTGCGAAGTACCTCATGAACCTCCTGAGGTCCAGTAAAAGGCTCTATGTCGCCGACTTGCAAGCCGACCGCGTGCCTTTGCCCACCACCGGCGGCCTGGCTAACTGGTGGGCTGTTCGCGTTCAGAGCGTGAGCACGACGGGGGCGCTTATGAGCTTCCAGATCGCGCTCACGAAATCCGGGACCACCACCACCTGGGCCAACGTCCCGAGCGCTCCGGTCGCAGCGAGCCAAGCCATGGCGCCTGAAGCTCTGGCCAATTTGCTGTACTACAGTAAAACCATCGCGGCGGCCTGAGGAAAACCGAGGAGCCCCTTCCTTCCCTTCCCCTCAAGGGCTCACCTCGCCTAACAGTGTTGTGCCAGGGCGACCGCCTGCTGCGTAGCCGTCGCCCTGATAGGCCCAATGTGCAGTCTTTAGCGGACAGTTGGGTCAGGTGCCAACCGCTGGTTCCAGTTGCCATTCGGGGGTACTGGTCGATCCAGGCACCGGGGCTGATGTCGCCCGAGACACATCGGCGCTCCGGCCGGGGTTGAGGCGCGTGGCAGTCCAGCGGCCG
>DATJUH010000435.1:0-3763 GCA_035502515.1 Acidimicrobiales bacterium
AGGTTGTGCGCGCCCTCAGCGGGCGAGGCACTTTGCCGCCGGGGTTCAACGTCTACTGAGCCACCGCCAGTTGCCAGTTTGCCGCATCCGCGCTGGCGCCGGGCGACCGGCCGAGCGAAGTTGGTGAGCAGTTGCAGCCCGGCGACGAGGCAGGCAAAACGGAGGTGCCGAGGTCCACGGGACCAAAGAGGGACACCAGCCACTTGCGCACTATGTCGCCTCGTCTCCTTTCGCCTCGTGCACGCACACCCGTCGAATATGGAGTTTTCCGTTGTGGGACAAGAGCTATTTCGAGGGGTGCGTAAGTGGCTATCAAGTCTCTCCGCGCCGCGCTGGACGACGGCGACGGTAAGCAAGCCGTTACCTTCGCCGGGCCTGCGCTGGGCGCCGCCCCAACCGCCATGACGTGAGGGTACTTATGCACCGGCGCGCTCCAGCCGGGCCTGCAGTTCTCGGCTCAAGTGCTCGAGGTAGCCGGTGCCGCCGCCCGCCAGCTCCTTGCGGGCGTTGTAGAGCAGGACCCATAGCCCGGCGGCATAGGCCAGCTCGCTCGCGTCTTCATCCCAACTGGGACGGCCCCTTCGGTAGGCGTCAAGGAACGCACCGGTCTGGCCCACGTCCGCGGCGACGGGCCCGCCCGGGGCAGAGGCGAACACCGCCGCGGCAGCACCGGCGATGGCCGGGTCGCTCCGGCTCCCCAGGCTGTCCCAGTCGTAGGCCACGGCAATGTGGCCGTCCGTCCAGCCCAAGTTGTGGGCCTCCCAGTCACAGTGGCCGATGACGGCGGGCCACGCACCGGCCGAGAGCCGACAGCGCACGCGCTCAGCGGCAGCCTCCAACCAGGGCGGCCCCGGTGGGTTGTTCAGGTCGAGGTCAAGGTCGTCCGCAGGCGGCCAGTTGCCCTCTCGGGGGCCGTCCCAGGCCACCCAGGGCAGCGGCGGGGCCAGCTCAGGGAACATCGATGGGTCACCGGCCAGGTCCACGAGCCGGGCCAGCCCCTCGGCGCACTCGTCGGCCGGGGGCTGGCCCACGAGGGGGCCGGCCGGCACGAACGCCTCCGCGCTGGCCAGCATGCGACCGAGCCGCGAGACCCCGCTCAGAGGTTCGGGGCAGGGGAACCCGCGCTCGAACAGCAACCGTTGGACGGCGATGGCCGCACGCACCCGCTCGTCGGGGGGCCGCAGTTTGACCACCACTTGACGGCCGTCCTCGAGCTCGACGCCGACCACCTGCGAGATGTGGCCGGCATTGAAGAAGTGCCCACGGGGAGATGAACCCAGCTCGCGGCGGCACCAATCGACGATCTCCTGCCACTGGCTGGTGCCCCCCGTTGGCCCGGTCATAGCCATATTTCACCCGATGCGCGCCGGGGCCAGCCAGGCATGAGCAGCGAGCCAGCGAGCAACACGCACAAGACACCTGGTCTGGCGCCGAGCAAGGTGGCTGGCCGGCATGGTTTGGTGACCCCGCACCACGGGCGGCACGCATACAACCCAAGCTTGGGTGATTTCCCGCCTCCATCGACGCAAGGAGGCGGCCGCCGCGGGTTCTGAGCGCCCCCTGGGCCAGGGGCGAGCACACTCCCGTCGTTTAGGGCGGCTTTTCCGGGGCTGCAGCGAGGCGGATCACGGCTCGGGAATGGGCGATCTGTGTGCTCACCGCCGAGAGGCTAAAAGGGGGACACATGTTGGCCGAAAGATGGAGGGCGCACGGCGCGGGCGAAGAGGGGCTTCTCAAGACGCCGCCGGGCGCAGGCCGCTTCGTCGTAGCGGCCGTCGCAGTGTCGGCCCTGTTGGGGACACCGCAGGTTGCGTTGGCCTCACCTGCCAGGCAAGGCCAACTGCGCCTCGTCGTCACCCCCAGCGTGTCCCTCAGCACCGAGCCGCTGGGCATCAAGATCTCAGGGCTCCGAGCTGGCCAGCGGGTAAGCCTCACCGTTACTTCCACCGACTCGCGAGGCTTTCAGTGGAAGTCGCTCTCCACGTATATCGCTGGTCCCGCAGGCACCGTGAGCCCCGCATCTTCGCCCTCTAACGGCCCCAGCTACACCGGCCTGGACGCGATGGGGCCGTTCGACTTCATGGCGTCTTATTCCAAGTCCGAACCCGCTTACTTCTGGGACGGCAACGAGCCTCTCGCCTTCCAGTTCGAGGCGACGAGCGGCACCAAGACGGCGTCGGTCAGCGTGCACAGGAGCCTCGGCGCCTCCGTGACGGAAACCTCAGAGGCACTCGCCAAGCAAGGCTTCGTCGGCAAGTACTGGGCCCCTATGGTGATGTCCCGGAAGAAGCACCCAGCGGTCCTGCTCTTCGGTGGCTCCGAAGGGGGGTTGGTTGGCGCCCTGCTCCCCGCCACCCTGGCCGCCCACGGGTACCCGACCCTGGACGTAGCTTATTTCAAAGAGCCTGGGCTCCCCCAGTCCTTGGCGGACATCCCGTTGGAATACTTCGGCAAAGCCCTGCGCTGGCTGGCGTCCCGCCCTGGGGTGGACAGGCACCGTCTGTGGGTTGTCGGCGGCTCTCGGGGCAGCGAGGCGGCCTTGCTCCTCGGCGTCCACTACCCGGGCCTCGTGCACGGGGTAGCCGCCCTTGTGCCCAGCGACGTCGCCATCTGCTCTTACCCGGGCTGCGCCGGGCCGGCCTGGACGTTCCAGGGCAATGCGGTCCCCTATACGCGCCAGTTCGACGACCCCCACCCGACCGACGATCCGGCCGCCGTCATCCCGGTGGCCAGGATAAAAGGGCCCGTGTTCTTGGACTGCGGGGGTGACGACCATGTGTGGTCGTCCTGCCCCTACGCGCACGCGATCATGGCCGAGCTCGGCGCTGCCCACGACCCCTACCCCCACACCCTCATCGTCAGCCAGGGAGGTGGGCACGGGTCCGCGCTCGAAGTCCCCTACGAACCGGGCACGGCCGAGGCCGAATGGGGGACCAGCCTGGCAGGGGGAACGGCAGTGGCGAACGACTTGGCGTGGGCCACCCAATGGCCGCGTTTCATGGACTTCCTGAATAACTAGGGGTCGAACGTCGGCTTGCGCCTACGAGATCCCCGTAGATCTTCAAGCTGTGCGCCATTTCTACCCACTCCGTTTGACCCAGAAGGTGATCTCTAGGCTCAATGCCAAGATCCAGACCTCCATACCGTCGGCTACCCTGCCAAACATTGGCTGTGCGCGGCCGGGCCCTCCGTGACGCCGAAACAACGCTGCAAGTCGGCCCGGTTGCCAGAGCTGTGGTCCCGACCGGTTAGGGTGGCCCAAAACCGTTGGCACACCTGGACAGCCCGACCGTACAGTCGCATAGCTGGAGACCATCTACCGTGACGCCTTTGTCGGGGCTTCACCCCTGCTCCCTTTGCCCACATCACTACCGACGGTGGCGACGGTCGCGACTGGCAGGCCTACAGGTCGAGCTTCGACGCCGAGACTGGCCGTCTGCAAACCGAGCGCACCGTTGTTTCGCGATGGGAAGGTTTCCCGTTCGTTTTTCAGCGTTCGTCTGCCGCCCCTCACCGAGCTTCGTGGGTGGCTGCACGGCGCTGGCTTTGGGCCAGTTGGCTTCCAGTTGCGCCATGGCCAGCCCCTAACCCTGGACAGCCGACGGCTCGTGGTCCTGGCAGAAGCCTGACCGCCCGAAGGACACTAGCATTGCACAACGTGATGGAGTGACTCGAAGCTCCGTCAACGCCCGTCCTTGCGGTCAGCGTGACTGTCGCCATTTCGTTCTTGCGCGTGCTCCCGATGGAGCCGGGGTCGCCGCGC
>DATJUH010000436.1:0-13780 GCA_035502515.1 Acidimicrobiales bacterium
GGCGGCGGCTGACGGGGCGGTCGACGCCAAGCTCGACGAGCTGCTCGAGCGGGTGAAGGACGACCCCTCCGCCCGCCAGGAGTACCTCGACTTGCTCGAGCTCATGGGGGACGACCCCAAGGTGGCCGAGTACCGGAAGGCGCTCACCTCGAAGCTGTTCTAAAACCGCCGGGAGCGGCGCACTCTGCCGGTGGTGCGGCGCGCCGTCCCGGCCGGGGCAGTTGCTTGCCATGCCGGCCGGCAACGGGGCGGTTGCGCGGCTTGCCGTCCCCGGGGGCCAGGAGCCGCCGCTGGCGGACGCCGTCGGACCCGCGCAGTAGCCTCTTTCTGGTCATGGCCCCGATGACAGCGCCCGTGGTCGAGCTCGGGAGCCGCCGCTACGACATCGCCACCCGGGCATTGGTGATGGGGGTACTCAACCGGACGCCGGACTCGTTTTTCGACAAAGGGGCCACTTGGGAGTGGGACGCTTTCTGGGCCCGGGCCGACCAGGTCGTAGAAGAGGGTGCCGATGTACTGGACGTTGGCGCCGTAAAAGCCGGCCCCGGGCCCGAGGTGACCGAGGCGGAAGAGCTCGACCGGCTGATACCAGCCGTCCAGGGCCTCGTGGCTCGTTTTGACGTCCCGGTGTCAGCGGACACGTGGCGGGCCTCGGTGGCGGCGGAAGCTTTCGCCGCCGGCGCCGTCGTAGGCAACGACATCAGCGGCTTTGCCGACCCTCAGTACCTCGAAGCGGCGGCTGCTGCCGGCGCCAGCGTCGTGGCTACACACATCCGGCTGGCCCCTCGCGTCCCCGACCCCGAGCCGGTTTACGTCGACCTAGTGGGCGAGGTCTGCGCTTACCTGGCCGAACGGGCCGGGCGGGCACTGGCGGCCGGCATCCCGGTCCAGCGGGTAATGGTCGACGCCGGGCTGGACCTGGGCAAAACGGCGGCGCAGTCAGTCGAGTTGCTGCGGGCGTCGCCCGCACTGGCCGGTCTCGGCTACCCGGTGTTGCTGTCGGCCTCGAACAAAAGGTTCCTCGGCGACCTGCTCGGGCTGGAGATAAACGAGCGCAGGGATGCCACCGCGGCCGCCCACGCCCTCGGCGTCGCACTGGGGTGCCGGGTGCTGAGGGCACACGATGTCCGCGGCACGTGCCGGGTTCGGGACATGCTGGCAGCCATCATGGAGGCCCAATGAGACGGCCCAATGAGAGAGCCCAGTGAGACAGCCCAGTGAGAGAGCCCAGTGAGACAGCCCAGTGAGAGAGCCCAGTGAGAGAGCCCAGTGAGAGAGCCCAGTGACACGGCCCAGTGAGACAGCCCAATGAGACGGCCTGGTGAGAGAACCCAATGAGCACGCCTGAAGGGGGCCGCCGGGCGGGCGGCGGCCGACGAACGGGCGGGACCAGCCGAGGCGACACCGGTCGAGGGGGCAGTCCCGATGGCGGCGGGACCAGCGCCTGGCTTGTCACCGGAGAAGACCCCGCTCTGGTGGCGGACAGGGTGGCCGGCCTTGTCAACGACCTGGTAGGGACGGCCGAACGGTCCCTCGTGCTCGAGGATTTCTCCGGCGAGGACCTCGACGTGGCGGCTGTGGCCGGTGCGTGCCGGACGCCTCCGTTCCTGGCCGACCGCAGGGTGGTCGTGTTGCGAGAGGCGGGCCGGTTCAGCCTGGACCAGCTCCAGCCGCTCCTGTCTTACCTGGAGGAGCCGCTGGAGACGACGAAGCTGGTGGTGGCGGGGGGAGGGGGCACGCTCCCGGCCAAGTTCGTGAACGCCTTCAAGGCGCTCCCGGGCACTGCCGTGGTCGGCGCGGACGTGAGCGGCCGGGAGGCCCACAGCTGGGTCAGCGAACGCCTGGCCCGCGGTCCGGTCAAGCTGGCGCCGGCGACGGCGGCGCTGGTCGAAGCCCACCTCGGGGAGGACTTGGCCCGATTGGGCGCTCTGCTCGCCACCCTCGAAGCGGCCTACGGTCCCGGGGCCACTGTAGGCCCTGACGACCTGGAGCCTTACCTCGGCCAGCCCGGTTCGGTGCCACCATGGGACCTCACCGATGCCATCGACAGGGGCGAGACCGAAGTAGCGCTCACTGTGCTGCACCGCCTCATGGACGCCGGCGGGCGGCACCCGCTCGTCGTGCTGGCCATCCTCCACCGCCATTTCGGCAACATCCTGCGGGTGCAATCGCCCGCCATCACGTCAGAGAGCCAGGCGGCGGAGGCGCTCGGGATCGCCCGGGGCCGGAGCACCTTTCCGGCCCGCAAGGCCCTCGATGCCGCCCGTCGCCTGGGGCCCAGGGGCGCCGGCGACGCCATCATCGCCCTGGCCGACGCCGAACTGGCCCTCAAAGGCAAGCTGGATTGGGAACCCGAGGCCGTGCTCGAGGTCCTCGTGGCCCGCCTGTGCCGGATATCCCGAAGTGCCCGGGGCGCCCCCCAGATCGCCCGCAACGCCGGTCCCAGGAGTAGCAGTAGCCGGGCGAGACGCTGATCTGGGCCGGACGCGGAGGAAAGGCAGGCAGCCGCCCCCGCCGGGACTGGCCCGATCGAAAAGCCCGGCATGGCCGGGACAGCGACTTACGCTGGCCGGTTTTTGGGAGGTCGGCTTACGGCTCTTCCGAGGTGGTCGAGCCGGCGCCCGAAACCGCGGCCAGCTCCGCCACCCGGCGCATGAGAGCCGACTTGCGGTTGGCAGCCTGGTTGCGGTGGATGATGCCCCGTGCCGCCGCTTTGTCCAGCCGTTTCACGGCCAAGCGCAACTCCTCGGCCGCCATTTCCTCGCCGGCGCCGGCTGCTTGGACCGCAGTCTTGATCCGGGTCTTCACCTCGGATTTGGCCGCCTTGTTACGAAGACGCCGCTTCTCATTGGTGCCGATACGCTTTATCTGGCTCTTGATATTTGCCACAGGGTTCAACACTTTACCAGGTCGGAGCGGGTGGCGGTGGGCAGCGGGCCATGTGAGCCATGGACCCGGCCTGGACCGGGCGGTCCCGAGGGCCACTACACGGCATCGGGGTACGCCTGTCCCCCAGGCACCGAGCTCGCCGCTGGGCTGAGCCCCCTTTAGGCCAAACTGGTAATGGCAACTGATGAGCACTCTTACCCCTGACAAGATCCGCAACCTGTCGATCGTGGCCCACATCGACCACGGCAAGTCGACGCTGTCTGACCGCATCCTGGAACTGACCGGCGCCGTCGACCCGCGTGAGATGCGCGACCAGTACCTCGACTCGATGGACATCGAGCGCGAGCGGGGCATCACGATCAAGGCCCAGAACGTCCGCGTCCAGTGGAAGGGCTACACGATCCACCTCATCGACACACCTGGGCACGTCGACTTCGGCTATGAGGTGAGCCGCAGCCTGGCTGCCTGTGAGGGCGTCGTCCTCCTGGTGGACGCGGCTCAGGGCATCGAGGCCCAGACGCTGGCTCACGCCTACCTCGCCCTCGAGCACGACCTCGAGATAGTCGTCGTCCTCAACAAGATCGACCTGCCGGCGGCCGACCCTGAGCGCTGCGCGGCCGAGATCGAGGCGGTACTCGGCATCCCGGCTTCCGAGACACTGCGCGTGTCGGCTAAGACGGGCGAAGGGGTGGCGGAACTACTTGACGCTATCTGCGACCGGATACCTCCTCCTAAAGGCGACGCCGGGGCGCCGTTGCAGGCACTGATCTTCGACTCGCTCTACGACCAGTACCGTGGGGTCGTCAGTTCGGTGCGGGTCGTGAACGGTGTGCTCTCCGCCAGGGAAAAGCTACGTTTTATGCAGACGGGCCGGGTGCACGAGGTCGAGGAGCTGGGCGTCCGCCTGCCGGCGACGACCGAAGTCCAGAGCCTCGGCCCGGGCGAGGTCGGCTACCTGATCGCAGGCATAAAAGACGTCGGCGAGGCCCGGAGCGGCGAGACGGTGACCGAAGCCGCCCGGCCGGCGGAGAAACCGCTCGAGGGGTACCAGGAACCGAAACCAATGGTTTTCTGCGGGCTTTACCCAGTGGATGGGGACGAGTTCGAGGATCTCCGGACGGCACTGGAAAAATTGCGCCTGAGCGACTCGTCGGTCACGTACCAGCCCGAGTCGTCGGTCGCCCTGGGCTTCGGTTTCCGCTGCGGTTTCCTCGGGCTACTCCATATGGATATCGTCCGCGAGCGGTTGGAGAGGGAGTTCAACCTCACGCTCATTGCCACCGCCCCCAGCGTCGAGTACATCGCCCGCCTGACCGACGGGACCGAGCTGCACATGCACAGCCCGGCCGAGATGCCGCCGCCGCAGAATATCGAGATGGTCGAGGAGCCGTTCATACTGGCGACGATGCTCTTGCCGTCTGACAATACGGGCACAGTTATGGACCTCTGCCAAAGCCGGCGGGGCGAAATGGTGCGCATGGAGTACCTCTCACCCGAGCGGGTCGAGCTCGTCTACCGCATGCCGCTTTCCGAAGTAGTGATGGACTTTTTCGACGCCCTCAAGAGCCGTACCAAGGGCTATGCCAGCCTCGACTACGAACCGGCCGGGTTCGCCCCGGGAGAACTGGCCAAGATCGACATATTGCTGAACGGCGTGCCTGTGGATGCGTTCAGTGCGATCATCCACCGTTCGGACGTAATGGAATATGGGCGCCGGATGACCGAGAAATTGCGGGAACTCATACCACGCCAGCTTTTCGACGTCCCGATACAAGCCGCGGTGGGAGGCAAGATCGTAGCCCGGGAGACGGTAAAGGCGAAGCGGAAAGACGTCCTGGCCAAGTGTTATGGCGGCGATATCACCCGCAAACGCAAGCTTCTCGAGCGGCAAAAAGAAGGCAAGAAGCGGATGAAGAACATCGGCCGGGTCGAAGTGCCGCAGGACGCCTTTATCCAGGCGCTGCGGTTGGAGGGTTAGCTCCGGGCCAGCCGGACGACGGCGGTCACCGAGATGCTGCCGACGTCAGGGCAACGGGAGGCTCTGGGCGAAGTGGAAGACGTCGTCCGGGTCCCATTTCGCCTTGATCTGCTTGAGCCGAGGCAGGTTCGCCCCGTAGTACGCCTGCTGCCAGTTGGCCAGCGAAGGGTCGATGTAGTTTTGGTACGCCTCGCCACTCACATATGGGCGCAGCGTGGCGTACCAACTGTTCAACCAGGCTTCGGCCTGCTGCAGTTTCGCCGGCGCCACGTCTGGAGAGAAAGAGGCATCGTACTGGGCCGACGCCAACGCCTTCCTGTGCACGAAAGCAGTGGCGTTGGCCGGGACCCGGTTTATGGCCCCGCCCCAGGAGTCGTACGCAACCGCGCCCGGTCCCTGCTGGCTTTGGCGTTCCTCGATGCCGGCCACGACGGCCTGGACCCCGGAATTACCGAGCGGGCCGTTGAGAATGTCCGACTTGGCCAGCGTCACGGTCCGGGGAAGCGTCCCTCCGGGGGACTTACCGGCGAGGTGGCAAGCGGCCTGAGTCAACCCACGGCAGCCGGCCTCGATGTACATGGCCTCCTCGTAATCGTGCTGACCGTACGCCTGGCTCGCCGGCGGCCCCACCGCACGGAGCAGGGCGGCGACTTGGGCTCTCGCATCTGCCACATCGCCGGCCCAGACCCCACCCACGCGGACGGTGGCCGCCCCCGGTGCCGTGGTCAGGAGGCAGTTGGACCACATCGGGTCGGGTTGGGAGGACGCCCATTCCAGCCAGGCCGGCAGAACCTGCGCGGCGGCCGCCCAGGGCCACCGCAGGCCGAACAAACTGACTTGGCCCAGCGGGAAGGTCGAGAACTGGAACATCGTGACCACGCCGAAGTTCCCTCCCCCGCCACCCCGGCAGGCCCAAAAGAGGTCGGGGTTCGTCGTTGCGTTTGCGTCGACAGTCCTGCCATCGGCAGTTACCAATTTCAGCCCGACGATGTTGTCGGACGTCAGCCCGTGCAGGCGCCCCAGCACACCTATACCACCGCCGAGGGCCAGGCCGGCTATCCCTACCGAGGGGCACGACCCTCCCGGGAGGGAAACGCCGTGTGGCGGGAGCCCCGAATAAACATCGATGAGGCGCGTGCCGGCGCCGACGCTCGCCACGTTGCCCGTAACCGCCACCTGGGACATGAGGGTCACATCGATTACGAGCCCGGTTGTCGTCGAGTAGCCGGCGTAACTGTGGCCTCCGCTCCGCGCCGCCAGAGGCAGGCCGTGCTCTCGGGCAAATGCGATCGAACGGGCGACGTCGCTCGGGTTGGCGCAGTAGGCAATGCCTGCCGGGTGAATGCTGTCGTACACGGGGTCGTACAGTTCGAGGTCCACCGGGTAGGTGGGGTCGCCCGGCATGGACAGCCGGCCCGTTAGCCCGGCGGCGAGAGCCTTCCAATCCGCCGCCGTCGGCGCGGTGACCACCGTTGTCGGGACAACGGTGGTGGTGGTCGTCGTCGTCGTGACCGCGGTCGTGGTGGTGGCGGTAGGCACGGTACTGGTCGTGGCGACGCTGGTTGAGCTCGTGGTCGTGCTCGTACCGGCTGCGGTCGTGGCCGGCTCGCTCGTGCTCGAGGAGGACGTGGTACCGCCGGCGTTGTGCCGGCCGGCCCCGCAGGCGGCAGCCAGTGCGGCCAGGCTGCCCATGGCGCCGGCGTGCAGCAACCGGCGCCGGCTCACCTCTCCACCCATAGGTGGCAGACACTACATCACGGGGCGCGGCAGGGGCGGCACTCAGACACGACAAGGGCGGGTCCTTTCGGGCCGCCTTTTGGCGGTCCTTTGCCCCCCACCAGTACTCGTCAGCTTCGGGGACCGGTCAAGGCCGGGGAGAAGGGCGCAGCTGAGGCGAAACTCGGTGCAAAAACCAGTTCTTGTTGCGTTTCAATGCAAAATGTGACATCAAAGCGCGACAGGAAGCACCGACTGCACCGAGAAAGTGCCCCCCTGGCGCCTTCCTGCCCCGCCTGGCGCCTTCCTGGCCCGCCTGGCGCCTAGGTGCCCCGCCTGGCGCCTACGTGCACCCGCGGCGCCTTCCCGTACAGCGCCCTCCCGGCCCGCCTTCCCGCACAGCGCCCTCCCGGCCCGCCTTCCCGCACCCCGCCCGGCGCCTTCCAGCGCCCGCGGCGCCTTCGCGCACCCCGCCTTCCCGCATAGCGCCTTCCCAAGTTCGCGTTCGGGCCTGGGCCAAGGCGGGTTTGTCGGGTTCAGGGAATTCCGCCTACCTCCCCGCCGGCAGAGGGATGCTCTGGCCGAAATGGAAGACATCGTCTGGATCCCATTTAGCCTTCACTCGCTCGAGACGGGCCAAGTTGGAGCCGTAGTACGCCTGCTCCCAGGTAGCCAGCGAGGGATCGATGTAATTCTGGTAAGCCTCGCCGCTCACGTAAGGCCGAAGGGAGTTGTACCAGGCATCCAGCCAGTTCTTTGCCTCTCGCAGGGGGGCTGCGGCCACCCCCGGCGAAAAGGCCGCCTCGTACTGGGCCGAGGCGATGGCCTTTCTGTGCACGAAGGCCGTCGCTTCGGGCGCCACCCGGTTTATGGCACCACCCCAGGAGTCAAAAATGACCTCCCCAGGCCCGCCTTCTTCGTGGCGTTGCCGGATGCCGCTGACCACCGCCCGGACGCCTTTATCGCTCAGCGGTGCGTTCAATATGTCTGACCGTAAAAGTCTAAGGACCCGGGGCAAGACGCCTCCGGGGTACCGGCCGGCGAGATGGCAGGCGGGCTCAGACAAGCCGTCGCAGCCGGCCTCGATGAACATGGCGTCCGCGAACCCGTTCTCGCCCGCCACCTGGCTCTGGGGCGGGCCGGTCGCCCTCACCAGCCTTTGCAGCTGGGCGTTCGCCTCAGCCAGGCTCCCGGCCCATACCCCGCCGACCAGGACCGTCGGCGCGCCCGTTCCCGGCACCGTCTGGAGCAGGCAATTGGACCACAGCGGGTCGGGGCTGGTCGACGCCCACTCCAGCCAGGCCGGCAACAGGTCGGCCGCCGCCGGCCATGGCCAGGTGGCGCTGAAGAGGGACAACTCCGTAGTCGGGAAGGTGGAGAACTGGAACTCGGTGACGATGCCGAAGTTCCCCCCTCCCCCACCCCTGCAGGCCCAGTACAAGTCCGGGTTGGTACTCGGGCCGGCGTGGACGATTTCGCCGCCGGCGGTCACAATTTCGAGGCCCATCGTATGGTCACAGGTGAGGCCATGCAGCCGGTCGAGGACCCCGATCCCGCCCCCGAGGGCCAGGCCGGCGATGCCGACGGTCGGGCAGGACCCGGCCGGGACGGCCACCCCGTCCCGGGCCAGGCCGGAGTACAGGTCGATCAGGCGGACGCCGGCTCCGACGGTGGCAATGCTGCCGCCGTGGGACACGCGGGACACGCGGGACATCAGGCTCACATCGATAACGAGCCCCGCAGTGGCCGAGTAGCCCGCATAACTGTGACCCCCGCTCCGCGCCGCCAGAGGCAAATGGTGGCTGCGGGCGAACGTTATGCAGCGGGCGACGTCATCGGCGTTGGCACAGTAGGCAATGGCTGCCGGCCGAGAGGTGTCGAACTGCGGGTCGTACAACTGCAGGTCTGTGGCGTAGGCCGGATTGCCCGGTCGTACCAGGCGACCGGCCAGTTTGGCGGAGAGTGCCGACCAATCGGCGGGAGCAGGCGTGCCCGTCATCTCCGGCAGCTCTGGCCCGACGAGGGCCCGGTCGGCCTGGGCCGGCCCGGCGCGGAGGCCGCCCCGTAACGATGCCGAACGAGGAGCCTGTCGTTTCGGCGGACCATCATGTTCTGTCGTGTTCATGAGCCCACGCGCCATGACCAGACCACCGGCGGCGGCAATCTGGAGCAGCCGGCGCCGGCTTAGTAACTCGTCAGGGTCAGGCACGGTGTAGCGCGCGGCGAAGACGGTCCGGACCGCCACTGGCACCGAAACGAAATACCGTCAGGCTGGGAGGCGCAGCCGAACTGGGAATTCTGCTGGACAACAGTGCGGTCACGCGCTTACCGCGGCGATCGAGCGCAATGCCCCATCGACCAGTGACTCAGCCGCATCGGAGGTAAAACGGGCACACCCCACTTCGTACCCTTGACGAGGGAACTCGGACGCCACCGGGACATAACCGATGGCCTCGTTTGCGTACCCTGCCACCAGCACGTTCCGGATGCCGCTCCGGCGCCGGATCTCATCGCCGATTTCGAGGAACGGCTCGCCCGGCAAGCCAACGATGACCGTGTCAGATCCCAGGCGCAGCGTCTGCACTTCTACCTCGTCGGGCCCGCTCCCGTCCGGTTCTTCGTCGCTACGGACCGCATATTGGTAAGGACGGTCGCCGTAGTACAGTTCCATACGCACTGCGGCTCTGCGGGCCAGCGCCGCCTTTCGCTGCTCGGGCTGGCTCGGCCCGCTGAGCGTCGCCTCCAGCTGCGCCAGCTCTGTCTCTGAGTCCTGGGCCGGCGGTCGCGTCCGGCGCGAAAGGCTTACTCTAAGCGAGGATCCGGCTAACGGGCCGGCAGTTACGACCCGGCAGTTGGCAGGAGGTGGCTTGGCCACATCCTCGGCCATACTCAGGTTTACCGACCACTGACCGTTTCCTAGAGGCAGGGCCTCCAGGACGGTGCGCGCTGCGGCCAGGCCCAAAATGGTCCCGGTACGTTGCGCTTCGGCGTGGTCATGGCGCATCCACACCGGGTTGATGCTCCCGGCGCATCCCTGAAGGTAGGCCGCCTGACCGCCGGCACACTGTTCGACGGCACTCGCGACGGCTCCGGGGAAATCGGGCGACAGGGCCAGGTTGTCGTACTCGAGCACTGTGGCATGGCACGCGTAATTCACGATCGTGGCCAACGGGGACGGAGTACCAACGGATTCCGCCAACAGGATGCGGGCCACCGTCTCGATCGGCCCCTCCGGGTCCCGCCGGTTCTGGCTTATCGTCGTCACCGGCGTCTCTGCGTACTTGAGCCGGGCGGGCCGGCGCCGGCGATAAGCGTCGGCCACCGACCCGGCGATCTTCCGGCTCACGGATTCTGTGAATACCGGGTCCACGCCCATCGTCAAGCCGGCCGGCCCGGAATGCGTGTGGGTGCCGGTGACCATTACAGAGCTAGCCGGTAGCCCTAAGTCCTCGGCGACGAGCCGGCGGGCCAAACTGGTGATGTCGTAGGTCACGAAGACGAGGTCGCAGACCACCAACGCCAATATCGATTGCCCGTCGTCGAACACGAAGGAGCGACAATACAAAGGCGCGGCAATGCTTTCTGCTCTGCCTTTACGCGCCCCGTAGCCGCCCATCAGGCAACCTACCGGCGGGGTGATGTCTGCTTTCGCCGCCCCCACTGACAAACTCATTGCGGTGGCTCCACTTCTCGCTCCGGCGCCGTCTCTATCTCATGGGTGGCACCCCCGTCTTCACCGGGGCACCCGGCGAACTGCACATCCCCGTTCTCCGGGCCGCCCGCCGGGGCAGATCGCCGGCGTTCGTCTCCCGCTCTCCAGGCCCACTCCCCGTCGCCCATTACTCCCAGGCAGTTAACCTGGCCGTCGAGGAAAACGAGGTCGGCCTTCTGTCCCGGCTCGATGCGGCCAAGCCGCTGGTCTTCGCCCAACACCCGGGCGGCGTTGGTAGCGGTCACGGCGGCCAGCTCGACAAAGCCGGCCCCAGTAAACTGCACATAGCGACGGGCCGCTTCCATCATCGTCAATGTGCTACCCGAAAGGGTGTCCGTCCCCCGCAAGAAGACGGCGCCGTCGCGGACATCCACATGGCGCGCGCCGGAACGGTACTCCCCGTCAGGCGCGCCCGCCCATCTGCCCGCGTCGGTTACCAGGACCAACCGGCTTTGGCCGACGAGCTTTCTCAGCATACGGACAAAGGTCGGGTGGACGTGGACACCGTCACAAATGAGCTCGCAGAACACATTGGTGTCCACGATCGCCTCCATCGGGCCCGGCGAGCGGTGGAGGACCGGGCGCATGGCGTTGAACGTGTGCGTGAGTGTCCGCGCCCCGCCCTGGATGGCGGCGCGGAGCTGCGGCCCGTCAGCGTCCGTGTGGCCGGCACCGAGGACGACGCCGGCATTTTGGGCCACCCGGGCTATGTCCTCGAAACCCGGCAACTCGGGGGCGGCCGTCATCAAACGGATCCGGCCTGGAGCGGCCTCGAGCAAAGTGGCGAGCTCCTCCCGGTCTGGTGGGCGTATTAGGTCCGGGTCGTGGGCGCCCTTCCTGGCTATCGAGATAAAAGGGCCCTCGAGGTGCACGCCCAGGAGGCGTGAAGTCGTTCCGGGTTCAGCGGCAACGGTGGCCAGTTGTTTGACGGACTCGAGCAGGGTACCGGGCGGGCATGTGCTTATCCCGGCCAGGATCGACGTCGTGCCCCCCCTCAGGTGGAACTCGAGAGCCTGGCGCACCGAAGCAACGTCCGGGCCGAAACCACCGCCTCCGCCGCCGTGAACATGGATGTCAATGAAACCTGGCAGCAAAAACGCCCCCCCGGCACTGGTTTTGACATCGGCTGGAGGTGGCCGGCGCTCCTTAACGCCCACCTCGCCGATCACACCATCCTCGACGAGTACCCACCCGTCGGGGACCAGTGCACCGCCGGTGACTATTTGCGCGTCCCGGATCAGCTCACTTCGGCTCATGGGCGCTCCCTGGCCTCGTCCCCATCCCGGTTCCCCAATGCGACAGAGAGAATGTGCATCGCTCCGACAATCACGCTGTCGTCGCCACATACTGACGGCCGGACCAATGGGCCAGGCCCCCCTCCGAGCTGACTGCGAAAGGCGCCCAATAACCGGTCGTTGAAGAACGGGCTGGCCATCAACCCTCCCCCGAGGACGACCACCTCAGGGTCAATGACAAACTGGAGCATCCGGACCGCGTCCACGATTCGTGAGTGGGCGTTATCGATGATTTGCAAGCAGTCGCCGTCGCCTCTCTCTGCGGCGCCAATGACAGCTTGGGCGGTGACTTTGGCCGCACCGGCCACACTTGCGGCCAGGAGAGAACCGCTTTTGACGGTGAGCAATTCGGACCCAAGAGACGCGATGGCCCGGCCCGACGCGTATGCCTCCAGACAGCCTCGTCGCCCGCACCCGCACAACCGCCCACCTGGCGCCACCGTTACATGGCCGAGTTCGCCTGCCGATCCGTGCGCCCCGACGACAAGCTGTCCGCCCATAACTGCACCCATCCCTATCCCGGTCGACAGCGTGATGTAAACGAGGTCGCGCAGCTTCCCCGCTGAGCCGGCGGACGCCTCGCCGACCGCGCCACAATTGGCGTCATCTTCGAGGATTACACGGACGTCGCCGAGCCGATGGCTCAGCGCGGCGCTCAGCGGAAAGTTGCAAAACGGCAGGTTGGCCGCATTGACCACCACTCCCGCCTTCCGGTCAATTGTACCCGGGACGGCGACGACGACTGCCTCCAGAGATACGGCCGCTCGCTGCACCAGCTGACGGGCAGCCGAGACGATGTCTGACGCCAGGACCTCGGCCGGGCGGTCACCGGTATCGAGCCGGGCACGAGCGGCAATTTCGCCCTCCCGGACCAGTGCCGCAGCCACTTTGGTCCCACCGATATCGACGACCAGACCGCCGCGGGCCCGTGGGGCCCCCCTTGCCACCGTCGCCGGCCTAACCCACGTTGGCACTTAAAAGGACGCGGACTGGCTGGTCGTGCTCCAGCAAGTACCGGATCACGCTCATTGTGAACATCTGGGCCAGCAGTGCGAACGACACCGTGGAGGCGGCGCAGGCGCGGCCGAGGCCGGGGACGGCGACCGTGGCGTCGCCAAGAGGGCAATGGTTGTCCACGACGGCGTCGGTGACCTCGAGCAGCCGGCGCCCGGACTCGTGGCGCGAGGCAACCGCCATCGAATGGGCGCGCGAGGTGAACGCGGCCGAGTAGATGCCCCTGCGCCGGCACTCCAGTGCCAATTCGACGATCGCCCCGTTGCGCCCCGAATTGGACGCGATCAAGACGACATCGCCGGGAGCAACCGAGTGGTAGTCCAGGAGACGCGGCCCGTTGGCCGGGTCTCGTTCGGGCTGCGAGTCGGCCAGTTGCGCCCCGGCATCCCGCTTATCCGTGAGGAGGTCTTCGAGGTTCATGTCGACCACCCAGGGCAAGCCGCCGGCCCTGTGGTAGAGCTCCATGGCGAAGGCCTGGGCATGACCGGCACCGACGGCGAACACTCGATGGCCCGCCCCAATGGCCTCGGCCGCCCGCCGGCCGACGGCCGAGACGACATCGGCTTCCGCCGTCGCCGCCTCGAGAGCCGGGGCGAGCACGGCTTGAGCGGCGTCGGCCACACTCGGCAAGGCGGCGGCCACATCGCCGGCTCTCGTCGGCGCGTCACCCATGGCGACCTTCCTTATGCTCATAGCTGCGGGCTGGCACTTCTGTACTCATTCCGTCATCCTTTGGCCTGAAACAACCTGTAGGCCGGTCAAACTACCAGGCACAGACCGGCCCCGGCCCAATCTGCGCCCGCGGCCACAAGAACCGGCCAGCGGGCCCGACTGGGCCATCGCGTGAGCGCGCGCCACGGGCACGCGGTCAAGTCACGACGTAGCGCGGTCTAGACCATATTAACTGCTACGGCCGCCGGGCTTTCAAATAGGCGGCGGGGGGGGAGGATTGACAGAGGGCCGGGTCACCAGTACGATCCGATCGGTGCTCGTTTACAAACGAAGCCAATGACGGCAGAGAACGTGCCGGTAAACGAGACCGGTAGGGGGGTAGCAACAGCCTGGCGCCGTTACGAGAGCCGAATGAACACGCGAAACAGTCCGCGGGCCACCGTTATGTTTCCGTTCTGTTTCAGTATTGTTGCCAGTCAACAAAAAGCTGGGACATCGTACGGG
>DATJUH010000437.1:0-4940 GCA_035502515.1 Acidimicrobiales bacterium
CAGGAGGCCGGCGGCGCCGATGCCGAAAAGGCAGGCGGCCAGCACGAGGTACCAGGGGCCCGGGACCGTCATCGCCCGGGGACTCCCGACGGAGGGCTCTCCCGGGGGACAGATGGCCGCGCCGCTACGGGGGTAACGGGAGCAGCCTGGCCGCCGTCGGGCCGCCGCACCGGGCCCGCAGGGGGCGTCTGGGCCCGGCGCTGGACGCCTTGAGGGCGCTGGCCGCTCTGAGCCCGCCGGACCAGGACGACCGCAGCCACGACGGCGATCACCAGCAGCGCCGAAGTCATTTCGAACGGGAGCAGGTACCCGGTGAAAATGCTCTGACCGAGCTTTTGCACATTGGTCCCGGGCCCGGTCAGGTTGCCCGAAACTGACTTGGCCCCGGTGGCCCACCAATGCACGCGGGCCAGCACCAGCAGCTCGGACAGCGCCACTACCCCGATGACAATGGCTACGGGGGTGAGCGCTCGCAGCCGCGATTGCTGGCGAGCCTCCGGGCGGTCGACACCGAGGAGCATGATCACGAACAGGAAAAGGATGACGATGGCGCCGGCATAAACGATTATCTGCACCGCGGCCAGGAAATCGGCCCCCTGGTTGATGAACAGCAAGGCAATGCCGAAGATGGTTGTGACCAGGGCGAGGGCGCAGTGCACCGGGTTGCGTCCCAGCACCACGCCCGCGGCCCCGCCGATGACCAGGGCGGCGCCCACCGCGTAGACGGCCCAGGCCGACGCGTTGGCCAGCGCGGTGGCGGCCAACAGCGCAGCGACGGCAGCCGTCACCGCGATCCCCCCGGCCGCCTCACCGGCCGGACCGTGCTTACGCCCACACCCTTGAGCTCGCCCGACTCCATCTCCCGGATCGAGACATCGGTATCGGCAGTTACATCCGCGGCTTGCGGGTCGGATTGCCCGCGTTGGGCCGGACGCACGCCGTAGCCCAGTTCGCCGCTCCACAGCGGGGTGCCCTCCAGGTCGGCCCTTCCCGATGGCGACGTAGCCCGCATCCATGCCGAAGTATGGCTGTCGTCCCCCGGTTTCCAGTCCTCCCACGGCAGCACCTTTGGCTGCCCGGAATCGTCGACCACCAGCTCGGCCTTTGTGTAGATGGCATCTTCCCGGTTGCTGAACGAAAACTCGAACAGCTTCGACTCCGTTATGGCTTCCGTCGGGCACGCTTCCACGCACAGGTCGCAGTGGATGCAGCGCAGGAAATTGATCTCGTAGACGAAGCCGTAACGTTCACCCGGCGACACAGGGGCGTCCGGGGGGTTGTCCGCGCCTCTTACGTAGATGCAGCGGGCCGGGCACACGCCGGCGCACAGCTCGCAGCCGATGCACTTCTCCATCCCGTCCTCGTACCGGTTGAGCACGTGGCGGCCATGGAAACGCTCTGGCTTGGGCCGTTTCTGCTCTGGGTACAGGGCGGTGACCTTCGGCTTGACCGGTTGCTTGCCCGTGACGAAAAAGCCTTTGAAAAACGAGACGAACCTGTTTTGGTCGAGGAAGCTCATCGCGCCTCCAGGTCAGTGAGAGTGGCCTCTTCTTCGACGGAGTGGCCGATGTCGATGGCCCGGCTCAACAGCAGGAAGGCGGCGCAGCAGCCCACCAGCGCGCCCAGGCCCCAGATGGCGTTTATACGCGCTCCGGCCACGATCAGCAGCATGGCAAGTGCACCGGGGATGAGGCGTTTCCAGCCCAGGTCCATGAGCTGGTCGTAGCGAAGCCTGGGCAACGTGGCCCGGATCCAGATATAGACGTACAGGATGATGAGCACTTTGAGGGCGAACCAGAACGGGCCGATGGAGTGACCGGCAATGCGGGGGCCATCGGGGCCGCCGAGGAAGAGGGTGGTGAATATGGCGGAATTGACGACGACGGCCATGTACTCGGCCAAATAGAAAAGAGCAAAGCCGATCGAGGAGTACTCGAGGTTGTACCCGCCGGACAGCTCCTCCTCTGCCTCCACGAGGTCGAAGGGCGGCCTCGTCATCTCGGCCGTAACGGCAATGAAGAATATGGCCGCCGGGAGGCCGTAGGTGCGCAGGATGTTCCAGTGGTAAAGGAAACCGCCATGCTGTTCCGCCACGATTACGGGCGTGAGCAGCGACCCCGAAACCAGTACGACGGTGGCTATTGTCAGGCCGAGCGCCGCTTCGTACGACACCATCTGCGCGCTCGAGCGTACCGCTCCCATCAACGGGTACTTGGACCCCGATGCCCACCCGGCCAGGATCACGCCGTAGACGCTCACGCTCGAGCACATCAGCATGAGGAGGATCCCCCACGGCGGGTTGGCCAGCTGGAGCAGCGTGGTGTAGCCGCCGATGGTTATGGTCCCGCCGACCGGCACGATCGAGAAGGAAATGAACGCCGGCACCAGAATTATGATCGGTGCCACGCGGTAGACCAATTTGTCGCCCTCGAACGGGAGCATGGCCTCCTTGAAGAAAAGCTTGACGCCGTCGGCGAGAGATTGCAGCCAGCCGTTCGGCCCCGCCCGGTTGGGCCCCCAGCGGTTGCCAAGGCGGGCAATGGCCTTGCGTTCGTACATGACCATGAAAAGGACGGACAGCATGAGCAGAACGAAGACCACCAGGACCTTCACGATGACGATCACCCAGACCTGCCACGTGAGCCCATGGGCAAAAACGGGGTCGCCCTGGTACGACGTTGCCGACGTCGCCGCGGCGGCGATCCTCACCGCTCGGCCCTTTCGAGGGTGACTTCGGTCTGGGCCGCTCCGGCGTCGATCAGCTCGCCCGCCCCTCCGTCCGGGAGGTTGAAGGGCAGCACGGCCGTACCCGAAGCGACGGTGGGGTCGGCCACCGTGGTCACCAGCACGCCCCGTCCGGTCCCGGTGGTGGCCCGTACGTAATCGCCGGCTGCCAGCCCCAGGCGGGCCAGGTCGTCAGGGTTGGCGCGCAGCGCCAGTGGCTGCGGCAGCAGCGATAATGAAGGAGAACGCTGTACGAAGGTACCTCCGTCCCACATCGGACGGCTGGTGACGAGGCGGAGCGAGGCCAGTCCTCCACTGGTTTCGGGCGCCTTGGTGGCCCCTTTCCCATTGGCGGCGGGAGCCCTCGGTCGCAGCCGCGGCGGCGGGCTGAGCTCAGCCCCGGAGGATTCAGTACCGGCCGGTTCATGGCCCGCGGCGTCAAGGCCGCTCATCGCCGCGGCGCCGTTCCCGCTCTGGGCCGGGGCCGGCGGGGGTGGCAAAGGATGGAGAGAAGCAGAGGAGATGCCCGGGCCGGCCATCGGGTCTATGGGCGCCGGTGGCTCCTCGGCCTCTTCTCGTTCGGGACTGAACGGGACCACGACGCCGTCGCGAGCCTGGCGCGAAACGAGGAGCGATTGCGAGACGCCCTGGTGGAGAGGCGAGGTGGTCTCTATTTCTGCCCACAAATCGGCCAACGTGGCGGCGCCGAGGTCACCGCCGAGGCGCGATGCGAGCTCGACGGCGATCATCCAATCTGGACGGGCGCTGCCGGGCGCCGTCACCTTCTGGCCGAGCCAGCTGACCCGGCCCTCGATATTGGTGAAACTGCCGTGCCTTTCCGTATATATCGCCGCCGGGAGCACGACGTCGGCGTAGCTGGTGCTCTGGGTGGCGAAAGCGTCGACGGCGATGACGGAACGGGCGCCCTCGAGGGCGCGGGCCGCCAGTAGGCGGTCGGGGAAGTCGGAAATTGGGTCCGCTCCCAAAAGGAAAAGCACGTCCAGGCGGCCATTGGCGGCGGCCGCGAGCATACCCAGCGTGTCCAGCCCTGCGTCCCTTGGCAGCTCCGCTGCCCATTGGTGCTCGTACCACTCCCGCCCGTGTTCGAGGCTGGTGCGCCCGGGCAGCAAACCGGGCGCCAACCCGAGGTCGATGGCGCCGTGGACGTTCGCCCGCCGGAGTGCGGGCAAGAACGATACGCCCGGGAGCCGGGCCAGCATCAGCGCCGCCTCGGCCGGGCCATCAGCCGCCTCGGCCAGCGAAGGCCGCCCGATAACTACGGCCACTCGCGGGGCTCCGTTAGGCGGTGAACCGGCGCCGGCGATGGCGGAACGAGCGCGCTCGACGTCTTCGCCGGGTACTCCGGCCACGGGCGCCGTCACTGGAGCATCGCCGGACAACGCGTCGACCACGGCGCCCAGCTCGCCCGGCCGGTAGCCGAGGGATTGGGCAGCAATGGAAGACAACCCCGTACGGGCGGGGCTCAACTCGATGATCGGTACGCCATTTTCAATGGCTGCGTGCCGCAGGCGCAGGTATAGGACGGGCAGCTCCTCTTTGATGTCGGGAGCAATCGTGACGATGACCGACGCACTGCATACCTCGTCGATGGTGGCCCGGGGCAGGCTGGCGACGACGTCGGCAGGCAAGCCGTCACCGAGCTGAGCGTCGACGTTGTCCGTATGGAGCACGGTGCGGGCCAGCTTGGCCCACGCGTATGCATCCTCGTTCGGGAGACGAGAGCCGCCGATCAACCCGATCCTGGGCCCGGGTACTCCGTCAAGGCGACGGACGATTTCCCCGAACGCTTCAGCCCAGCTCGCTTCGGCCATCACGGTTGACGTTTCGGCGGCGCCCTCTGCCCCGCTCGCCGGCCGGACCAGGGGGCGGGTGAGGCGCTGGGGGCTGTTGAGGGCCTCGAACGAGAAACGGCCTTTGTCGCACAGCCAGCTCCAGTTGACCGGGTCGCTGTCTACACCGAGAAAGCGCACCACCTGGTCCGAGCTCGACTGTGCCGCCACCCGGCAACCCACGGCGCAAAAATTGCACGTCGTCTCCACTTGCTCGAGGTCCCAGGGCCTGGCCTTAAACCGGTACGGCGTGGCCAAAAGGGCGCCTACAGGGCAAATCTGGACGACGTTGCCACTGAAATTGGAGCCGAACGGTTCACCGGGGTAGATGGCCACCTCGCTCGAGTCGCTGCGCACTGCAAAATC
>DATJUH010000438.1:0-14997 GCA_035502515.1 Acidimicrobiales bacterium
GCGCCGGGGAGGCCGCTCCCGAGGGCTGGCCAAAGGCGGCGACCCGACGGGCTGAGCAAACAAGGTCGTAACCTGTCAGGTGGCTCGGCCCATCGGCTGGGCCACTTGACAATCGAACACGACCATAGGCCCCCGCCCGTCCCTTGGGTTGTCCGCTTTCGGCCGGAACCGCGTCCGCTTTCAACCGGAACGGGTGTCCGAAATCACTGGAATGCGCATTCTTTGGCGCCTGGCTCCTCAACCAGCTCGGTAACACCCGCGCCGACCAGGCTCACTTGAAGACCCTGCTTGGTTGGGCCCTCGTCGTCGCCTGCGCCAGCCTCCTGGCCCGAACTGCGCTCAACGTCAGGTTGCGCCGCCGGGGCCGCCCCCAGGAAAACCCGGCCCCTTGGCGCCTCAAGACCGTGCCCACTCTCCTCGTCGGCCTGCTCGGCGGCTTCATGGTGGGAATGACGTCCGTCGGCTCCGGGTCGCTCATAATCGTCCTGTTGATGCTCCTCTACCCGAGGCTGTCCTCCAACGTCCAGGTCGGAACCAACCTTGTCCAGGCGGTGCCCCTGGTAGCCGTAGCCGCCCTCGGCCAAGCGCTCTTTGGCCATGTTGACCTGAGCGTCGCCGGCAGCCTGATCATCGGCTCGGTCCCGGGGACCTTCCTCGGTGCGAGGGTCTCGAGCCGGGCACCCGACGCCGTCGTGCGCCCCATCATCGTGGCGCTGCTCGCCTCTTCGGGCCTCGCCCTGCTGGTAACGAGCAACGCCGGGCTGGCCTGGGCGCTCGGCATTGTGGCCGTGGTCGGGCTGGCGCTCTGGGGGGCGGTGGACGGGGCCCTGCACCTGTCCGAGGACTGGGAAGCGGCTGGGCACGACCGCACTACGTGGGTGGCCCTGATGGGCGTGGGGGCACCAGTCGGCGTTGGCCTCGTGGCCAGCGCCGTTTATGCGTTCAGGATAAGACCGAGCGTCGTGGCCATGGCCGGGGCGAGCGGCCCGGACGACCCGTAGCGCCCGCGGGATGCCGTCTCTTTTACAGCCTTTTACCGCAGCCTCAGCGAAAAAGGCGCTGACGGCTGTAGATGAGCTCCCACCCGGACGCCTCACGCGCCGAACCTGCGTGCGAGAGGACCAGTTCGACTGGCCCGTCTTCGGCCGGCGGCGAAGGCGGATCGGGCACCCTCATCGGCAGCGCATCTGGCTCTTTTTCACTGGCGATACGAGGCTGACTGGCGTGGCAGACTGCGTCCGCCAGGCTGCCCAGGAAATGCCGGGTAGCCGTCTCGGCTTCGGCCATTGAACCTCGCTTAGCCAGGGCCCAGCGCTGACGGCTCTCCGTCAACTCGATGAATGGCTGCCACCCGCCGTCAACCGGGACGATGAACGCGTCCGAGATGCCGAGTTGCGCCAACGAGCGCCAAACCTCCACGGGCGCCAGGTCCTGGCCCGCCCGTCTGGCCCGGTAAATCGAGATGTTGTCCGTGTTTAGCGCGAAGCGGTAGAGCCATCGCCCGCGATCTATATGGACTGAGCTTTCGCCGTTCACGCGGTCACTCCTCCGGGGACAGGGCTGGCCCTTTCTGGGCTACCCCCCTCTTTTCCTGACTTTTGCAGTCCAGCTGTTCCCTACGGGATGTCGATCAAGTTAGCAAGCCGGGTTGCGAGCCCGGTATATGTTTCGGGCGTTAGTGCCAAAAGCTGCTCTTTCACGTGCTCAGGGAGGTCAAGCCCGCGCACAAAGTGATGTAATTCTTCTCTGCTCACGGGTTTCCCTCGCGTCAATGATTTCAGCTGTTCGTAAGGCTCCGCAATGCCGTAACGGCGCATTACCGTCTGCACCGCTTCGGTCAGCACTTCCCACGCGCACTGCAGGTCTGCGTCGAGAACAGCCTGGTCAGGCCGGGTGCGGGCCATGCCCCGACGGGCCGAGAGGATGGCCAGGCCTGAATAACCAAACGCACTGCCGATATTGCGCAAAGCAGAAGAGTCGGAAAGGTCCCGCTGCATCCTGGAAATAGGCAACTTTTGGGAGAGGTGACCGAGAAGCGCTGAGGCTATACCGGCGTTAGCTTCAGCGTTCTCGAAATCTATCGGGTTCACCTTGTGTGGCATTGCCGAACTGCCGACTTCGCCCTCGATGACCTTCTGGCGCAGGTAGCCAAAACTTATGTAGGACCACATATCGCGGCAGAAATCGAGCAATACCGTGCCAAACCGCCCCATGGCGTCGAAAAGCTCGGCCATCCAGTCGTGCGCCTCAATCTGAGTGGTCAAGGGCGCCCACGTAAAGCCGAGGGCGGTCACGAAGTCACGGGCGATGGTCATCCAGTCGAGGTCCGGGTAGGCAACGACATGGGCCGCCAGCGTCCCGGTCGCACCCCCCCACTTGCCGAGGATCTCGACCTGGCGGACGGTTTGCAACTGACGCTCCCAGCGGACGACAAAAACGGCCAGTTCCTTCCCCATCGTCGTAGGCGTCGCCGGCTGGCCGTGCGTCCGAGCCAGCATCGGGAGCCCGGCGTGCTCCAGGGCTGGTGCCCGAACGTCGTCCACCAAAGCGTCGGCGGCCGGCAGCCAAATTTCGTCCCTGGCCCGACGCACCATCCGCGCGTAGGCCAGGTTATTGACGTCTTCCGAAGTGACGGCAAAATGGGCAAATTCCGCTCGCTCAGCCGGCCAGCCCAGCTCCTTCACCAGGCGTTGTTTCAGGAAGTACTCAACTGCCTTTACGTCGTGGTTGGTGACATCCTCTATTCCCTTTACGGACTCGGCTTCACGAGCACCGAACGTGGCTACCCAGTCTTCCAGCGCGGCGTGCTCTCGTCCCGTGAGGGGGGCTAGCTCAGAGAGAGCGGGCAGCGCGGCCAGGTATTCGAGCCACGCCACCTCGACGGCGAAACGCTCCCGGATGAGCGCACCCTCCGAGAACGCGGCCGCATAACGCTCCATTTGCTTCGCGTACCGGCCGTCCAAGGGGGACAGGGCACGCAGGCGCCGCTCGTCCTGTTCCATATCTTCCATCGCTTATCGCTCCTTCAACGCAGACCCTACCCATGAGGCCCTGACACGTTTGATCCGGCCTGCGCCGGCCGGGCGAGGCGGGCCCAAGCGGCGTCACCGCTATCATCGGGCCGTGAGCGCGCCTTCGGTTACGACCCGCGCCCGCCCGGAGGTCGAATACCTCTGGCTGACGGACCAACCCCATTAGCGCTGGAGCGACGTGAAAGCCGGGTTGGCCATTTGGGGCGCAGTACTGGCACTGGGTGTCAGCGGTGGCGCAACTGCACCCGGAGTAGCGGCTGCGCCGGCGCCCAAGGCCAACCCGTCCGTGATCGGCCTGGCTCTCTCGGGTGTCGGCGCCAGCCTCGCACCGCCAACCGGCCCGACAGACAAGCCGTACGACCCCAATTGCCACGCCTTGATCGACCCGGGGTTCAGCGGCAAGTGCGTCGTCGCCGTAGCGCCAACCGGCACTGTGGCCGGGATAGTGGAGCAAGAGACAGCCGTGCTGCCGCCAGGCCCCCAGGCGGGTTCGGCCAGTAAAACGACCAGTAAAAGAGGTACAGGCAAGACCGGTCCCGGCGCCCAGGAACGCGACCTGGTGTGGCGCCGTGACGGCAAGAGCTGGGCGCTGGCCCTCGTGCACGTTTTCCAGAGCCCGGGCCCACCGTCGCTCGTCTGGGCTGACGACGTCGAACGAGACCACGACCCCAAATTGGTCTTTGTGACACCCTCGGACCGCTCCGGGTTCGGGACCGAGCTCGACCTGGTAGAGGGCACCGGGGCGGTCACGTTGTACCGGTTCCTGGGCCAGGGCTTCGCCGACGTGCCCCCCGCCGGTGGCCTCGTCACCTACGTGCCCGGCTGGAGCGAACCGCGGGGCCCTGAAGACGCCTACGACCAGACCCTTATTGGCTTCTCGAACGGCTCCTGGCGGGTTTTCTCGGAGCAGTACGTCCCTGAAGTAGCCGCTCTCCGACAGCACAAGGGCGCCTTCTGGGACACCCGGGCGGTGGCCGGCACCTAGTCTCACGTAGCCGTTACCGCCCGGGGCGTGGGGGTCCGGCGGGCGAGTCCGATGGGCCCAGGGACGCCGGCTCGGGCGGCTCCTCCCCCTCGCCACCCTTCTGTGACGTGGCCGCCGCCACTGCCAGCCGGTCCACGAGGTCGTTGAAAGGGTCACTCCCGTGGCCCTTCACCCAGCGGAACCGCAGCCGCCCAGGCGCGGCCCGGTACAGGTCGACCAGGGGCTCCCAGAGGTCCCGGTTGGCCACCGGCTTCTTGGCCGAGTTGACCCACCCCTTGACCAGCCACTTCTCCCACCAGCCGTCGCGGAAGCAGTTGACCACATAGGTGCTGTCGCTCACGATCTCGAGCCGCCCCGGTAAGGAGCGGGCCGCCTCCAGGGCCGCCGTGATCTCCATCCGCTGGTTGGTGGTGCGGGCCGCCGCCCCGCTCTGCCACTTACCGCCCGGGACGGCCCAGGCCCAGCCGCCGGGGCCGGGGTTGCCCAGGCAGGCTCCGTCGGTGTACACGGTCGTTCCGGGGGTGGGGCCGTCTTGCACCCTTCCAGCATGCCCGAGCCGGCCGGCCCCGAAGAGCATCCCGGGCTGGTACAAAACCGCAGTTCAGAGGGACTGCTGTGACAAACGTCACAAATTGGTTCGTCGTCCTACTACCGACAACCCAGCGTTGGCGCGACGATGTAAGGCGTGATCTTCGACGGCATCTCCCATCAGCTCCCCGACATCGACCCGACCGAGACGGAAGAGTGGGTCGACTCGTTCGACGCCGTCCTCGAAGTTCATGGCAAGGCCCGGGCGCGCTTTTTGCTCATGAAGCTCCTGGAACGAGCCAAGGAAAGCCAGGTCGGCTTCCCGGCCACGGTCTCCACCCCGTACGTCAATACCATCCCGGCCAGCCGGGAACCCTGGTTCCCGGGCGACGAGGAGACCGAGCGCCGCATCAGGGCTTACATGCGCTGGAACGCAGCCATCATGGTGGTCCGGGCCAACCACATCGCCGAAGGGATCGGCGGCCACCTGGCCACGTTCGCCTCGTCGGCGTCGTTGTACGAAGTCGGCTTCAACCACTTTTTCCGGGGGAAGGCCGGCGGCCAGCCGGGCGACCAGGTTTTCTTCCAGGGCCACGCCGCCCCCGGGATCTACGCCCGGGCCTTCCTCGAAGGCCGCCTCACCGAGGGCGAGCTCGACCATTTCCGGATGGAACTGTCGGGGGCCGCCGCCGGCACAGGTGGCCTTTCCTCCTACCCCCATCCGCGGCTGATGCCCGAGTTCTGGGAGTTCCCGACCGTCTCCATGGGCATCGGGCCGCTCAACGCCATTTACCAGGCTCACTTCAACAGGTACCTGCACAACCGGGGCCTCGCCGACACCAGCGCATCCCGGGTGTGGTGCTTCCTCGGCGACGGCGAGTGCGACGAACCTGAGACGCTGGGCGCTCTGAGCCTGGCCGGGCGCGAGCAGCTCGACAACCTGGTGTTCGTGGTCAACGCCAACCTGCAACGTCTCGACGGCCCGGTGCGCGGCAACGGCAAGATCATCCAGGAGCTCGAGGCCGTTTTCCGGGGCGCCGGCTGGAACGTCATCAAGGTCATCTGGGGTTCGCGCTGGGACGAGCTGCTGGCCGCCGACGTGGACGGGGTGCTGCTCAACAAGATGAACACCACGGTCGACGGCGAGTTCCAGAAGTTCGCCACTGAGGACGGCGCCTATATCCGGGAACATTTCTTCGGCCCTGACCCGCGGCTGACAAAGCTGGTCGAGCAACTGAGCGACGAGGATCTCCGCACCCTGCCGCGTGGGGGCCACGATTACCGGAAGCTCTACGCCGCCTACAAGGCGGCCACCGAGACCACGGGCCAGCCCACGGTCATCCTGGCCAAGACCATCAAGGGGTGGGCGCTCGGCCCCTCCATCGAGGCCCGCAATTCCACCCACCAGATAAAGAAAATGAACACCGCCGAGCTGAAGGCGCTCCGGGACCGCCTGAAGCTCCAGGCCGAGATCCCCGACGAAGCGCTCGAGGCCGGTGAACCGCCGTTTTACCGGCCCGCCGAGGACAGTTACGAGTACCAGTACATGCTCGAACGCCGCAAGCAGCTGAACGGTTCTCTCCCCGAGCGGGTGGTCGACTACGAACCTCTCCCCTCCCCCGACGGCAAGGTCTTCGCCGAGTTCGACAACGGGTCGGGCAACCGCGAGGTATCCACCACCATGGCGTTCGCCGTGATGCTGAGAGGCCTGTTGCGCGACAAAGCCATCGGCCGGCGGGTGGTGCCGATTATCCCCGACGAAGCGCGCACCTTCGGCATGGACGCGCTGTTCAAGGATTTCAAGATTTATGCCCCCCTCGGCCAATTGTACGAGCCGGTCGACTCGAAGCTCATGCTCTCGTACTCGGAGGCGAAGGACGGCCAGCTAATAGAAGAGGGGATTACCGAAGCGGGCGGCCTGGCCGATTTCACCGCTGCGGGGACGGCCTACGCCACCTTCGGCCAACCCATGGTGCCGTTCTTCATCTTCTATTCCATGTTTGGTTTCCAGCGTGTGGGCGACCTGATCTGGGCCGCGGCCGACATGCGCGCCCGTGGCTTCCTGATGGGCGCCACCGCCGGGCGCACCACTTTGCTCGGCGAGGGCCTCCAGCATGACGACGGCCAGTCCCACCTTTTGTTCTCGGTAGTACCGAATGTCCAGGCATACGACCCTGCTTTTGCGTACGAAACGGCGGCGATCGTGCGCGACGGCATCCGGCGCATGTACGGCGAGGGCGGGGGCGAGGACATTTTCTATTACATAACCCTCTACAACGAGAATTACCAGATGCCGCCCAAACCGGGTGACGTGGAGGAGGGCATAATTCGCGGGCTTTACCGCTTCGCGGAAGCGCCCGAGGGGCCCAGCCGGCACGCGACCATCGTTTTTTCCGGTTCGGCCAGCCAGGCCGCCCTGGAAGCCCGCCAGCTCCTGGCCGAGTACCACGACGTGGCCGCTGAGCTCTGGAGCGCCACCAGTTACAAGGCTCTCCGCGAAGAGGCGTTGGCCACCGAGCGGCACAACCGCCTCCACCCGTCCGATCCGCCGCGCACCCCCTTCGTGACCGAAGCCCTGGCCAATGCCGAAGGGCCCATCGTGGCCGTGACCGACTTCATGAAGGCCGTGCCCGACCAGGTGGCCAGGTGGGCGCCGGCGCCGTTCATATCGCTGGGCACCGATGGCTTCGGCCGCAGCGACACCCGCCAGGCGCTCCGCCGGTACTTCGAGACCGACGCCGCCCATGTGGTAGTGGCCGCCCTCGACGGGCTCCGCCAGACGGGGGAAGGCAAGGCCGAGGAGGTCGAAGACGCCATCCGCCGGTACGGCATCGACCCCGACCGGGCCGACCCGGCCCGGGCCTGAGCGGCGCCGGCCCGCGCCGTTGTACGCTCGTCCTGTGCTGCAACTCTCAGGCGACCCCCAGGCTGACCAGCTGCTATCAGACGACCCGCTCGCGCTTCTGATCGGGATGGTGCTCGACCAGCAGATCCCGCTCGAGCGCGCCTTCAGCTCTCCCCGAGACCTGCAGGAGCGGCTCGGTGGCCAGCTCGACGCCGGGACGATCGCGTCCATGGACCACGGGAAGCTGGCCGCCATCTTCGCAGAACGGCCGGCGCTCCACCGCTTCCCCGCTTCCAATGCCGAACGGGTCCAGCAGCTGTGCCGGATAATCGTCAAAGACTATGGAGGGGATCCGGCCCGGATCTGGGAAGGAGCCACCACCGGCGCCGAGTTGTTGCGCCGGGTCAAAGCGTTGCCCGGCTTCGGGGACCAAAAAGCCAAGATATTCGTCGCCCTTCTCGGCAAGCAGCTCGGCGTCCGCCCGTCCGGGTGGCAGGACGTGAGCCGTCCGTTCGGCGACCCCGGGACCCATCTCTCGGTCGCCGACATCACAGATGCCGACTCGCTGGCCCGCGTCCGCGCCCACAAATCCCAGCTGAAGGCGGCGGCCAAAGCGGCCAAGCTGGCGGCGGGGACGGCATAGGGCCAGTCATCAATTTCCGGCCCTATGAGCCGGCGGCCCGCAGCGGACCCGGGACCTTGGCCCATAAAAAGGGCTCACGCAGGCCGAAACTGACGCAACAGGCCCGGGACAGCCGTCTTCTTACCCAGGGCAACGCCCCTTTTCGGTGCACCATGGCCATCTCGTTGCGCGCTGATGACAAAACGACATGCCAACGCAACAAGAAGGGCGATCTGCACCAAGAAACGAGATCGCCAAACTGCCAGCCCGGCCCCCCGGGGCGCCGGAAGGGACTTGAGCCAAGCACCGGGTAGTGGGTCACCTGGCCCTTGAGTGGCGGTCCTCGAAGTATCGATCAGGTGGCGGCCCCGAGATGGCGGTCGAACCATCCCAGGAGAAGGGCAATGGCCCGGGGGTCGTGCAACAGCATGTGACCGGCACCGGCAATTACCCTCAGCTCAGCCGAGGCATCGGCGGCGTCCGCCAGTTCGCGGGCGTCGGTCATCGGGACCACGTCGTCGTTGGCGCCGGTGATGATCAACAGGGGCCGCGGTGGGACCTTGGCTACCAGCTGGGTAGGCCGCAGCTGGCGTAGCTGCCGTGCCCACGCGCTCGGGTCAGGCGGGTAGCCCCTGGTGTGGATCAGGCCAATCGCCCGGGCTTGGGCCACCAGGCGCCGGGCGTCGGTACCTCTGTCAGCGAAATCAGCCGGAGGCGCCAATGCCGCCACCCCGGCCACTGACGGGTCTTCGGCGGCGGCACAGATGGACAAGGTCCCGCCGGCGGCAAAACCAACCAGCCAGATCTCCTCGATGCCGGGGACCTGTCGCAATGTACGGATCCCGGCGCCCAGGTCCGCCCGCCAACCATCGAGCGAGAAATCTCCCCCGGAGGCCCCTGTGCCCCGGAACTCGAAGGTCAGTACAGCGGCGCCCGTCTCGGCGGCCAGGCGGGTGGCCAACTGGGGGTAGCCCGAACTGGGGGCGGCCGTCTTCTGCACCGTCTCGGGAAAGCCGTGCGCCAGCACCACGCCGTGGCGGCCGGAACCCGAAGCAGCCGAGAAGTTGGGCCTGGCCAGGTAACCGGCCAGTGTGGGCCCGCCGGCGGCGCCGAACTCCAGGGTTTCGAGGGCGGCGCGGCCGTTGCCCCAACCGTTGATCTTTGCCGGGGCGCCCCTCGGCCCTGCGTCGCCGCCCGATCTGGCCCCACCGGGCCTACTGCCACTTTGTGGGCTGCCGGGCCCGGTACTGAGCGTCACGCCGGGAACGGGGGCAACTGGCCCGCCACCAGCAACAGTTCCCTCGCGTGGCCCCATCACGACAAGCTAACTGCCTTCGACCGGCAGGGACAAAGACGGTGCCAGGAAGGCGAACCGAGGAAAGAACGAGGGACGCGCCTACACGCGTCCCTCGTTCCTGATAATGACTAGCTGGAAAGGGCAGGTGTACCCGTTTGGAGTACCGGGGGGGACCAACTCCCGGCCGGGATCACCCGGGTGTCTGGCTTGGATTACCAGGCGGTCCAGCGGGCCGCTTAGCGGCCAGCCACCTCCGAGGTCCCAGGTTTACTACTACTCAGCTGGACCACCTCCTTTCTTCGGTAGGCCTATGTTACCGCGCCCGTTTCTGGAGTGTGGTGGATATGCAAGCTGGCATTTTCTCCTATCGCCGTAGTGGTAATACCGCCCGGTCGAATACCATGGCCTCGATGCCCGCCGACGCACACGAAGCAACAGCTGCTCGCCCACCGCTGTTCGAGGCCCGCGACCTGCACGTATCTGTCCAGGGGACGGAAATCCTGCGCGGCGTCGACCTGGTCGTGCCGGCCGGCGAGCTGCACGCGTTGATGGGCCCCAACGGGGGCGGCAAGTCAACCTTGGCGAAGTCACTCCTCGGCTCCCCGGGGTACGAGGTGACGAAGGGCCAGATCCTGTTCAAGGGCGAGGACATCACCGGCTGGCCCACGGAGACGCGGGGCAAAGCCGGCCTCTTCCTTGCCTTCCAGTACCCGGAGGAGATCCCGGGGGTGCCGCTGGTGCAGTTCCTCCGCCAGGCCCTCTCGGCCCGAAAGGGAGTGGAGCTATCAGTACTGGAGCTTCGTTTGACAGTCATGGACTGGATGCGCAAGCTCGACATGGACTCCTCGTTCGGCGACCGCTACGTCAACGAAGGCTTCTCCGGAGGGGAAAAGAAACGTAACGAGATCCTGCAAATGGCGGTCCTGGAACCTGATTTCGCCGTCCTCGACGAGACCGATTCAGGCCTCGACATAGACGCTCTGAAGGTGGTGGCGTCCGGGGTCAGAGAGGTGCGAGCCAACCGTCCGGCCCTCAGCGTCCTGTTGATTACCCACTACCAGCGGATCCTCAGCCACCTGGAACCGGACGCAGTCCACTTGCTGGTCGGTGGGCGCATTGTCGAAAGTGGAGGGCCCGAGCTGGCCCGGCGACTGGAAGAGGAAGGGTACGAGGCATGGAGGTGAGTGCGGCCACCACGCCGCTGGACGTGGCCCGGGTGAAGAAGGACTTCCCGGTCCTGGAGCGGCTGGTCCACGGAAAGCGTCTCGTATACCTCGACTCTGCCTCATCGGCGCAAAAGCCGACCACGGTGATCGACGGAATGAGCCGCTATTACGAGACCACCCACGCCAATGTCCACCGGGGCGTTTACGAGATGGCGCAGGAGGCGACCCGGCTTTTCGAGGAAGCCCGAGCGAAGGTGGCGGGGTTCATCGGGGCGGGCTCGGCGGAGGAAGTCGTGTTTACCAAGAACGCCACCGAGGCCATCAACCTCGTCGCCTACTCCTGGGGCCGCACCAACCTGGGCCCGTCGGACGTGGTTGTCACGAGCGAGATCGAGCACCATGCCAACTTCGTCCCCTGGCTGCAATTGAAGGCCGAGACGGGGACAGAGCTGCGCTTCCTGCGGCTGGGCGATGACGGGATGCTCGACCTCGATGACCTCGGCGCCTTGCTCGACGGGGCCAAATTGCTGGCCGTGACGGCCGCCTCGAACGTGCTCGGCACGCTCCCACCGGTGCGCGCCCTGGCCGACGCCGCCCATGAGGCCGGTGCTCTCGTCCTTCTCGACGCCGCCCAGTACGTGCCCCATATGCCCACTTCGGTACGAGACCTGGGCGCTGACTTCGTGGCCTTCACCGGGCACAAAATGCTGGGCCCAACCGGCATAGGGGCGCTCTGGGCGCGGCGGGAGCTGCTGGAAACAATGCCTCCTTTCCTGACCGGGGGCGAGATGATCCGGGATGTCCGCCTGGACGGTTTCTCGACCAACGACGTGCCCTGGAAATTCGAAGCCGGGACGCCCCCGATCGCCGAGGCCATAGGCCTGGGGTTGGCGGTCGACTACCTCCGGGCCATCGGTATGAACACGGTCAGGGCGCATGAGGAGACACTGACGGCGTACGCCATGAACGCCCTGAAAGAACGCTACGGTGACGACATCGTCATCCACGGGCCGGCCAGGCCCTCTCAGCGAGGCGGCATCGTCAGTTTTGCCTACAAGGACATCCACGCCCACGATATGTCCCAGATCCTCGACGAGGCCGGGATCTGTGTCCGGGCCGGCCACCACTGCGCCAAACCGCTGATGCGCCACCTGGGGGTCAGTGCCACGGTCCGGGCGTCGTTTTCCGTCTACAACGACACAGCAGACGTCGACACTCTGGTCAGCGGCATCGCCGGCGCCGACGCCGTTTTCGGCTGAGCGCACCAGTCACGCAAGGGAGGAGCCTCAACCACCGCCATGCCAGGCCTCGAAGACCTCTACAGGGAGATAATCCTCGACCACTACCGCAACCCCCGTAACCGGGGCGAACTGGAATCGCCACCGGCAGTGAGGGCCGAGGGGTTCAACCCGCTCTGCGGTGACGAAGTCGTCGTTTACGTGGACGCGGAGGACGGCGTCATTGCCGACATGAAGGTCTCGGGCCAAGGGTGCTCGATCTCGCAGTCATCGGCATCGATGATGAGCGTGGCGGTGAAAGGCAAGACGCTGGGCCAGGCCAGGGCCACCATCAGGGCTTTCAGGGCCATGATGTCGCTTCATGGGCAGCAACTGGACAGTCCGGCCATCGCCGGCGGGGGGCCAAGGCCGGGCGGCCCCGGCGCTGGCGGGACCGTGCCCGGCGGGTGGTCAGAGGGTCCCGATGACCCCGAACCGCTGGGGACCGGCGAACGGCATGAGCTACCAGAGGCAGATGCGACACACCCGGACCTGACCGATGACGAGCGAAGCGCCGCTCAAGTCGCAGCTGACGCCGGGGTTTCGCTCGGCGACCTCGAGGCGCTGCAGGGCGTCGTAAAGTTCCCGGTGCGCATCAAGTGCGCCACCCTGTCCTGGCACACCTTGGGCCAGGCCCTGGACGAGGTCGAGGCCACCAGCCCGAACTGACCGCCTTCGCCGCCTTCACCGCGAAACGGGCCGGCGGGGCCAGGTCAGCCCTCTTTCGTAAGCCTGGGCGCCAGCGCCGTCAGGACGCCGGGACCGCCCAGCCCATCTGCTCGGCGATCTCTTTGCACGTAGGGCACATGGGGTACTTCTTCGGGTCACGTCCCGGCACCCAGACCTTGCCGCACAGCGCCCTGACCGGGGTCCCGTTGACGATACCCTCGACCACGGTCGGCCCGGCCGACAGGTACTCGCCGTCTTCCACGGTCACGCCCTCGAGCACGATGTGGGCCATTCGTTCGTGGTCGCCGTCCAGGTCGGGTTTCGGCGGTGCTACCGCAACTTCGGGCGCAAGGCTCATGAGCCTCAATCGTACTGCTAAGGCCGGGGCGCAAATGCCCCGTAGCCCGGGCGCGCCCTCAAAGCAGTGGTGCGGGCACGCATCGTGCCGATAACCGGCGCTCCGGCGAAACTGCGCTAATACGCAGTCCACCAGGTCTTTTACCAGGTAACGTTGGGACCCAGAGAACCTACCGCCGCCGAAGATAACGTCCATAACCGCCCGAGGAGAGTCGGCTATCGCCTCTTTGATCCCCCAGCCGGCCACGCGAGATCTGGCCACTACCGGGCCTCTTCCTGAGATCCCGGGCGGCTCACGAGGTACTAACCGGTGGGGGGCACTGGCGGCTATTTGCCTGGCCACTTTCGTCGTGGTGACCGATTTCATGGCCGTGTCGGTGGCGTTGCCCGTCGTGCAGAAGGACCTCAGCGCGTCTTTCCCGCAAATCCAATGGGTGATGGAAGCGTTCGTTGTCGCCCTCACGTGCTGCGTCCTTGCCGCCGGCTATGTGGCGGGCCGGGCCGGCCCGCGCCGCGTGTTCCTGGCCGGGCTGGCCGTCCTCTCCTGCGGTTCGGTCCTGGCCGGGGCGGCGCCTTCGGTGTACGTGCTGATCGGAGCCCGGGCCGTTCAGGGGGTCGGAGCGGCGATGCTCTTGGCGACGGGGGCGGTCATCCTGGCGGAGGTGTTCAGGGGTACCGACGGGCGCATCGGCCCGGGCGTCGGCGTGGGCGTCTGGGGCACTGCCACAGGCACCGCTTTGGCGTTGTCACCCCTGCTGGGCGGCATCATCGCTACCTACCTGGGATGGCGCTGGCTCTTCGGCGTGGTCGCCATCGCGTCGTGCGTGGCCTTGTTGTTCGGCCTGGTGACGGTTCCTTCATTCTCAGGTCCTTCATTCTCAGGTCCTTCATTCTCAGGTCCTTCACCTTCGGGAAGAGCCACGGCGGCGACAGGCTCTGACTGGCGCGGCTTGGCGCTGTTTGCTGCCGGGACCGCGGTGCTCGTCGTCGGGCTGGTGAGGACGACCACCACGCTCGGAAGCTGGGCCCAGAGCGGCGTCCTGGCCTGCTTGGCCTGCAGCGGCCTGCTGCTGGCCGCCTTCGTCGCCGTCGAGTCGGTATCGCCGAGCCCCGTGCTGGACGTCTCGCTGTTCCGGCGCCGGACCTTCGCCGGGAGCGCCATCGCCGCCTTCGGGTTGTCGATGGCCGTGTTAGGGCCGTTCATTTTCCTGGTCCTGTACCTGTCGTACAACCTTGGCTATTCGACTTTGAGCATCGGCAGCCACTTGCTGTTCCTTAGCGGGATGACGCTCGTGCTCCTCCCGCTGGCCGGCCTCTTTGACCGGCACATACCGGTCAAGGTCGTCATCTGCGCCGGGCTCGCCCTCGTCGGGGCCGGTCTATGGCTGATGAGCAGGCTGGCCACGAACGCCACCTGGGCCGACCTGGTGCCGGGTTTGATCGTCGCCGGTGTCGGCCTCGAGCTGGTCAACCCCCGTTTGGCGCTCACCGCCGCGGCTGCCGCCCCCCCGGGAGAACGGTCCATGCTTTCTGCCGCCCGTGCCAGCACTGCCCTGCGCCAGCTGGGGGCGGCCACCGGGGTGGCCGTGTTCGGTTCGGTGTTCGCCACCAGGCTTTCCGACGAAATCTCCAGCCGGATATCGACATTTCCTCGGTTGAGCGGCCAAGGCTCCCAGATCGCCGGCCTGGTGCTGGACGGTCGCACCGGCGCCGCCATCAATTCGGCGCCGGCGCCGGCCAGACCGGCCCTGTATGCGGTCATCCGCACGAGCTTCACAGGCTCCATGCACGATGTTTTCCTGGTGGCGGCGGGGGTGGCGGCGGTCTCGGCTGTGCTGGCCCTATCGATCAGATCGAGCGACGGGCGCAGGCAGGCGACGGCCCACAAGGAGGCGGACGTCGTCCCCGCTCTGGCCGCCCTGAGCGCGGGGGAAAGACCACGGGCGCAACTCGTTCCCGGAGAGCCGCTGCGGCCGGAGGTCGAGCCGGCAGGGCCGGAGCCGGCGATGGTTGTCCTGGAGCCCCGGCTCGGTGAGGATGTGCCGGGCCCGGAAATCATCTCCCTCGACCCCGCCTCCATTGACATCACCTCCCACCTGTTCCCGCCGGTGGGACCGACGGTCGACGAGCTGGTAACGGTCAAAAGGTCGGCCGACGGTGCGGGCGCAACAGGCCGGCGCAACGGCGCCCCCCGGAGCGGAGACCAGGAGCCCAATAGC
>DATJUH010000439.1:0-2403 GCA_035502515.1 Acidimicrobiales bacterium
CCGGCCGGGACCTCGAGCGGGTGGCTATACCGCGTTCATCGGACGAGGCCGAGGTGGTGCGGCGTTTTGTCGACGCATTCGAAAGCGGAGATCCCCGGCTGCTGGTGGCCCTTTTGACCGAGGACGCCCGGTTGACGATGCCACCTGACCAGATCGGGTACCAGGGGCCGCCGGCGATCATCGAGTTCCTCCGCTTACAGGGGATTTGGGACCAGGGCCTCAGGATGGTAGCTACCCGGGCCAACGGCCAGCCCGCCTTCGCCTATTACCTGCCCGACCCGAACTCGCCGATATGGCGAGCCAACGGTCTGGTCATGATCACCGTGAAACAGCACCGGGTCTCGGGCATAACCCGCTTCGGTGATACCGGGCTGCTGGCCCGGTTCGGGCTCCCTCGTACCCTGCCCCGTGGCTAGGGCGCCTGAGCGCCGGACCGCCCTCTTGGCCCTGGCGTTGGCTGCTTGCTGCGGGAGTTCGACGGGCGAGCACGTCGCCGGCGTTACCCGCTTCTCTGGCTGCATATCGTCATTTGCGCCGCCGACCCCCTTATTGGTGGGCGGAGCGGGCGGGCGGGACGAAGATGCAGAAGGGGTGGCCGGACGGGTCGGCATAGACCCGCAACGGCTCCAATTCGTCCCTGGAGCTGTCGAGGAGGAGCCGGGCGCCGAGACCGAGGGCGCGCTCGTGCTGGGCGTCGAGGTCGGCCACGCTCGACACGACCAGGTCCAGATGGAGCTGTTGGGGAACCCCGTCGCGGGGCCAGGTAGGCTCCCGCAGAAGGCTTACTTGCTGGAAGGCGATCCGGGGAGCACCGTCGCTGTCACACAGCACCAGCCAGTCATGGCCTTTTTCGTCCGCTTCCCCGGCCTCGGGTGGCTGGTCACCCGGCCGGTAGGCGTAGCCAAGGAGTTGCCGGTAGAACTCGGCCAACCTCCGGGCGTCGGTCGTGTCGAGTACCACTTGCCGGAGGACGGGGTACGGGGCCTGAGTCTCCTCTGTCATGGTGTCATTATCAGCCTGGCGATGGTATGAGGTGTAGCCGCTCCATCGGGCATGGCCGCCGCATCATGCGCTGGGGCCTTTTCGGGCTCGATCGCCAACTGGGTCATAAAGGGTAAGGCTCATCACACTAACGAGACCGAATAGCACGCAAGAGACCCAGTTCGCTCGCGGCACAGACTGGGTGCACTTGCCGTGATTGGGTACCAAAACCGTTGTTACTATTAGGTTTTGGTACCCAGTCCGCGCCGCGCCTGACCGTGGAGCACGAAAAGTTCGCCTTGGGTGGGGCCGCCGTCACTCCAAGCGCCGTCAAACGGCGCGGGTCACACCGAGCGCGGGTCAAACGGCGCCGACCAAATGGCGCCGGCCAAGCTGCGCCGGCCAAATGGCAACGGCCAAGCTGCACCGGCCCAACGGGGCCGGCCAGGCGGGGCCGCCTAATTGTACGTCGTCTTGGCCCGCCGCCCTCCCTTGTAGCGGAGCACTCCGAGCCCGCCGGGCGGCCGGTCACGCGTGCCGTGCCTTTCGAAGAAAAGACAGGAAGCGGGCGGTGTGGTTGGTGATAACGGCGTCGACGCCGGCCCGGACCACCCGTCTCATGGCCGACGGGCGGTCAACGGTCCAGACGGACACGCCGATGCCGGCCGCGTGCATGTGCTCGACCGCATCCGGAGCGAGCAGGCGCCAATGTGGGTTGAACCACTCCGGCTTTGTACGGGCCAGTAGCTCCCGGCTGGGCAATCTTCGCTTATCCCAGCTGAGGGCGATGCGGGCCGACCTGGACAGTTGGCGCAGGCGGACAAGTGCCCGGATGTCGCCGGCGAACACGCAGCGGTCCAGTGCATTTGCGCCCACGGCGACATTGAAGGCGGCTTCGAGCACCTCGACGTTGGGAACGTCCACCATGACAGGTAGCTGGATGGCGCTGAACACCTCGGCCAGGCCGGGGATGCGGTAGTCAAATCGGCGGATGGCTGAGACCTGTTCCCAGGGCAGCGCCCCGATGCGTTTCGGCACACCCCACGGCTTTTTCAGAGTGTCGTCGTGAAGAACGACGACGTGGCCGTCACTCGTGAGCTGACAGTCCAGCTCCACCATGTCCGCCCCGAGGGAAGCGGCGCTTTTGAACGCCTCCAGGGTGTTGCCCCAATGGTTGACCGGGTCCCCCCGGTGGCCAATCGTGACGGTCATATGGGCACCGTAGGTCCAGCGGAAGGGAAACCTGCGCCCTCGAAGACAAAGGTGGCGGTGTCCACCACCAGACGTGGCTTCGAGTGCGCAAGCAGTCCTTGGCCCGCCTCCTTATGGATAGACGAGCAGCGTGGCCGAGCGCCCAGAGGCTGTGGGGCGCCCAGAGCAGGTGGGGCGCCCAGTGCAGGTGGGGCGCCCAGTGCAGGTGGG
>DATJUH010000440.1:0-3924 GCA_035502515.1 Acidimicrobiales bacterium
CCGTGACCCGTTGTCGCAGACCCTTGACCGGCTGTTGTGGGCCCATGACCGGTTGGGGCCGGCCCATGACCGGGCGCGCTTGCTTGACTGGTCCTGGCCTGGCCCGGCTGACCACCGGCGGTACGGCCGTGAGCGGGAGCGGTTGGGGCCGCTGGCCCTGCCGGCGCAGTAGAAGGTCCCGGCCCGGCGTGGCCTGCTCCACCTTGGGTGGGCGCGGCTTGGGTGGGCCCGGCCTGAGTGGGCCGGGCCTGAGTGGGGCCCGCTTGAGTAGGTCCGGCTTGAGTGTGGCCTGGCGAGGCCTGGCTGGGTGAAGTGGTTCCGGATGGGGCTGTGCCTGCGGGGGCGGGCGCGCTCTTGGCCTGTGGTACCTGGGCCGCGAGCTGGGCCGCTTCCCGATGAGTCGTCGACGGTCCGGACGGAGCTGGCGGGGCCGAGGGGGCGGAGGGGGCAGAAGCGGCGGCCACCGGTTCGCCTGCCGCCGCCGGCCTGGTCGTGTGAGCGCCAGTGCTGCTCCCAGGCGCCCTGACACCCGGCGGCGGCGGCACCGGGCGGGTGGCTGTCCCTGAACTCGCGCCACTGCCTGGCCCAGCAGTGCCGCCATGGGCCGCGGCCGGCGCGTTGGGCCCGACCGTGGGAGCCGGCGCTTGGTGCGCCGCCCTATCGCCGCGTGCCCCGCGGCCAGCCTGACCGTCGTGCAGGGTGGGCTCCGGCCGGGAAGGAGTGACGACGCCAGGCGGCGGAGCGAGAGCGGTCCCGGTCCCCGCCCCGGCAGAAGTGCGTCCGCCGTGGTGCCCGGCTTCTCCAGTCCCGGCCCGGCCAGTCGAAGTGGCTGCCGCGGGAGCTTGAGCCTTGGTAGCGTCGGTCGACCCGGCTGCTGGCGCGGCCTCCTCAGGCGGGTGAGGACGCTTCAGCCCATCGCGTTCCGCCCGGCGGCGGACGCGGTCTGCCTGCGCTTCCTCGATGCTCGAGGAGTGGCTGGTGACACCGATGCCCATGGAGAGGGCAAGCTCCAGCCCTTCTTTATTGCTGAGACCGAGCTCTCGTGCCAGCTCGTAAACCCGGATCTTCTTGGCCAAGTTGTTCGTCAGTCCCTTTCTTCGTGTTCCTTTTCGCCACCAGTCGTGGCGGCACTATCTCCCGGTCCCATCCTCGCATGTTCAGAGGCCGTCGCGAACAGCAGCTCAACTGCGCCGGCGCGGATATCGGCCCGCAAGGCCCGGTTGAAGGCGCCGCGACGACCGGCCCTGTTGATGCAGTCGGGCTCGGCCAGCTCGGTCCCTCCGAGCCTACAGAGCCAGGCGCCTCTGCCTGGGCCTTTTCGGTCGATTACCAGGCCGCCGCCGGGGGCCAGGACTACACGGACCAGTGTACCGGTGCCCTTGCGAGCGCGGCACCCGACGCAGGTCCGGACGGGAAGTTCCGTCTACCCCACTCCTTCCCCGGATGCAGCGGCTTCCTGCGCTCCCTCCGGCGCTTCTTCGGGGCCCTCCTGCGGCATCCCTCCGGGATCTGGCGGATCGCCGGCGAGATCGGCCACAGCCGTTGCTTGTCCAGCGGCATCGGCCTCGGCCAGATCTTCATCACTCGTAACAAGGCCGGCGCCCGGTCCGCCGGAACCAGCTTCGCCGGCAGCAGCTTCGCCGGCAGCAACTTCGCCGGAGCCGGCTTCCTGGCCGGCCCACTCGCCTTCGCCGCTTTGGCCAGCTTCGCCCTCTTCACCGTCTTGGCCGTCTTCGCCTTCTTGGCCCTCGCCGCCGAGCGAGGTGGCCTCCCATTCCTCGGCCGAGACGGCCTCGCCCCCGCCGGCTGGTTGCCAGACCATCTCGCCGGCTTCGTTTTGGACCCATTCGCCCTCAGCCCACTCTTGCGCGGCGTAGGCCTCTTCTTCAGCCAGCTGGCTCTCGCTCTTGATGTCGATGCGCCAACCGGTCAGGCGGGCGGCCAGGCGAGCGTTCTGACCCTCCTTGCCTATGGCCAGCGACAGCTGGTAATCGTTCACGATCACCGTGGCCGTCCCCGATTCCTCGTCGAGGATCACCTCTTTCACCTTCGCCGGCTGGAGGGCGCGCATCACGAACTCGCGAGGCTCCTCCGAGTAGGGAACAATGTCGACCTTCTCGCCCCGCAGCTCCGTGGTGACCATTCGCACCCGCGCCCCCCGAGCCCCGACACAGGCTCCGACCGGGTCGACGTTGGGGTCGTTGGACCAGACGGCGATCTTGGTCCTGTGGCCGGGTTCTCTGGCGGCCGCTTTTATCTCGACGATCCCGTTGGCGATCTCGGGCACCTCGAGCTCGAAAAGGCGCTTGATGAGCCCGGGGTGCGTGCGCGACACAACGATCTGGGGGCCCTTGCTCGTCTTGCGCACCTCGACGATGTAGGCCTTCAGCCTGGCGTTGTGCTCGTAGTGCTCGAACGGCACTTGCTCCGCCTGTGGCAACAGCGCCTCGACCTTGCCGAGGTCGAGCAGTGTGTAGCGGTTGTCGCTCTGCTGGATTATGCCGGTGACGATGTCGCCCTCACGGCCGGCGTACTCCTCGTACTTGAGGTCCCGCTCGGCTTCCCGGATGCGCTGGAAAATAACCTGTTTCGCGGTCTGGGCCGCGATCCGCCCGAAGTCCTTGGGCGTGTCGTCCCACTCGCGGACAACGTTGCCGTCCTCGTCGAGTTCCTGGCCGTACACTCGGATCTCCCCGGAATCAGGTTCGATCGTGACGACCGCTTCCTCCGCCGCGCCGGGCATGCGCTTGTACGCGGCCACCAGCGCGTTGGCCAGAGCGTCCAGAAGGACGTCGACGCTGATGCCTTTGTCCTTGGCGATCTGCTGGAGGGCGTCAAGAAAAGCGAGGTTGTCCCTCAACATATGGCCTCCCCGGCCGCCTTCGTGTTCGAGTTGTCAACTCCCGCTGAAGCTTTCCGATGCCCTTTGGCTGATTTCCCGGAGGAAGTCTTTGTCTTTGGCCCTTTTTGCGACGAACCCCATTCGAACACAGTATTGGCCCGCTCGACTGATGCCATCGGGACGCGGATTTCGCTTGTTTCGTCAGCAGAAGTGTTTACGCGAAGGGTGATGTCGTCTGCGGACGCGCTCGTCAGCGTGCCGCGCAACCGGCGCGTGTCGTTGACCGGTTCCACAGTCTTCACCGTCACTTCTTCCCCGACATAGCGGGCAAAGTGGCCGGGGTAGCGGAGCCGGCGCTCCAGGCCCGGGCTCGACACCTCGAGCATGTAGCGGCCGCCGGGCACGAGCTCGTCGTGCTGGTCGAGAGTGGCAGAGATGGCCGAGGTCACTCGTGAGATGGACTCCAGGTCCACCCCGCCAGGTCCTTCCACCAAGACTCGCACGGTTGCGCCCGAGCGCTCTACATCCCAGATCTCCAGCCCTGCGGCCTGTACTGCCGGCCTCAACGCTTCAGCAATCTGCTCTTCAGCGCCCATCTCACCTCCTCTGCGGTCAAGGTCCCTCATACAAAAGCGTGGGCATCCTGCCAGGCAGGCAAGCCCACGCCCAACATCACCCTCTGGTGACAAGGAGTAGTATAGCCCAGGTCGGTCCTGCTGCGCCCTGGGCGTGTTTGGCGCGCCCGTTTCTCTTCGTCGTGGTTGGACATCCAAGAGCGATGTCTTGGCCGTCGTCGATATTGATGCTGCGGGCGAGGCGCGCTTCTGAGTTATGGTCGGTGGCGGGTGTTAGGTTCGAATATACGTTCCCTTGGCCTTCCGGTTTTGTCTGGCCGAGGTGAGGCCGCTCGCCGGCCCCCGGCCGGCCTCTGATTGGTTTGCCCTCCGGTGAGGAGGTGGCCCTCAACCCGGCCGCCGCCCCCCCCGGGCTGGTGGGCCAGGCCGGGCGGATGTCGCTGGGCGAGCTGGCCACCGAGTGCGCCCGGGCCAAGGCGGCCAGCACCGAACTCGAAGCCCAGCGCC
>DATJUH010000441.1:0-3039 GCA_035502515.1 Acidimicrobiales bacterium
GCCTCCTGCGCTCATGCCGAAAATGTTCGGTGCGCTGTCCGCAGCCAGGGCGGAGGTAAGCAGGGTGGGGTAACTGGGGCCGGGCTTCGGTACGACCTGGACCTTGATGGTTGGATATTTGCGCTCGAATTCGCTTACGAGCGAGTTGACTTGTTGGACCCATTCCGGGTGGTTCGTCCACATCGTGAGGGTGGCCGGTGCGAGCTGCTCTCGTACCCGCGTGATGGCGGGCAAGGTCCGTGCCGCGGCTGCGGCCGGACTGGAAAGTAGAAGACCTGCACCGGCCGCGGTAGCTGCGCCGGCCAGGAATTCGCGTCGAGAAAGAGTCATGACTTTTTCACCTCGGTCTGTGCGATTAGCAGCGCTACGCCGCTGCTCGAGCTATTGGGGCGTGCCTGAGCGTCGTGCGACCAGATTTGTCCTCCCCTATCCACCTGTTCCGATATTTGGAACAGCTGGTTCACTACTGGACGGAAAGCTACAACTCGACAGTGTGATTGTCAAGTGTCAACGATCCGCGCGATGCCTACGTCTCGGGCCACCGCGGCCGCCGTCGGCCGGAGTTGTTGCGGCCTATCGTGGTCAGGCTGACCGGCGTTACGTCAGCGGGCCAGGCCGGCCGCGCTTTGGCCGTCAGAGCAGCGATGTCGGCACACAAGTGGCGTCAGCGTCCCCCGACGCCAGAACGGTTCAACGCTTGTCCGCGTCGAGCAGGCGGACTTCGTCCTCAGTGAGCTTCACGTCAACGGCTCCGGCATTGTCGATGGCCGAGCTCGGCCGGCTGGCGCCCGGTATCGGGACCACATGGTCGCCTTTGGCCAGCATCCAGGCCAGCACGACCTGATGGACCGAGACCCCATGGTCGGCCGCTACCCGGCCGAACGCAGGATGTTGGCGTCGTAGCGCTTCGGCATTGCCGATCCCACCGAAGGGGCTCCAGGGCAGGAAGGCGATACCGAGCTCCCCGCAATAGCGCAGCTCGTCCTCGCTCGAGCGATATGCGGGGGAAAACTGGTTCTGGACGCTCACCAGGTTGCCCTCACCGAGGATCGAGCGGGCCAGGTCGATCTGCTTCACGTTGGCGTTGGAAATCCCCACCATCCGGACTTTCCCGGCGTCGAGCAGTTCCTTGAACACGCCGACGGCGACCTCGTAAGGCACCTTCGGGTCGGGACGGTGGTACTGGTAGAGGTCGATGGCCTCGACGCCAAGACGCTGCAGCGAGGCATCCGCGGCGCGCCGAAGGTAGTCAGGGTCGCTGTTTACCGTCCAGCTCCCGTCGCCGGGGCGGAGATGGCCGCCCTTCGTGGCCACGAGCACCGAGCCCCGGTCGCCTCCCCAGGAAGCCAGCGCCTTCGCCACGAGGCGTTCGCCGTGCCCGGTGTCGTCGCCCCCCACGCTGTAAGCGTCAGCAGTGTCGATAAGCGTCATGCCGGCATCGAGGGCGGCATGAATGGTCTCGATCGAGCGGGCTTCGTCGGGGCGCCCTTCGAGCGACATCGGCATCTCGCCGAGCCCGACAGCCCCCACTTCCCTCGTCCCGATCCGGCGCAGTTCCATCCTCGTCCTCCAGTCTCGAAATCCCGGGCCGCCGGCGCCAAGGGCAACCGACAGATGCCAGCCAGGCCTCGTGCTCGGCCAATTGCACCTGCCACGATGCCGCCCAGGGAACGCGATCGGCGTCACGGCGCCTAATCACCTTAGTGAACCTGGGCCACAGCCGGCTTCATCACCATCGGACAACCGGTGAGCGGCCGGCCGGCTGCTCCGGACGGGCCCCAGCCGCCGGCCCGGGTAGAGAACCATAAGTGACTCGGGGAAACCGCATCGTCCGCCTTGAGTGGGCGTTATTGACGGGCCACCGCCCGCGCCCGCTCGGGCGGAACGCGCGCTTACCGCCCCACGGGGCCCGCGTCCAGGTGCCCCTATGCCGCCTGACCACCGAAGACGGCCTGTTCGGGGTGGGCCCGGCCCGGCTCGAGAGCGACGTCGCCCGTACTGCCCTCGGGTTGCCACTATCGGCGATGTTCGGCGAAAGCGGGACTGACGACCGCTGGCTTTCGCTCGACTACCCCTTGTGGGACCTGGCCGCCCGGCGGGAAGGACTGCCCGTGTACCGGCTTTTGCTCCGGCAGGGCGGGGCGCAAACCAGCCCGGGCGCACCGCTGTCCGTGGAATGCTATGACACCTCGTTTTATTTTGAAGAGACCGGCCCGCCGGGCCAGGAAGCCGCCTTTCTGGCCGAGCAGGCGGGCACCAGCTACGAGCATGGGCACCGCGCCTTCAAGGTCAAAGTCGGCCGTGGAGCCCGGTGGATGCCTCCCGGCCCTGGCCTCGAACGAGACGTCGAAGTTCTGACGGCGGTACGAGATGCAATAGGACCGGCGGGCAAGTTGTTCGCCGACGCCAACAACGGGTACACCCTGAATGGCGCCAAGGAGTTCCTGGCCCGGACGGCCGGCCTCGGCGTGGGTTGGCTCGAGGAGCCCTTTCACGAAGATGCGGTGCTTCTAAGCGCTTTGCGGGAATGGTTGGCGGACGAGCGAAGCGATGTCCTACTAGCGGACGGCGAGAGCGCCACTACCGAGGACGCCTACCGGTTGGCCTCCGAAGGGTTGCTCGACGTTGTCCAGTGCGACATTCTCCAGGCCGGTTTCACGCCATGGCTGAAGTTGGGCCGCGCCCTCGACGCTATGGGCGTAGCCAGCGCGCCGCACCATTTTGGACGGTACATCGGCAACTTCGTGTCGGGACACCTCGCCGGGGCGATAAAGGGGTTCAAGTACGTCGAATGGGACGAAGCTACCGTGCCGGGGCTGACAATGCCCGGCTACCATTTCCACGACGGTCGCCTCAGGCTTTCGGACGAACCCGGCTTTGGTATCTCGCTGGACGAGGAGATGTTTGCTCGAACTGTGAAATCGACCGGCTTCGACGTCGGGGTGGACGACGGCTGAGCCCTGACCACCCCGGGCTTCGAGGCGCTACTGGCAAGTTGTTCGGCCACCGGTTGGTTGGTCCGCGGTCGTCTACGCTCGG
>DATJUH010000442.1:0-4550 GCA_035502515.1 Acidimicrobiales bacterium
GGCGAAGCCATGGCTGTGACTGGTGCCTCTCCCCCGCCGGCGCCGACGGGGACGGAGCTGGCCCGCCTGAACGGCGCCCCGGCCGGGCGGGCGGCGCTCGCTTACGCCGAGCTCGGTTGGCCGGTGGTGCCTATCGCCGGCATGGCCGGGGGCCACTGTGGCTGCCGGGCGGGGCCGGCCTGCGAGCACCCGGCCAAGCACCCCCTGGTCCCCGGCGGCACCCGAGGGGCCAGCACCGACCCGGTGCAGGTGGCCGAGTGGTTCTCGCACTGGCCGGGGGCCGGTGTAGGGGTACTGACCGGGGCCGCCTCGGGGTTGGTGGTGGTGGACGTGGACCCAGCCCACGGGGGCAAAGACAGCCTGGCCCGGCTGCGCCAGAGCGGCACCGGGCTGCCGCGGACCCTGTACGCCCGGAGCGGCGGGGGCGGCTGGCACCTGTTCTACCGCCGGCCGGAGGTACCGGTGGGCAACGCCACCGGGCGGCTCGGGGCCATTGAACTACCCGGGGTGGACCTCCGCGCCGACGGGGGCTACGTGGTGGCCGCCCCCTCGGGGCACCGCTCGGGCGGCCGCTACGCCTGGCACGGCGGCCCCGAAGGCCTGGTCCCCCTGCCCGCCTGGGTGGCCCAACGCCGGCGGGACTGGCCGGTACCGGCGGCGCCCGGGCTCCCGGGGGGCGGGCGGCTCAGTGCCTACGCCGCCGCTGCGCTCGAAGGCGAGTGCCGGCGGGTGGCCAACGCCCCCGAAGGGCTGCGCTCAGACCAGCTGAACCGGGCCGCTTTTTCCCTCGGCACCTTGGTCGGCGCCGGGGCGCTGGCCGAAGCCGACGTCGTCGCCGCCTTGGCCACGGCGGCGGCGGCGGCCAGCCAGGCCGGCAGTACGCCGCTGGGGGCGCGCGAGGCCATGGCCACGATCCGCTCCGGGCTCCGAGAAGGGATGAGGCGGCCGCGCCAGCTCGAGGAGGGCAAACCTCTGCGACAGTGATTGAATCCCGTCAAGAACCTGTGACCACAAGTCCCCCCCAATGGGGAGCAGTTTTTGGTAGATGATGAGCCTTGGTCGGGTGTTAGACGTAGGCGGCTCGGTTGTTGGGGATTTTCACCACTATAAGTGGTGGGATTGACGGCCTACCTTGGCCGGATATCTAGCGGCCAAACTTGGCCGTCCGGTGAGCCTTTTGTCGCTGCCCTCGGCGTTCTCTCCATGCTCCAACTAGTTCTTGGCCGCGCTGTGGCAGGGGCTCTTGTCCTAGGGGAGGTTGTGTGGTAGCCAACCGGGGGAGCGGCGCCCTGAGCGCTCGTGGCCTCCTAGTGGCTATGGGGGAGCGGACCCGTGCAACAGGGTCCTGGCGGCGGCCACGGCGGCCTTGTAACCCTCGGAGGGCACCGTGCCGGCTTCGTCGGCACCAACGTGGTCCTCATCGGGCTCGGCTGGTGGCACAACATGCTTAGGAGGCGGTTCGGGGGAGGTACCCGGTGCCTTAGAGGCAACGCGCCGTGGCTGGTGGCGGGCACGGGCACGGTCCTCTCCGGCGGTCACCTCCGCCCGCAGCTCGGCCGGTATGACGATCCGCCAGAGGTTCGACGTCGCCTGGCACTGGCCCGCCACGACGCGGAAACGGTGGACCTTTTCGACCCAGCCGAGCTCCCACAGCTCGTGCATCCAGCGCCCCGCCGTCCGTTGGCCGGCGTCTTCGTCCTCGCCGTAGTGTTCGGCCCCGAGCACCATGCGGGCGATGGTGGCCAGGCACCACCACCCGTCGCTTAGCCGGTCGTCGGTGGCGTCCAGGAGGGCACCCAGCACGCCGGCCAGGGTCGTCGACAACTGCCCGCGGGCTTGGGCCAGCGCCACAGCTCGCCTCGTGCGGGCCCGCTGGTGGCGGTCCCTGCGCTCGGGGTCAGGTCCGAAGGACCGGGTGCGGGCGTAACTGGGAGGGCGCCCACGAGCAGCATGACCGGGGGGCAGGCGGTTACCGCCACGGGGAGGCCGGCCCTCGATAGCTACGCCTGCGCCAGGTGTTGGCCGCCGGGGAGCAGCCATCTCCAAGGAAGCCGAGACAGGTCGGGGGGCCGAGGTGTACCGGGCTCGGCGAACTGATTTCATGCCTGCGTCAGGCCGTAGGGGAGAAACTTCCAATGCGACGCGCAAGCGTCTACACTGAAGGTTGCCAAGAGCAAGGCAACCTCCTTTCGGGGAGGGCCTCAGCAGATGGGTGAGAGCATCTACTGTGGCGTTGAATATCGACGAGGTCTTTTGGGGCGGCCCACCGGGGCCGCCTCTTCGTTTAGGACGCCAAAGGTGCCTCCGTATTGCAGAGGACCCACTGTCCGTCGCTCAGCCGCTTTGCCGTGCCCTGGTTGGCAAGGATCGCCAGATACTTGCGGGCATTACCCGTATGGACCTGGAGCAGCAAGGCGACCTCTTCGGCGCTAGCAGAGCCATATTCTCTAAGGAGCCCAGCAACTTCAGCGGTGCGTGGTCTCGGGTGAGGGTTGCCCCGCCCAGCCCGTGTGCGTTTCGCCCAAGTAACAACGTCCGCGGCGCGCACACTCCAGAAATCACGACCGCGCTCCGCCGGTAACGCACCGCGACGGATGGCTGCCCTTATTGCGTCTTCTGTCCGGCCGACAAGCCGACCAGCCTCACTGGTGGAGAGCATGTTGTCCTGGTGGGTACGAGCACCGCTACGAGCGAATGACATGTCTGTAGTCTCGCGCCGAAAACCGCGCGGTTTGTGGATGCTCCAATGTGTTGCCGGACAACTTCCCACGCCAACGGGGGCCCGGCGGACGCTCAAGCGGCGGGCGCCTCGACCACCGCAGCGGACCCGGGGATAGTCTCACACCAGGCCCCGCCAAACCGGCGGGGAACCTCAGGCTGCGTTAGGGGAGGCTCGAACTTTTCTTACGTACCCACGTACTAGCGTAGGTACGTGGGTACCTAAACCAGCAGGTCAGACGGCTATGGACTCAACCTCAACGCTGTCCGGGTCCGGTATCGGCAAGCCATCTTCGGCCAAACCTGCGAGGTGGAATGGGATGCCCTCCCTTATGAGTTGCTCGACCTCGGCCCGGGTCCCCCCGGCTACACCGAGACCGGGCAGAGCAGGCACATAAGCACTCCAACCAGTCGAGGTGCGTTCGTACACGACGCTCCACCTGGTCATCGGTTGCCCTCCTGTCTTTGGATGCCGGCTTGTCGGAAGATGTTCCCCAGCGTACCGGCGGCCATCTCCTCGCTCGGCTTGCCAGCCACCGTGACTTTGCCGGGTTTGGTCGGGTGCCGGTACTGACGATGACTACCGCGCTGGGAAACTTGGTACCAGCCGTCGTCTGCCAGCGCCCGCAGTACTTCGCGGACCTTCATGCACGCGCCCTAAAGGCGTGAAGCAAGTTCGTGGGCGATGGCGACACGGACGAGGTCGACGAGACGACAGCCTTCCTCGGCGGCGACAAGGCGGAGCGCCCGGTAAGTGTCGTGATCGACGTCGACGGAGAGCCGGTGCGGGTACGGGTTGGGCCGGACAGGCTCGGCGTGAGCCTGGCGGGAGCCCACCGGCGCTTGCAGAGCGTCCTCACCAACGGAAGTGGCAACTTTGGTGCTGCGGCGGCGCATGTTCGGTTTGGTGGGCATCAGGTGACCTCGCGGTGGATTAGATCAGGCACGAACCAGCTCCTTGATCTGTGCGGCAGCACGGTCGTAGCCGTAGGGGTCCTGGGTAAGCGGTTGGCCCCAGACAACGGCTAGGGCCTCCCGCTGGGGGATCGAGGCGTCTAAGACGGTTACGTGCTCATCGCCGAGGGCCTCGAGGGCGGCTGCCAATGACCGTGTCCCGGCGCGGACCTTGACTAATAGGACGGCTGCACGGGTACCGATCTGCGTCGCCAGGTCGAGCGTCGCCCAGGTCCGCTCCATATCCGCGGCCGTGGTCGCAGTGGGGACGACCACGAGATCGGCCACAGCGATCGCGGCATCGGTTACCCGGTGATCTCGAGGAGAGCAGTCGATCACTAACCGGTCGGCCTTAGGGAGCCGAGCGGCCAGCTTCGGGTCGGGCAGATGGACCACCTCAATCCCAAGGCTGCCACCGTCTTCAGCCACTGCTACCGACCACCCAAGCGCGGAGCCCTGCGGGTCGGCATCCACAACGACAGCGCTGAGCTCACGGGCGAGGTAAACAGCGGTTGTGGTCTTGGCCGTCCCGCCCTTGAGGTTCGCAACCGCCACGATCATTGGCCGATGATAACACGTGCCAGCGTATGTACGTGGGTACGTACTTACTGAGACGTGGGTTTTCTCGTGGCGGAGTATTGGTCGCATCGCCTCGCTGGCGAACCGCTCTCAGCCAGTCCTCAAGAATGAAGGAGCGATCGGACGAAGGAAGGAAGTACGTGCACACTTATCTACGTACTTTCACTGCTCGAACATCACCCGGCCTTGCCCCAGCGCTGCTGGGCACCCTGGGCGCTGACGCCGGCGGCCCGCCCCACCTCGGCCCACCCGGCCCCTTGCTCGCGGGCTTGCCTGGCGGCCCGGTCGCCCTGGCGGTC
>DATJUH010000443.1:0-21468 GCA_035502515.1 Acidimicrobiales bacterium
GCCTTGGCGAAACTGTCCCGAGAGGGTGACGAACTGGTTGTGGAGCTCAGCAACGTCGAAAAAGCCGAGGCCGCTCATGGCGACGTCAAGGTCCCGGTCTCGTCTGTGCGAGCCGTCGACGTCGTCGATGACGCCGTCCACGCCGTACCGGGACTGAAAGTCATCGGCGCGGGCTGGCCGGGGCGCTTTGCCATCGGCACCTTTTCGGGTGGGCCCGACCACATGAAAACCTTCGCCGTCGTCCACCATGACCACCCGAGAGGCATCCGTGTACAGCTGGAAGGCGAGCGCTTCGACCAGCTGGTCATCAGCTGCGAAGATCCCGAGGCCCTGGTCGGCCAACTGGGCAGCCTTGGATGAGGTCGGCCGGAGCCGCCCTGGCCGGGCCCGACCTCAGCCCCCGAAGCGAGAATCCCCGGGGGGTCTCAGACATCAGGGTTCGTAGAATTGCCGCACTTCGACGGACCCATATTCGGCCATGGGGTGCTTCGATGCCACCGCGACCGCCTCGGCGATATCGGTGCACTCAAGGATGTCGAACCCGGCGATCTGCTCCTTTGTCTCGGCAAAGGGGCCGTCCGCCACCAGTATTTCCCCGTTACGGACGCGTACCGTCCTTCCCTCCCGGACAGGCCTCAGGGCGTTGCCCTGCAACCGCACGCCCCGGCTGTCCATCTCGCCCGCCCAGTCCCGGGAGCCCGTTCGATGGCGTTGCGCCTCCTCCGGAGTGGGCTTTCTGGATTCATCCACGCAGATCAACATCTAGTACTTCATTTTTGCCTCCTCGCTGTGTAATCACAGCTACGACGAACGGTAGCGATGCCAATGGACACCGGGCGCCAATGCTGCGGCAAGAAGCTCGCCATCCGTCCCGAGGTGGCCAACCCGGCGAGGTGCTCCCACCACTGCAACCTCAAAGCTGAACACAGCCCGGCGGCCAGGGCAAGGCCCCCCCGCACGGCCGTGGCCAGCGTCGAGCGGGCTTTTGACAGGCATCGTGGCCTTTGCCGGGAACGGAGACGAGCGAAGTGACAATCATTAGGTGTGAGCCGGCGCGACGAGCTTCACTCTCGCAGTGGGCAGAACGCGTCGATTGTTGAGCCGGCGGACTTCGAGCGGTGCTTCGAAGCCGACTTTGAGGCCGTCCACCGCTATATCGCCCGTCGCCTCGGGGTGCCGTTAGCCGACGACCTCGCCGCCGAGACGTTCGCTACCGCCTTCCGGCGTCGTCACAGCTTCAACCCAGATGTGGCACCCGCCCGGGCGTGGCTCCTCGGCATAGCCAGCAACCTGGTGCGAGAGCAATGGCGCGCCGAACAGCGGTTCCTCGGTCTCGGGTCTCGCCTGCTGGCGGAGCCGGCGCGGGCCGGTGATGCCCAAGGGCCGGACGAGCAGGTGGCCGCTTCCGGGCTGGCGGCGGGCATTGGCCAGGCCCTGGCCTCGCTCCCGGCCCGACAGCGGGAGGTACTGCTGCTGCATGCCTGGGGTGGGCTTACTCACCAGGAGATAGCTGTGGCCTTAGGGCTGGCAGAGGGCACCGTCCGTTCCCGGCTCTGGCGGGCCCGGGACGCACTACGGGCGCGGTTACAACCGCCCGACGTGGAGGTGGATGTGGCCGAGGCGCGGCCCGGACTGGCCTCACTGGACCTCGCAACCAACGATGCACGGGCTGGAGGCAGGCGTGGTCGATGAAATTGAACTGCTGAGCCGATTCCGGGCGGACATACCACGACCGTCCCCGGACGCTCGCGCCAGAGCGTGGACGGCGGTAATGGCCGCCGCCTCCGAAGAGAGGTCGGCCATTGTGGCCCCGTTCGGCTCCAAGAAGACAGGCACAGGCCGGCTCGCCACCCGGCCGGTGCTGGCGTTGCTGGGCGCTCTGGCTGCCGTCGCCGTTGCGCTGACGCTGGCGCTTTCGTCGGTAAACGGTACGAACCGTGCCCCCGGGACGTTCACTACGGGGTGGGAACCGAGCCACCTGGCCAGTCGTCGAGTGCCCCCGGCCGGCACTCGGGCCCTTCCCGGCGGGCTTCGATTAGTGAGCTACATCGAGGGGCCTCTGTGGAAGGAGGGCAGCAGACAGGTACCACCCGGTTACTTGACCTGCCCGGCCACTAGTGCCTGTTACCTGCTGGCGCAGACCGTGCTGACGACCGTCGGTCCATACCCCAACTATTACAACTCTGTTTATTTCTCTGATAACGGCGGCTGGACCTGGTCGTCGTTGGCATTACCGCTGGGCCTGCAGTTCACCGCGCCCCTATCGTGCCCCCGGGCCATGACTTGCGTTGGCGTCGGCTACCAGGGCAACAAAAACGAGTTCGTTTCCACCGATGACGGCGGCCACCGTTGGCTGGTAAGCCCGCTGCGCGCTCCGGCCAACGTTATGACGTTTGACTGTTCGACCGTGTCCGCCTGCAGCCTCGTGACGGAAAGCAGCTACCTCGGGCCCGGCCATCCGCAACAATTCGCCTCCACCAGCGATGGTGGTGCCAACTGGTATGTCCATAGTTTTGCCGCCGACCTCAGTATTTCCTCGTTCTCCTGCCCCAGCGCTGATCATTGTCTGGCTATTGCTTCCCCTCTCGCCAAGTCCGGTCCCACCATTGCCCTCGTCACCACCGATGGCGGCCACAATTGGACGCCATCTCGAGTACCCGGCATAGCGCCTACCCTCAGCCCATCGGGAGAGCCCGGGACAATCACCGCCATTTCGTGCGCAAGCTCTTCGAGTTGCGTGGTGTTCGGCAGCAGCACATATACCGAAAGCCTCGAGAGCGCAGCCCAATTACCACGGCGCTGCCCGCCGGACGGCTGCCTCTTGCGCGACGCAGTCAATTGGCAAGCGACCGTAGCTTCGACTTCCGACGGCGGCCGCAGATGGCGGATCCACCGCGTAGCCCCGGTTTATATCGGCAGCTACACCTGGGACTACACTCCCGGGCAGCCAGACGCAAGAGCCCGTTACAGCATCAACACGGGGGCAACAGGTTTCGACCTTAGTTGCCCGCAGGCTGACGATTGCTGGCTGTCAGGGCCCTTCGGGCTTTTACATAGCGCCGACGACGGGTCAAATTGGTACAGGGCGGCGATAAACCACAAGTCGGGGCTGGCCCAGGTCAGCTGCCCGCAACCCGGCCAGTGCATCGCACTGGGTTTGCCGAACAGTACAGTCCTCAATCACCAGACCATCGTCTATAGCGACTCTGTCCCGGTCTACAGCAGCATTTCCATCGGGCACTGACCCGAGCACCACATCGTTTACACCGGCTACACCCAATGATCGTCGCTTATTAGGGGGATGACCGTCTGATCGGCGGTAAGGCCATCCAGTCAACTCCCGGCCCACCGATAACGATGTCGGTGTGCACAGCCGAACGGTTGAGACCGGCATCGAAGAGTTGCTCGGGGACCTTTCTCGCCAGTCCGCCAGGACGAATGGGAAGCTCTGGCCCCATGCACCGTGGGAACCGGCGTTCTCGTCATAAAGCGTGTCGTGGAATATGACTCCGGCCGCTCGTACCCGGGAGTCATGGTCGACCAGAGCCACCTCGCCCAGGGACCGCGCCCCCTCGTCCGTGCCCGGTTGCGCCTGTACCACCTCAGCCCCACGGTCGGCATGGACGTCCACGATGCGCCCAGCCTCCAAGGTGGCCGCAAGGCCCTCGACCATTCCGCCTGTCCCCGGCATGACCAGGGGCCGGGTCAAGCGGAGCCTGCCGTCGGCGCGCGCCCGGTCGGGGCTGGTGAACACTTCTTCGGTAGGGAGGTTGGGCATGGTGACGACCCTGGCCTTGGTGATGAGGCTCCCCCCATGCCATTGGGCGCCCGGGACCAGCCCGATCGTCAAGTCGGTACCGTCGCCGTGGTACCGGACCGCGTCTAGACCGAGGTTGGTGACAGCGGCGGCGCGTCGTCCGAGCAGTTCCCGCTGCGCTCGCCACGCACCGACACCGTCCGCTTCATCGAGAGGGAGGGGGATCGATATGGCTTCAAAAGCGAGCCCTGGACGCCTGGGCTTCGCCCTCTGCTCGCTGCCGCCCCGGACGGAGGGTGTAGAAGGGATGAATACAGGAAGGAGTCCCCGATGGAGCGTTTCCGCCCCCTTACCATCGTCCTGATCGTCGTAGTCGTCATCCTCCTCGCCCTACTGCTCTTTCGCGGTATTTGGTTGCGGCTCGAATGGGGCGGCTCCGGCTTCGTGGTCGGCTTGTTGTGCGGAGCCCTTCTGGCCTTGGAGGTGCACCACCGGCGCAAGCACTCCGAAGAGAGCCGCCACAAATGAGCCACCACAAATGAGCCACCACAAATGAGCCGCCACCAATGAGCCGGGGCCTGGAGGCCTATCCCCGCGGCTCGCCCCATTGCGTCACAGAAGCCTCACGTCACAGAAAGAAGGACAACGACCAAGATCACCACCACGAGCCAGCCAATGAGCATCATGAAAACGACTTGCTTGGTCAGGCGGCTTTGCCGGGTCGCACCAGTGGCGGGGAGGCGCGCCGGACCGGGTGCGGCCGAGCCGGACGGTGCCGGACCGGACGGTGCCGGACGAGCGTCTGGCTCCTGACCATGGCCACGCGGCTGGGTCACCACACCATTCTGGCACCCGGAGCGACGAGCCCGAGGACGAGCGAAAGTGAGCCGTGTCACCTCCGGCCGGTCGCTCTGGCCAGCGGGCGCCGGCCCCGGTGTCACAAACCTGGCCCGGGCGGTGCTTAATAGTCAGTGAGGATGGGAACGGGCACCATGCCCTACCGGCCCGGGCCGACATCGGCGGCCGGCAGCTTCGAGCAGTTCTTTCGCGCCCAGTACCCGGTCCTGGTGCGGATTGCGTACGGAGTGGTACGAGACGTTCACCTCGCGGAAGATGTGGCGCAGGAAGTGCTGATAGCGGTGCAGAGACGCTTCCCGGAGCCACACTTGGCGGAGCACGCAGCTGCTTGGGCCCGGATCGCGGCCACCCATCAGGCCCTGAACGCGGTTCGCAGTCGCGAGCGCAGCGGCGAGCGGCACAAGCGCCAGCCACTCGACCGCTCTCCGGCCGGCCCCGAGGACCTGGCCATTGACCGGGACGAGGGATCCAGCGTCCGAACGGCCCTCTCCCATCTACCGCGTCATTCCGCCGCCGTCCTTGTGCTGCGCCACAGCGGCCTCAGCTATGCGGAGGTCGCCGACGCCATGGGCGTCAAGGTGGGCCAGGTGGGGACGATGCTGCGGCGCGCCGAAGCCGCTTTACGAAAGGAACTTGAACGTGCCACACGTCCCTGACGGCACTCTACGCCGGCTCACAGACGAGCCGCTGGCCGTGGCCGATGGCGAGGCTCAGCACGTGTCGAGCTGCGCCCGGTGCCGGGCCCGGAATGCCGAGATCTCCAGCAATGCCTCTTTCGCGGCAGGGGTTTTCGCCAGACCCGTGAGTCTCTCGGACGGCGATCTGGCGTGGGCGCGTCATCAGGGGCGGCTCTCGAGAGCCAGTGAAAATCGAACCGACGTGCAGGCCCGGAGGCCACGCTATTGGCGCCTGATGGGCACTTCAGCGGGTACCGGAGCGACGGTGGCTCTGGCCGGGGCCGTGTTGGCCGGAGTAGCGGCCGCCGCGACTTTGAGCACAACGGTATTCGCACCTACGAAGGTCGCCCCGGTGGCGGTCAACTCGGCCGACATCAGGGCCATCGCCGGGGTGCTGGGTATCGATTCCCCGTCTGAACTGCTGGGGTTTGCCCGGCCGTCTGGTTCGGAAACGCTCCCGTTCGGGACGTTGCACTGGACCTCCAGCGGAGACGGGCGTCAAGTAGCGTCGCTCAGCGAGGCTGAAGCGAGCACTGGCCTATCAGTCTCCCTGCCGTCGACGCTCCCCGATGGGATTTCCTCACCCAGCCGCTTTCTGGTAGTCCCCACGCTCACCGCCACTATCGTCCTCGGCCCCAACGCCGGGCACGGCCTTTCCGGCAGTTCGCTCGTCGCCACGCTCGGGCCGGGCATCGGCGTCACGTACGCGGGCGCCACTGCCGGCACCGGCATCGACCCGCTGGCCATCCTGACAATGGCCAGGCCGGTGGCCACCTCGACGGGAGCCACAACGAGCCAGCTGGAAAAGTTCCTGTTATCCCAACCTGGGATGCCGCCTGGCCTGGCGCAGGAACTCCAGGTCCTTGGCAACTTGCAGACTACGCTGCCGGTACCGGCACCAAGAGGAGCCAACTCGGCCACGATCCAGGTCGGTGGCTCGCCGGCGGTATTGCTGACGGACAAAGGCAACGACGCGGCCGCGGCCATCTGGGAGGCGGCAAACGGCGAGGTCCACATCGTCGCCGGACTGCTCAACGGACAGGACCTCCGCAGTGTCGCTGAACAGGTCGGCTGACGCCGTCGCCAGCTGGCGACCCGACCACGACGTCGCCAACTTAGACACCGGCAAGGCGCAGCCAGGCGAGCCGGTATCGCCGGCCGTCCACACGATCGAGCTACGCAAGGAGTTCCGGGGGACCGTCGCATTGCGGGGGCTGTCGATGACGGTCGGCCGCGGTGAAGTCTTTGGCTTTCTGGGACCAAACGGGGCCGGCAAAACCACTGCGGTAAAGCTGTTGCTCGGGCTGATACGACCGTCTTCGGGAGAGGCAATGGTGCTAGGTGCTCCCGCGGGCGACCGCGAGACGAGAAGACGGATCGGTTACTTGCCAGAGCTGTTCCGGTACCAGAGCTGGCTGTCGGCGCGAGAGGTACTGGCTTTGCACTGCCAGTTGTTGCAGTTGCCCCGGGCACAATTCGGGGGTTCGATAGAGGTGACCCTGGAAACGGTTGGTCTTTCGGAACGAGGGAACGACAAGGTGGGCACTTTCTCGAAAGGGATGCAGCAGCGGCTCGGCCTTGGCGTTGCCCTCCTCGGCCACCCTGAACTCGTCGTCCTCGACGAGCCGACCAGCGCCCTCGACCCGCTCGGCCGTCACGACGTCCGTGAGGTCATCCGAAACCTTCGCTCGAGGGGGACCACCGTGTTTTTGAACACCCACCTCCTCGAGGAGGCCGAGCAGGTGTGCGACCGGGTATGTGTGATCGACCACGGACGGTCTGTCGCCATGGGCACATTGGCCGAGCTCGTCGGTCGGGCCTCGAGCGTACGACTGAAGATCTCCGGGTTGGGCGACGGGTGGTGGCGGGACTTCGCCCGCTTCGGCAATTGGAGGCCCGAAGGCGAATGGCTGACCGTCGACCAGGTGGGCCCTCGGCTCATTCCCGAACTCGTCGACGCCATCGTCGGTATCGGAGGCCGGGTCGAGGCCGTGATCCCCGATCATAAAAGCCTCGAAGAGCGTTTCATCGAGCTGTTGAGGTCGCCGTGGGCGCAACTTTGATAATTGCCCGCCTCACCATCCGGGAGTCGGTGCGCCGTTGGATCGTGGCTGCCTGCGCAGCGATCGCCCTCTGCCTCGTGGGGCTGAGCGCCTGGGGCTTCGATCGCCTCAGCCACACTCACCACATCACGTCCGGGGAAGTCGGGGTAGCGGTGCCTCAGTCGCTGATCCTGTTCATGTTCATGTTCAGCTTCGTCGTGGCGCTGAGCGCGTCCGCGATGGCATCGCCGGCAATTTCGGCCGACATCGAGTCCGGCATCCTCTACTCGGTCGTCACCCGCCCGGTCCGCCGGAGCGAGATCCTGGTGGGCAAGTGGTTGGGCCTGACGGCGGTCCTTTTGGCCTATTCGGCCGTCGTATCCTTCCTGGAAATGGCCGTCGTGGACTGGGTCAGCGGCTACTTACCGCCGAACCCCGCGGCGGTGTGGGCCTACCTCTTCGCAGAAGGGGCACTGCTGCTCACACTGGCGCTGCTCCTGAGCACCCGGATATCAGCAATTGCGGCGGGTGTGATCGGCATCGCGCTGTTCGGCGGGGCCTGGCTGGCCGGGGTAGTCGGCACGCTGGGAGCCGACTTCGACATCAGCGAACTCGAGACGGTCGGCCAGGTCTCGAGGTACATATTTCCCACTGATGGCTTGTGGCGTGGCGCCATTTACTATCTCGAGCCACAGTCGTTCCTGGCCCAAGCGGTGGCCACATCGGACAAGGGCAACCCGTTCTTTGCTCAGAGCCCGCCCTCATGGGCCTACCTCTTGTGGGTGGTTGTCTGGTTCTCGGCAGTGCTGGCCGCGGGGTTGTTCAGTTTTCAACGCCGGGAGCTATAGGACGGGCCAAGCCGCTCAGGAAAGGTCGAGAAGGCCTGACACGGGACGTCCCCCGTCGCCCGACGTTACCCGGTCAAGCCCGGACATCAACTCGGCGACCGCAAGTGCGTGCTCCATAGGAGAGACGATCGCCGCGACGTCACCGTCCCGGGCCGCCTTCAGGAACGCCTGCAGCTCGTGCTCATAAGATTCCTCGTAGGAAGGCAACGGAAAGCGGTGCGAGCCAGATAACCGCCGCGCCAGCGTGGCACTCCTCCAGGAATAGGTGGCGCCGCCCCCGGTACCGAGGACCTTCACCGTAAATGTCCACGGGTCCGACGTGTCGTCATCCATGGCGAAGGAGGCGAAGAGTTGGGCCACCGTCCGGGGTTCGTACTCCCAGACCATCCAGGCCTGGTCGTCATCGGCCAGCTTCTTCCAGCCGGGATCAGCCCGTCCGGCGTAGATCCGTGCCGGTCGCCCGAGCATGGCGTAGGTCAGGTAGGAGTGGTGGACCATGACTTCTTCGAGTACGCCCGAATACCTGGCAGCCAGCTCCTCTTCGTGCTTGAGGACATAAACGACCCACATAGCACGGACTTCGCCGAGTTCGTCGCGCCGCGCCATCCTCAGCAGCCGTCCGAACTCCGGTTGGTAGGCGTAGTTGTGCCCGGGCATGCAGACAAGGCCGCAGTTTTCAGCCATCTCAATCAAGTGAGCGCAGCCTGGCGCGCTGGCGACGGGCTTTTCGACGAGGACGTGCTTGCCTGCGGAAAGCGCCTTGGCTGCCACGTCCTCGTGTGAGTGGCTCGGTGAGAGCACGAATACGGCATCGACTCCAGGCGAATTGACGAGCTCGTCGAGGTCCGGGTAGGCGGGCACGCCCCACTCGCCGGACCTGCCGGCGGCGAGCTTGTGGTCAGGGTCGAACAGCCCGACCAACTTCGCCTCCCCGTTGGCCACCAACGCACGATGATGGAGCTCGGCGACCACCCCCGCGCCGGCGAAGGCGACGCCGAAGCTAGACGATGGCAATTGGCCGCACCCAGGACCCGGAGGCGCCGGTCAAGCGGAGGGGCAAGCACACGAACATCGCCTCACTGACTTCGTCGCGTCCGACCTCTTCGAGATTGAGGTTTTCGATGAGATGCACACCTCGCTCTACCAGCATGGCCTGGTGGGTTGTCCGACCGGGATCGGTGAACGGTAGCGGCTCGGTACCGGTGGTGTCCGTCCCGAGGACGGCCATCCCCCGGTCGAACAACCAGATGGCGGCGTCCACGCCGACGCCAGGTTGGGCCCTCTGGTAGGCCTCGTTGTCGACGCCGTACTCCCGCACTTTTCCGGTACGCACAAGCACCGCGTCGCCCGGCCGAAGCTGGACCTTCTGGTCCCGCGCGGCGCCTTCGAGGTCGCGGACGCCCACCTCGTAACCGTCGGGCAGCGGGTCGGCGACGCGCGCCGCAATGTCGAGCACCACTGCCCGCGTGACGATCGGGGCGACAGAACCAATACCATCGCTCTTGAACCCATCGGCGCTGAACACTTCGGTGAAGTCACACCCCCCGAACATCGTCATGCCCGACGTCGCGTGCATCAGACCGTCAATGTGAGTACCGATATGCGGCGTGCCCCCGACGGACTCCGCCGCATATTGGTACAACCCCTCATGTCCGGGTTCGGGCAGGTGCACCCAGCGGAACGAGAACGGGTCGAACTCTCCCGAGGGCCCTTGCGGCACTGACGAGTTCAGGTCCAGCCCCAGGTCGTAAACGCGCCCTGTCCTGACAAGATTTGTCGCCGCTAAAACGTGCTCGGCCCCGACACGTTCGAGAGCACGCGTGACACCTTTCGCGTCCATAAGGCAGCCGTTAGTCCTTGTACCGCCGGCGTGCGTCTTTGGCGATCGTGGACGACGCCCCCGGTTTGGACGGCAGCGTGATGGTGCCCTTCGCCAATTGGACAGGGTGCTCGAAAACTTCGAGCCCCCACGGGAGATATTCGATCATAGGTACTCGTGCGGGACTGGTAGCGGCCACCAGGTGTTGGTGGACTTGCATCATGTCACCGGCGTGAGGGATCACGGCACGGGCCGCGGACTGCGCGGCACTGGCCACCCGCAACCACTCGCTGATACCGGCAACCCGGGTGACGTCGACTTGAACGATGTCAACCGCGGAGAGGGCCAAGAAGTTGGCGAACGCTTCTGCACTGTAGACATTCTCACCGAGGGCTATAGGAACAGGGCTTTTCGCGCACAGAGCGGCGTGCCCTACTACGTCGTCGGGGTGCAAGGGCTCCTCCATCCAGCCGACGTCCAGGCGGGCAAACTCACTCGCGCACCGTCGGGCGGTCATCAGATCCCATTTCTGGTTTACGTCAACCATGAGGCTGACGTCTTTTGGCAGTGCTTCCCGGACACGCCTGACCCGTTCGACGTCGACCCGCGGATCTGGGCCACCCACTTTCATTTTCACCGAGTTCCAGCCGGCTTCGACCATGGCCAATGTGTCTTCGACGAGTTCGTCGACCGTGAAGTTCAACCATCCGCCGTCGGTGTTGTACGTCTCGACCTGGCGGTGGCGACCGCCGAGCAGTTGCCAAAGCGGTATGCCCGCCCGCTGAGCGGCTAGATCCCATAGCGCCATATCGACCATGCCCAGACCGATGTGGGTGACTCCCGCCCGTCCCACCCAGTGCAGCGGCGACCAGTACATGGCGTCCCATAGCTCGCCTATGGCACGGGCGTCTCGCCCCGTAATGAGCGGTCCCATGTACTTGTCGATGGAACTCAAGACGAGATCCTGTCCTTCCCAGATCCCCGAGTACCCGGTCCCGGTCAGGCCGTCGCTGGTCGAGACTTCCACGACAGGGATGTTCCAGTGAGTGCGCACGTACAATGCATCGGCGATCTGGCGCCGAAGCGGGACGTGAAGATTGTACGTGACCACCCGTTCGATCGGAGAGGGCGACGTGCCGGCCGCCTGGTCGGCGAGAAGCTGGTCGACAGTCACCGCACAAGCCTCGCCAGCCGCGCTTCCGAATTGTCGATGTGGTTCTGGCAAGCCAATATCAGCTCCTTGTAATTGCCGGCGGCGACCGCTTCGAGGATGGCGCCATGCTCCAATTTCGCTTCCGCATAGTCAATTACGCCCGCCCCGGCGTAGAGCCGTGAGACGTGAAGGTGGAAGTTGAGGGCCTTCCAACTCGCTTCGAGGAAGGGGTTCTTCGCCAAAGCCATGACTGTGGCGTGGAACTGGGCATCGGCGCGCGTGAAATCGAAATAGTCCGCATAACGGGGGCCGTGGGGAGACGAGCGGGCCATATGTTCGAGCTCCGACAGCTGTTTGAGCTCGTCCGGGGAGGCCTTGACCCGTGGGCGGCCGCTGTGGGCGGAGCGAGCGGCACGGAGGGCGCCGATCTCAATTACACGACGAGCGGCGTACAGCTCATGGAACTCCACTTCGTTAAGGGCCGCCGCCACCCGATAACCGCGGTTGGCATCGAGGCTGATCACCCCCTGCGTATGCAACCGGGCCAGCGCCTCCCGCACCGGTGTGGCGCTCATCCCCAACTGAGACGCGGCCGTCTTGATGTCGAGACGGGACCCGCCACCGAGCCGGCCCTCCGAGATGGCCTCCAGTAGGCCGTTGTAGGCGATGTCGACCATGCTCACCCAGGATTGACGGGGCCGGGCGAAATTATTGCCGGCGATTACTGCACCCGGAGTCACGGCGCCATCAGAAGGCGCGCTGCCGGGGATCACTGCGCCGCACCCCAGGCGATAACGACGAGCTCGTCGGGGGCAACACTCACATCTACCTCCGTGCCCACGACTTCAGCCGGTTCACCCGGCCGGAAGAGCCGTAGCTCACCTTCGAGTGACCCGAGCTTCAAGTGACCTTTGAGAGGGACGGTCTGGAAGTGGTTCAGGACTACCGCTCCCCCGGCCTGGCCGAGGCTACGGTGGACCGAGCAATGCAGGCTCTCGTCCGTCTCCAGCTCGAGACCGACCTCGGCTGGTTCGGCGAGCCGGCTGTCCCACAAGACCGGGCTGAGCTGACGACGCAATGACAACACAGTGTTAACGTAGCCAGCCAGCTCCGGGGCGTCCGACGCGTTTCCATGAAGGCAGCCCATTTCGAGGTTGATCACGTGGCCATAACGGACGCAGTTGTTCACCATGGAGCGGTCGAACTTGCCGACGATGCAGCTCGTCTGGCAGAACTCGGGGAAGGCGACTGCCGTCGTGGGCAGGTGGGTTTCACTGAAAAAGCGCGAGTACGACGCGTCGATGAAGGGCATGGCTCTATCCCAATGAGACTCCCCCGCCAGCGCCAGCTCGCCGGGCCGCGCCACAACTTGACGGTAAAGGCGCTCGAGGACGGCCCACGCGCCCTTCATCACGGCTTCGTCGGCGCCGGCTGGGAGCCCGGGTGCATAGTCCACGGCCAAGCCGGCGCCGAGCTTGTCGATCTGGAGGCCGTCCGCCCCCAGGTCGATCGCGCCCTGGAGTTGTCGCGTGATTATCTGGCCGAAGGCCTCATGGGCCGGGTCCATGACCACCATGCGGGACTCGCACTCGCCGGCCAGCCCGAGCAGCGTGTGGTACTCCCAGCCCACGGTGTTGCGAGCGAAGCCACGTGGGTCCTTGACCGCATAGCGGTCGAGCTCGTCCCGGTACCAGCCCGTCTCGATGTTCGCCCACTGAAGGTTGGCGAAGAGGAGTACATGGACACCAAGTTGACGGCAACGGGCAATGGCCGAACGGAGGTCCCCTTCGGAGCCGAGGACGGGGTCGGGCCGGTAATCGGGGTAGTTGCGGTCGATGCCCCCGGCATGCCAACCATCGAGCTGCAAGACGTGAATACCGGCGCTACGGGCGGCTTCGGCGAGGCGCGGCAGATCCTCGAACCGCACGTTGACCGTGCCCTCTGGATAGTTGATGATCGTGGATTGCCAGGCATCTTGCTTGGAGAGCCAGCTATTGCGCTTGTCGACCGGGATGGGCATGACCTGGTCGAACCACTGCCGGTAATGCTGGGCTGCTTGCCACCATGTCCCAGTGTGAAAGCGTAATGTCACGGGCGCGGCCTCCCATCGGGCGCCGCGCCGGACGAAGGGAAAACGAGACCATCCAAGCGTCATGGCCACCGGTTCCTCACCGGCCTCGTGCCGGCTCGGCCAACACTGGCGACCACCCCGCCAAGCCGTGCAAGGGAACAGTTGAGCGTAAACGGCGCTAATCGCGCCGGCGGGCCGCTCGTCCAGGTCGGCTAGGGTCACACCCACCCGGCGGGAGGCGTCGTAGATGTCGAGCCACGGCATCGACATCCGCCGCGGGTACTCTGCGAACCACACCGGCTCGGCGGGGCCGAGGTAAGAGCCCGGGAATTCCTCGTAAACGGGCCATTCGACCCCGGTGCCAACCCAGTTCGCGTGATGGGCCCGCCACTCGCCGGGCGTCTCCCGCCCGTCGATACCGCCGATAGCGGGACAGAGCACCTCTTCCACGGTGAGGGACGTATTGTTTTCGACCGAGGCACGGAACTCGACACAGTCCGGGCCAACTTGGACTCGTAGCCGGAAAGCGACGTCGAAGGTGCCCTCACTGCTCGTGAGCCCCGTCCATTCGAGCACTGCCTCGTCGCCATCTGGGCCGACGTCCATCCTGGCCAGCTGTTGCCGGCTCCCCTCTATATAGTGACCCCGGCGGTGAGGAAGGGGCAGCAGGATCCGAAAGTTTTCGCACAGGCGTGGCTCGGTCACCAGATCGATATCCAGGCCCCGGTGCCGCACGGTAATGAGCTCGCCGTGGTCCCTGCCCAGCTCGACCTCGACCTGGCCATTACGCAACGAGACCGTTTCCACCTCATGCACCTCCATTGCCTCTCGGCTGTCGCTGGTCCCCTACCGCCGTAAATACAAGTACAAGACTGCCACCGTTCGATATGCCCCAGGCTGTCCAGGGCGGCCCGGCACGCCACAAGCGCAGCCCGACGGGACCGGGCCCGGCCCGCCCCTTCATCGTTGTGCCCGGGAAGCGCTGAGAACCACGCCCCGCATAAAGTACTTGCGGAGGGCGAAGAAAAAGATCATCGGGACGACGACTCCGATGGCCGCCCCCGCCATCAACTGCCCGTACGGCTGGTCATAAGTCCCGATCAGCCCGGCCAGGGCCACCGGGATCGTAGCCATGCTGTTGGTCCTCAGTACGACCAGGGGCCAGAACAGGTTGCTCCAGCTCAGGCTGAAGAGCAGGATACCAAGGGATGCGGCCGCAGGTAGGACGACCGGCATGACCATGCTGCGCACGATCCTGAGCTCGCCCGCGCCATCCAACCTGGCCGCCTCGAGCATCTCCGAGGAAACGACCTGGGAGATGGCCGTGCGCATGTAGAAAAGCCCGAGCGCCGGGGCGATGGCGGGGATGATCACGGCCTGGTAGCTGTTGATCCACCCGAGACGGTCCATAATTATGAAGAGGGGAACGGCCGTGATCTGGCTCGGGATGGCCGCAGTGGCCAGAAGTACGTAAAAAATACCGGTCTTGAACTTGAAGCTGAACTTGGCGAAGGCATATCCGGCGCAGGTGCACAGCAATACCGCGCCAAAGGCGGTCAGGCCGCCTATGACCACCGAGTTGAGCAGAGCACGCCAAATTTGCGCGGCCGCATTCAGCTGGCTCAGGTTTGACCCCAGATATGGCCCGAAGAAGAAGTGGGGAGGGAAGGAGAAGATCTGGCTGTCGTGCCAGCTGGCCCAGACCAATGTCAGCCAGACGGGCACCAGGAAGCACCCGAGCGCCACGACGACAATGGCGATAACAATCGCACGCTGCCAAACATGAGGCAGGTCGCTGGTCGCTCTCATAGCCATTCCCGCCGGCGGGCAACTCCCAGGAACACGAGGGTCACGATCATTATCGCCACCGTAAGCAGCCATCCGGTGGCGGCAGCCGAACCGAGATCGGCATTGCCAAAGGCAAAGTTATAGAGCTGTATCGCAGGGGTGGTAGCCGAATCGAGCGGGCCTCCGCCCCCGCCGGCCCCGAACAACAGAAATGGCACGTCGAAGAGCTGCATCGTACCGATTGTGTTGACCGTCAATACGAAGACGAGCGCCGGCCGGATCGTCGGCAGGGACACGTGCCAGATCCTCGGGAACAACCCGGCTCCATCGACCTTGGCCGCATCGTAGTACTCGTCGGGTACGGCACGGAGGGCTGCTACCAGGACGATGACCCAGAAGCCGATCCACTGCCAGCTACCGGCCAGGATTACGGAGGGTTTCGACCACGAGGCGGAGCCGAGCCAATTGATGTTGATGCCGATAAGGTGGAGCGCACCCGGCAAGAGCCCGTTAGTCCCCAGGAGCGTGGCGAAGATCACCGCCACTGCGGCGCCCGGTACGACATTTGGCAGGAAAAACGCCGCGCTGAGCGCCACACTGTAGCGCCGCATAAACCGAAGATCGAGTATCAGGGCCAAGCCGACAGCGATAGTGATCTGGAAGACGTCGTTCACGACCACGTACCAGATCAGATTTTCAAAAGAAGTGGCCACGGCCGGGTCGGTAAGCACGAAGTGGTAGTTGCGCAGACCGACCCACGTGGTGGCGGTGGCCGACCAACTTTCGAAACTAAGCAGGAACGACCACAAGATCGGGAAGATCGACAACCCGAGGAAGCCGATTATGAAAGGTGCGATCAAGAGATAGGGGGCGAACTTGTTGGCTGAAAGCCGGCGTCCGGGCCGTCCGAACTGTTCCTTCGGGCGGCCCAAACGGCTGAGCGCCGGGCGCTGCTTTACCTCTACCGTGCTCACGGAACTCAGGTTCTCGCCAGATGCCCCTACGTTCATGTCATTGCCACCGTGGCCTTCCTCGCCTGGCCGTGGGCCCGCGCCGGCTCGGGCCCGCCGCACGACAGAAGTGAGGCCGGGGACCGCCCAGAGTTGCCACCTCGAGGTCCTGGTCGGACGACGCTCTGCCTATTTGAGGCCCTTTTCGTCCTGCAGTTGGCGAACGCTATCGGCGGCAGATTTGAGAGTAGTGGCGACATTCTTGTTGTCGATCGTGATGCTGTATATGGCGTTGTTGACGGCGGTCGCCATCTGCGTGCCGAACACGGACGCGTAGGAGATCGGGTAAGGTTTCAGGGATTGCACGTCGGGCAGCCAGATGTTGTAGACCTCTTGGCCCTTCAGCATGGGCGACTTGGTACCCTTCATCGCCACCAGCGCCGGTACGTTGGACTCGAAAGCGCCGGAGAAGACACGCATGTGGGCTTCCGAAGCGGCTTTGTTCAATTTGAGATAGACCCCTACCTGCATGGCCAGCTTCAGCTGGTCGGACGGTTGGCCGGAGGGCAGCACGATGGCGCAGCCATCGGCCGTCGCAATCTGTTTGCTGCCAGAAGTGACGGCGGGCAGGGGCACGACCTGCCACTTGTAAGCGAGGCTGGGCGTGTACGCCACAAACTCGAAGTCTTGCCAGTTCGGGTACGGTATGGTGGCCAGCTGGCCATTTTTGTATGCCGCCCACTGCTGGACGGTACCGGTAATGTTTGCTGTCAGCCCCGACTTGTACATCTTTTGGTATATCTCGCCGACCTGAATGTGGTATGGCGAATCGAGGATAACGTTGCCGTCCAGGTCGAAAAAGCCGGTTGAACCCTGCATGACCATGGTGGTGAAGGGGTTGGGTGAGCCCAGGCCATCAGAGCCCTCGGGGAACAACATGAGCATCGAGCCCGTTTTGGACTTGAGCTTCTGACCGACAGTGATCAGGTCGTCGTAGGTGGGAATAGCGGCGGCCACTTCGGCCGGCGAGTTGCCTATGCCCGCCTTGCTGAACAGGTCCCACCTGTAGCCGAACAGACAGAACCCGGTGTCATCCGGGAGAGCGTAGGTCCGGCCATTGACATCCAGTGATGACCACGTCGTGGCGAGGATGTCGTTTTTGTACGGGGTTATGAGTGCTGTCGTATCGACGATTGCCTTCGTGTTGACGAGGGCGCGGTAAATGCCCATCGGGATCCGAAGGAGGTTGGGCAGGCCCGTGCTCACGCCCGAGGCGAGCGCAGTGATGGCCTTCTGCTCCAAGGTGTTGATGTCCTGGGGCAGGAATGTCAGCTTCAGGCCCCGGAACTTCTGGTAGACGCCGGATTGCTGGTAGACCTTGTCCCACTGGGACAATTCCTCCCAGGACCACATAGTTAGGGTCTGGTTGGTGTCGAGAGGGCCGCCGGCACCGACTTCATGGCCGGACGCCCGAACACTACCTCGTAAGGCCCGGGAGCCGAGGACTGTCCCAACGCCAACGGCGGCGGCAGCACCAAGGAACTCCCTTCGGCTTACCGTTCCTTCGCCTGCTGAGCGCTCCGAACCTTCGTCGTTTTCGGTCACGTCAGTCTCCTTTCCCCTTTGTTATGCCGCCCGCTGCATGGACAAAGCTCACTCCCCGGCCCCAGCCACGGCTGGTACTGGCTCCACGCCGTTCGGCCGGGGAATATCGAGAATGATTTGGTCCCCCCGTAGCAAGCGGAACTGCTGACTACATGTAATCATATATATTTGGTCTCAAGCACGCAAGCCCAGGAGGGGAGGTATTCGGGTACTCCGAGGGACGTTGCCTGGCTGGGCCCAACCTTTACCTACAGTGCCGGCCGCCAAACGAGCGGTCCAGTGTCGTGCGCCGGCGGACTGGGGGGTGCCGCCCGACGATGCCGCGCCGGCAACGACGAGTGTGCCCGCTCTCGTGGACTGGCCTTCCGGACACGCGGGGCGAAGCGGTCAAGAAGCCATGACTGCCGACGGCCTACAGCTGCACGCCGAGACTTCTTTCGAAGTACGAGACCGAAGCCGCTTCGTAGGCGGCCGGCCAAGAGCTACCGGTCCTCTCCGCCAATGAACGTGCCCTGGGCAGGAACGCCCGGGCCAGGGCCAAGTAGCCTTCGATTACCGAATCGATGGTGGCAACGAGCGGGGGTAGCGAGAGCAAGAGGGTGTTCTGTTCGTCGGTAAGGTAAGTACGCAGACGCTTGGTGAAAGGGAACGGGTTACCGAAGGCGTGTTCGCGCGTCGTCGCCCAGCCCTGCTCAGCCAGGAGGAGCCCGACCAGATGGATGTCACGGACGATGATCACGCCGTTGGTGGCCGGTACCAGCTCGTTCCTCCCAACGACCGAGACCATATTGCCGAGCATGTACAAGAAGTGTTCGACCGTGGTCAATGGGAAGAATGGCTCGCCTCTGCGGTTCGGCCTGGGGACGGGTTCCTTGGGCAGGAGCCCAACCTTGTCCACCAAGGGGACCATGCCCTCGAGCTTCTTCGGGTCCACAGAGGACGCGGCGTTGAAGACGACGTCGAAATGGAGCCAATGGGGGGTGATGCACACACCGCCTGTGCCGCGGCCAAAAGGCTGGATGTGCGCAGTTGGGGCAATGGCGTCGGCGACGTCACGCCAAGTGGCAGCTAAATCCTCGGCGGCCTCGTCTCTGACCAGGCACTGGAGGTCCACGTCGCTCCACGCGTCACCTTGACCGACGGCGAACCCGCCTACCAGATAGGCGGCCAAAACCCGGTCGTCAGCGGCGAACACATCCCTGGCCCGAGCGATAAGCGCTTCTTGAGGTGCCGTGGTCGCCGCCCTCACCCCTTCGAGTGAATAACGGCTCTGGTACGGGTCAGGCTCCTGCTCAACCGTCACTGGTTACCTCCTATGAGGGGCGCGGCGAGTGAACTAGTCGATGGGAGGATTCTGTACCCAGCGCTTCCGCCGCGCCAAGATGGGTCTCAGTCCGGCCCGGTCCTCAGTTCGTTGGGAATAGCCAGGGAGAGCCGACCGGCCGGCCAGCCAAAGGCAAATTCTCGGCCTTACCAGCGCCCGGTCTGCAACACGATCTGATGAGCAAACTGGAGTGCAGACCGCCCCCGCGTGCGGAGAGGTTTGATCATCCCCCCATTTTCACCGCGGGTTTCAGCGCTTCCTAAATTAGGCACGACGAAACCCGCGGTGAAAGCCTCAGCGCTGTACCCAGCGCACCACCGGCGGGTGCGCTCTGGCGTATTGCATAGCGTCGCGGCGAGTGGTCTCCTCGACGTCGAGAGGCAGCCGGCGAAAGCGGACCACGGAGCGCGAGCGCCAGATCGCCACCCAGTAGCCGGCGCTGCGCCCGCGAGGCTTCTCGAGGAAAACGCCCGTGAGGAACACACTCGTATTATCGACGGAGCTACCCCGCCGGCTTGAGAGACGTGGGGTAGTAGACAGCTAAGCCCTGGCTGAGAAAATCAAGGGCCCCTTCGGATCGGGGCAACCTCAGCTCCCCTGTCGGCGGGCTCGGTCGTGGCCGCCTGTTGGTCCCCGCCCCGGACGGTGGAGAAACCAGGTAGTGCCCGGTCGAGTACAAATCAGGTAGACGGGAGACCCAGGTCGTTCTCCAAAACCGGCGCCATTGCGAGGTAGGTCTCCTGAACGAGGGGGAGAGTGGGTGTCGGCTGGAGGAGTGCCTCAAGGTCTGTGGCGAATCTCTTTCGGGCTGCGTTGCTGAAACTGAGGTAGGTCGCGCGAGTGCATTCCACTCCGTGGACGGTTGCCGCGGGCAACTCAAGGCGTTGTTCGTGAGTTTGCTCGATGACCGGGCCGAAGAGATCGGTCTCGCGTAGGGATTCGGCCCATGAAGGTCTTGAGCCAAACGTCTCCTTGGCCGGGTTGTGACTGGCCCACAGCTGCCGCAGCGCCGACCGCAGCGGCTCGTCGTATCGTTCGCCCGTGGTGAGGAGAGCGAGCCAGCCGGAAGGCCGGAGGAGACGGGCGACCTTGGCCAAGCCGATGTCGGGGTCGACCCAGTGGAAGGCAGTTGCGGAGACGATGAGGTCATAGGCGTAGGAAGCCTGGAAGTCCTCAAAGGACGACACCTGAAACTCGACTGTCGGTTCGGCGAGGTTGCGCTTGGCGGTGGCGACCATGGCCGGGCCGATGTCGATGGCGGTTAGATCCAGGCCCCGCCCGGCGAGCCGTCTGGTCAGCTGGGCGGTCCCGCACCCAATTTCAAGGACCGACGACCCAGGCTTCACGTCAGCCGTACTCAGGACGACTTCAATTATCTCGTCTGGGTAGCTCTGGCGGGTCGCGTCATACAAGCTGGCAACACCGTCGAACAATTCCCGCTGAGACTCCCGCTTCCTTCGCTCTTGGTCCGTCTCGGGCTGCACACTCACAGTCTTAGGCGGCTGTTCGTACTCACTGCGGTTGCTGACCTGGCGCATCCGGTCGAACGCCTTGATATGAGGCGCAGCCGGTGAGCTCCCGAACGTTGCTTCCGCATAAAGCCCGACTGCTTGGTGTGCGCCAGCACGGACCGTGACTCGCTAACCGTTCGCTTGCGTATGCCATCAGGGACGAGCAGGAGGTTCAACGCGGGCAGAGCTACAGGCGCGTGTCGCGACGAGAGCAGGCTCGCCACCCACGCACTTGGCGGGCGCCGGACACCGGCCGAGGGATCGACATGTGATGCTCAACCCCGCAGTGTTGCGAGTCAGGCCCACTCCGGATGCCGCCGGCGGGCAACAGCGCACCGCCACTACGCCGGCGTCGTGAGCCTCTGGCCCTCCCGCCACGCCCGCCAGGCTTCGCACTAGTCGCCGACAACGGTCGTATCAGACGCTCACGCCGAGCGCGTTAACGCAGGACCCCTCACGACGCCGGCTATGGGAATGCTCATTAGCGGCCACCTAACCGCGTGCCATGCGGGCTCCCGCCAAGCTCATTGATCTCGGTGTCATCGAGTGCGCGCACTATGAAAGGGTACATAGCGCACTCCCAATTCGTAGGCCGGAGACCCCAAGCGCCAGCTCGGCCTCTGGCCAGCCACGCCTCGCGGATCCCGGCTTTTGTGGATTTGCCTCCCGGGCGGGCCCGTTCGCCATGTGCTGCCTGAACCAGTCGGCGAGCCGTAGACGAGGAACCTCGGGAGCTTGGAGCTTGCTACTGGCCGACGCGCCCGTCGATACGCTCTCGTAACAGGTCGGCGTGGCCACAGTGGCGTGCGTACTCCTCGACCATGTGGACGAGCACGGAGCGAAGCGGGATGGTGCTCCCGTCGCGTTTGCGACCGAGTGTGCCGAGGTCATCCACGCCGGCGACGTACCGTTCGGCATAGCGGACTTCGTCACCCCAGGCTTGCCAGGCCTCGACAACTACGGAGCGGTCAGGAACAGCACCGGTCCAATCCCCCTCGGGGCCGGCAGCCTGATAGAGCGAAGGGGCATCCTCTCCCGCCATCACCCGCCGGAACCAGGACCGTT
>DATJUH010000444.1:0-26245 GCA_035502515.1 Acidimicrobiales bacterium
AACTTGCCTTCGTCGATCGACTGCGGCGGGTTGGTCTCGGCGTCGCACTTCACGAAGAAAGCCTGGTCGGCAGAGGTGCCGAACAGTGCCCCCTCCCTCCACAGGCCGGTGAGGAAGCCCGACAGGGTCCTCTTTACGCCCTCCCACAGCTTCACGTCGTTCGGTTCGAAGACCGCCCACTGCGTGCCGTCGAGGATCGTCGTCTCAACCATGTTGAACAGCCGCCGCACATTGAGGTAGCGCCAGTCCGTATCCGATGCCAGCGTCCGGCCACCCCAGATGCGGATGCCACGGGTGCCGAACGGGCGGATGCAGTTGATGCCGATCGGGTTGAGCAGAGACTGCTCGGCTTTGGTCACCGGGTATTCGACGTCAAGGCATCCGGCGATGGTCTCGTTGGCGGGGGCCTTCCACACGCCGCGAGTTTCGTCGACTCGGGCCCACACGCCGGCAATGTGGCCCGACGGCGGGATGAGGATCTCGGCGTCGGCGCCGTTGGTGGCGTTGGGGTTCTCGACCTTTATCCAGGGGTAGTACAGGGCGGCGAAGGCGGAGTCGTACATGGCTACGTCCGAGCGCCATTCCTTTATCTGTTGGGGGTTCATCCCCGGAGGGGCGTCGAGGACGGCCATGCGGTTGCCGTGTAGCTCGCAGTGAGTGATCAGTGTCGTCTGCACGGCTTTCCACAGGTTGAGGTCGACGGTCTTGTCCTCTTTCGTCGCCGCCGTGATGAGGTCGGGCACTATGACCATCGTCACGTCTTCGGCAATGGCCAGGCCGTTGATGCCGGTGCGGGCCGACTCGGAGCCGGCGAAGCGGCGGCCGTTCACTGGAACCGGCGTGGGAGCAGCCTTTTCCAGGGAGAAGGTACCGGGTTTCATCACGTCGATCATGGAGCTGACGTCGAGCTTCGGGTCGATGTTCAGCTTCACCTTCACCTTGGTGGAGGCGCCGTTGACGACTTTCTCGACGTTGTGGTCACCTGGTGTGACCGTCAGGTCGTCAAAGGTCTCCACTGTTTGGCCACCTTCCACGACTGAAAGGCTGAACGGGTTGGGCCCCTCATGTTCGGGCCCAGCGTCAGCGCTGGCGATAACTACGGAAATAGGGGCGTCCGGTTCGACGCTGGTTACTTCGAGCGGCGTGCCAAGTACCCTGTCTGCCGCGGGCAGGGCAAGTTGGGACGGCGCCCCGGAGGGGCTCGTGTTTGGTATGCGGACGATGTAAGCAATGGTGCCGCCGTTGTCGAAGTAGCCACGTACTGCGATGGGCAACATGCAGCCCGCCGCGTAGCCGCCGTACAGGTTCTCGAACTGAGTCCAGCTCGTGACCAGACGCGGTTTGACGCCGTCAGGATCGTTCGGGTCGTCGTCCGGAGCCCTGCCCGTAAAGCCCACAAAAGCCGCTATAGCCGTGGCTGCAGCGGTCAGGACTTTCTGGGACGAAGGGACTTCTTCGACGTACACACCCGGTGCTGCGTATGTGGGCATTCGCCTTCCCCTCTGTGGAGCGTGAAGTTATGTCTCGTCCGCAGGCGGGAGGCCACCGCGGAACCAGGGCACCTGGGCTGCCCAGCCGTGACATTAGAGCAAATCCGCCCAGACACGCCCGGATTCCTTCGGGCGGTCACGCTTCCGCCGAATTTCCCTTTGATTTCCCAGGATCGGGAGGCTTGAAGGGGCAAAAGGAACAAATAGGACGTTCACGACAACGACGAATTGAGCGGCGTTTCAAGCTCCTCGGACAGGCCCCGGGCGCCTTGGCGGCCTGCGCAGTGCAGTACGCCCTATCTGTGCGCCTGGTTGGCGTCCCGACCTAGTTGACTATGGTCTGTACTGTGCCGGGAAAGGTGACGCTGATTATCCCCCCCCAGGCGCAGTTGCAAACGGCTCCGGCACAAACGGCCGGCGTGCCGCCAATTAAGGTCGTCGGGGTGGGCGGCTCCCAGGGGCCGGCGGGTACCGGGACACAAGGCATCGGGGTGAGTACGCCGAGAGCGGCCGCGGTGGCCGCCGCCACCGTCGGGTTGGACAGGCTCGTGCACATCCCGAAGGGAGGGATATTGACCAGTGGCACCATGTCTTCGATCGTGGCCGCCGGTTTGCCTTCTATCAGCACTCGCCGGAATGGAAGGACATTGAGGGGGGATGGCGAGATGCCGAACGAGCAGAGCATCTGTGCGGTGGAGACGTAGGGAGGGGGCATACAAGACCTGCCGATCAGTTGTCGCTACAGTTTGGACCCCTTGGCGGACCGCTTCAACGGGGCACCCACAGTGTGCAAGATGCACACGATTTCCCTGTCCCGCTTCAGGGAATTATCCCAGCTCTGAGGCGAGGGGTACAGGTACGTGTAGTAAAGCGAGCTCCCCGTGTAGGCGGAACCGACATAGGGCTGGAACTCGTTGAGGCAAAGGGCGTTGGCGTAATTGGTCAGAGCCTGTTCCCCCGGGTAGTCCTCGGTGAGCGAGCCGGCGAAGCGGGGCGGCGTGGCCGGGCAGGCCTCGATGGAACTCGACGGTGACGGGTTGTAGGGCAGGACGCAGTAAACCTCGTCCACATGTGGCTGCGTGCACGGCAACACCGTGACGGTTGAAACGGCCAGGTTCGGATTGGCTTTCGGCGGGTTGAGGCACTCCTGTGGGCGCAACTTGAAAACCGATACGCTCTGTGGCCCGGTGATCTGGTTTGATTGGCCCCCACACGCTGACAGAGAAAAAGACAGGAGGACGCCGGCCACGGCCAGGCCGAGGAAGACCGGTTTGGCTTTGCCCCGGCTCCACCGCCTAATCAACGCCCGGCCCCATGACGTTGATATTGCCGCGGTACTGGCAGGGTTGCAACGAGCCCCGGTTAACCGGTGGCCGAATGGCGGCTTTACCGGGCGTCAGCGGCCCATGTGCGGTGAGCCTTGCGGTTCAACCGGCGCCAGGCCGCCGGCCAGGCGGCACAGGACCTTTGCCGGGTCTCGCGCTCGACGGCGACAAGTTGCCCGGCAGCCAGCCCCACGGCAACGTGCTCGGCCGGCTCAGACCGGGCGGCCGCCACTGGCGCCGTTCGGCGCAGCCAATCTTCAGTGACAGAGGCGTCGTGCAGGTTCCCGAGGATGTCCTGGAGATCGGTGGCCGCTTTTGCCGTGAGGGCGGCCGCGTCCCGGTTGGCCGGGGGACGGATTACGGGTGCGGCTACTTCGGAGAGGTACCGCAACCGCTTGGCCTGGATCCGGATGTGATGGAGCGCATCGTCGGCGGGCTGCGGGCCCAGCCGGCCGACCGCTCTCCGGATGGCCCGCCATTGCCGGTGCGCCAGCGCGGGCATGCCGGTGGCGGCCGGCTCGGAGAGCAGGGCCCAGAGTTCGGTAGGCACGGGAGACCGAAAGGTGGGGCCACTGGCAAGGGCGTCGAGGTGGCGGAGAAGGTCCAGATAGCGGCTTTTGTTCATTGCGTCACGCAGTTGCTCGTGGCCGCAAGCGCGTTCCTCCCTGGCCGCCGCCAGCAACAGGTCGCCGGCCGCAGAGTCGGCGGCGGGCAGGTGGCCGCAATGCTCTTCCAGTGACTTGAGGCGCACGTCCCCGTCGCGCACCGAGCCGAGGATGTCGCCCAGCCATTTCAGTTCCTCCCGCAATGACGCCAGCCAGGCCTCGGCCGCGTTCGGGACGTCGCCGGCCAATCCGGCGTGACCGTCCCCATAATCCGAGGTGTAGGCCAGCAGGGGGGCAAACTCGCGCAGGATCGTGCGAAAGCGCCTTGTTGCCACCCGGCTACGGTGAATGTGCTCGGGGTCAGGGTCGTCGAGCCGTATCGCCGGGTCGTGCTCAACCAGGCCGTTCAAGCAGGACCGGGCTTGCTCCTGGAGGACATCCGACATAGCCACTTCCAGGCCCCGGGCCATTGGCTCAGCCGGCGGGTGCAGGTCCGCGAGGTCTACCTCGGCGGAACCGCCCGCCAGCACGCGCGCTAATTTGCTCCTCCCCGGGCTTCGGCGGGCGCCCGCGGCTTCGAGGGCTTTGACCACCGCGTCGAGGACCTCCAGAGCGCTGCCCTCGGCCAGCTCGACCTCTACTTCCCGGAAGCGGACGTCGGGCGTCTCGCCGTGACGGGAAAGGCGTTCCTGGGTGGCCAGGAGGTCTCTTCCGGTAATGGTGTCCTCGTCTATCTCTGCCAGCGGCCGACCGTCGGACGTGCGCAGCCCGGTCCGGCGGCGGATGCTGGAGAGGTGGGCGATCGGTTCCAGCGGGCGGCCGAGGGCGACGGCCTGTACAAAGTGGGCCGCCTCGGGGTGCACTTTTTCGAACTCGTAGTCGAGGCTCTGCAGCCCCCGGCCTGTCGCCCGCCGCCGGCTCGGCCCCCTTCGGCCACCAGGCGAGTGCCCCGGGGCGTCACCTTCCCAGTTGACCTCCGTCCGGGCCAGGACGGTGTTGTCCGGAGACGAGGAGGGGAGCTTGACCGTCCAGACTTCGGTGGTGCGGCGGGCGTCAGGACGGGGTGACCCATGCCCGAGTTCGGTCTGCCGGCGGAACCGCAAGGTCAGGTGGTGGTGGGCCAGGCGCAGGTCCGCGGTGTCGTAGTAAGTGGTCTCGAGGGCCATGTCCGGGAGCGCCTCCACCTGTACGCCGGGGAGCACCCCGCTCAGCGGGGGCAACAACCACCCCGGGCTGGGTTCGAGTTTGACTTCCTGTTCGAGCTGTTGCACAGTGTCCCCGAGACGGCGCCGAAAGTTTCGGACGCAACGCGGGCCGGCAGGCCGGCAAAAACTCTAGTTTAGGGACGGCCGAAACAGGTACTCGCCACCACGTGTCCCGGCGTGCCGTGAGGGCCGGCCGACCCGCCACTGGGCTGGGTGCTACTCGACCGGCGGCGCCTGGTCGGGCCCCGCTGGCGCCAGCGCCGGCGCCCGAACGGCCTAACCTGCACCCTGGGATGAGCTCTGCTACCAGCCGAGGCATGTTGTCTCCAGTACCTCCGCCCGACGCCTCGCGCCGGCCCGTTTTCCTGGCTGATTGGACAACCTTGCGGGTCGGTGGGCCGGCGAAAACCTTCGTCGAGGTCGCCGACGTCGCCTCTCTGGCGCGGGCGCTCCGCGACGCTGAGGTTGCAGGCGACCCGGTGCTCGTGCTCGGGGGTGGTTCCAACGTGGTGGTACCCGATGCCGGCTTCCCCGGGACAGTGGTGCACATGGCCATGAAGGGTGTCCGCATCGAGACCCGGCCCGAGACTGACGTTGGGCTCCGGCCCGTTGTTGGCCTCGGCCGTGCCGCGAACCCCGGTCCTGGCCCCGCCTTCGAGGGCCACGACGACCCGTCCGCCGGTTCCGGGACCGGTACTGGCGCCGTCGTCGCCAACGTTGCCGCAGGTGAGGACTGGTGCGCCTTCGTCGGGTACTGCGTGGCCGAAGGCCTCTCCGGGGTCGAATGCCTGAGCGGCATCCCGGGCCTGGCCGGGGCCACCCCGGTACAAAACGTCGGGGCGTACGGTCAAGAGGTGGCCCAGACCATCGTCTCGGTCACCGTTTGGGACCGCCGCCGGGGCTCGCTGTTACGCATGTCGCCGGCCGAGTGCCGGTTCTCTTACCGCCACAGTGTCTTCAAGCGGAACCCGCGCTACGTGGTGACCGAGGTGGCCTTCAGGTTGAGACGGTCGCGACGGTCGGAGCCATTGCGGTACGCGGAACTGGCCGGTCGCCTCGGGGTCGAGCTGGGCCACTCGGCCCCGCTGGACGAGACGGCTCAGGCTGTGCTCGACCTGCGCCGGGCGAAGGGGATGGTCCTGGACGCCAGCGACCCCGACACCAGGAGCGTCGGATCCTTCTTCACGAACCCGGTGCTCGACGACAAGGGGGTTCGGGCCCTCCTGGCCATCGCTCCCGACGTGCCGACGTTCGCGTCCGAAAGCGGGACGAAGGTGCCGGCGGCCTGGTTGGTCGAACGGGCCGGGTTCGCCAGGGGCTACCGCAAGGCAGGCGCGGCGCTATCGGCCAAGCACGCACTGGCCCTTACGGTGCGCGAAGGCGGCACTGCGGCCGATGTTTTGGCGCTGGCCAGAGACGTCCGCGACGGGGTGAGCCGGCGTTTCGGGGTCCAGCTCCAGGCCGAACCCGTCTTGGTGGGAGCCTATCTGTAGAAAAGATATGGCTCTTGACAAATGACTATGGAGCCGATCGCGTTCTTCGTGTATAGTTGAACAAGTCGCTGCGGCTCTCCCTGCCAACAGCGGACTCAGCTCGGGGCAGGTCCCCCCCCTTCCGGCCCCTTGAGCGAGACGAAGGACCGGCGTCCAGCGCCGGTCCTTCTGTCGTTGCGGCGCTTTATCGTGACCGTAGATTGTGCAGCGGCGTTGTTGTACCGTCATCTTCATGGATACTCGGGCAAAGAGCGTGGCCAAAGAAGCGACGACGCCGCCCCGTCAGGCCATGGGGCCACCCGCCGCACGGCGCCACGACGTCGAGACGGCGAGTGCCGTTCCCCTGCTTCGGAAGGCGTCCGGCTATACGGCATCAGTGAGCGGCGACCAGTTCCCGGCGGGCGGCCGTACGGGCGTTGAGGCGCTTCAGCGCCTGGCCGGCAACCGGGCCGTCTGCGAACTATTGGCGGTAGGACAGGCCAAGCTCGATGTAGGGCCGGCCGGGGACCGTTACGAACAGGAGGCAGACGCCCTTGCCCGGCGGGTCGTCGCCACGCTCCAGGGCGCCAGCCAGAACTCGGTGCCGGCAACCGACGTCGATGACTCCGGCGAGACGGTGGGCCGGGCCTTTTCCACCGTGACCGGTCCCGAGGTTGGCGTGGCCGGCGGTGAGGTCGCAGCTGGGACCGAGGCGGCCATACGGTCAGCCCGCGGCGGCGGGGCTCCCCTCGACAGCGGGGTCCGCGGTGCCATGGAGAGCGCTTTTGGGGCCGACTTTGGTCAGGTCAAGTTGCACACCGGGCCGGCGTCCGCGGAGCTGAACGACCGGGTCCAGGCCAAAGCGTTCACGATCGGCAGCGATATCTTCTTCCGCGACGGCGTGCCCGATGGTCGTACAAGTCATGGCCAGGAGCTACTCGCCCACGAGCTCACGCACACCATCCAGCAAGGCGGAGCGAAAACTCACCCCGCCTCGTAGGCCTCACCCCGCCTCGTAGACCTCACTGGGGCTTCGCCACCCGGCTGCGCTTCTCTTACTGGGCTTCTCTTACTGGGGTTCGAGCAGGAGGCCCAGCGAGCGGAGCTGGTCGGCGGGCCGGTGGTAACCGCGCTCGAGATGGCGGACGCCGTGCAGCATCGTCGGGCCCGAGGCAGCGGCGGCGGCGATCACACTGGAAAACCCGGCCCGGACATCGGGTACGTCCACTTCAGTGCCCTGCAACTTCGACGGGCCTCTGACGACGGCTGAGTGCATGTAACTCGTGTCGTGGAAACGGCAGGCCGGCCCACCGAGGCAGGTGGCGAACAGCGCGATCTCGCCCCCCATCGCCTTGAGCGCCGGCACGTACACGAAGCGGTCCTCGTAAACAGTCTCGTGCAGCACCGACATCCCCTCCGCCTGAGTGAACAGGACCATAAGCGGCGTCTGCCAGTCAGTCATGAAGCCGGGGTGGACGTCGGTGGTCACTGCCGCGGCGTGGAGGCCGTCGGGAGCGAAGGCGGAAATGCCGTGCTCATCGATGTTTACCTCTGCGCCCATGGCCAGCAACGTCGTGATGGCGGTGACGAGGCGGTCCTGGCCGCACCCGATGACGCGGACGGCCCCCCTGGTGATCAGGCCGGCGACCAGGTACGAGAAGGCCTCGTTGCGGTCGCCTTGCAGCCTGGTCTGGGCGCCGCGCAAGGAGGGCACACCCTCGATCACCATGCGCCGGTCCGGTGAGAGTTCCACCCTGGCCCCCATCCGCTGCAGGAACAGGGCCAGCTCGAGCACCTCGGGCTCGGTGGCGGCGTTGCGGATCACGGTCTTGCCCTCGGCCAGTGCGGCCGAGAGGAGGGCCGATTCGGTGGCCCCGACGCTCGGGTAGGGCAGCTCGATGATGGCCCCGTGGAGGCGTTGGCAACGGGCCTCGATCCCCTCGTCCGTCACCTTTACTTCGGCGCCGAACGACTCGAGCGCCTGGACGTGGAAATCGACTGGCCGCCCGCCGATCCTGTCGCCGCCGACCACCGGCACAAAAGCCTCGCCGGTCAAGTGCAGAAGTGGCCCCAGCAACAGGACGGGGATCCGGTTGAGCCCGCTGAAGGAAAGCGGCACCTCTGGTTTGGCATCTTCGGGCGGGGTGATCTCGATCTTGCCGTCCTGCTGGGCCACCCCGGCACCGATCGCCCGCAGTATCCCGGCAGTGATTTCAACGTCGCCAACCTCTGGCACGTTGGTGATGGTGCTGGGACGGTCTCCGAGGAGGGCTGCCACCATGTGCTTGGTGACCGCGTTCTTCGAGCCGTAGACCTGGACATCGCCGACAAGAGGACCGTTGGGCTGAATTGACCACGCATCTGACACGGAACCGATCTTGTCAGAACCTCTGTTGCCGGAGATAACTATGCGATTGGGTAGGACTACCCATGGATCCCGTACGCACCGTCGGCTCGGGCGCACACAGAAGAGAGGCCGGTAATTTGGATTGCAGCGAGGTTTTCCTGGATTCTTTCGGGCGCATTCGCGAAGTCGTCTTCGAGGTGTTGGACGGGCTCAGCCCGGCCCAACTGGCGTACAGGGTGGGCTCCGCGGCCAACTCCATTGCCTGGATTGTCTGGCACCTGACACGGATCCAGGACGACCATGTCTGCGGCGTTGCCGGCCGCCGCCAGATCTGGGAAACGGAAGGGTGGGCCGACCGTTTCTCTCTCGACCTCGACGTCCGGGACACAGGCTACGGGCACAACCCGGACCAGGTGGCGGTGGTAAAGGCCAGCGCCGACCTCTTGAGCGGTTACCACCAGGCGGTGTACGAGAACACCGCCGACTACCTGAAGAGCCTGACCGGAAGTGACCTGGACCGTGTTGTCGACCGGCACTGGGACCCGCCGGTTACCCTCGGCGTCCGGTTGGTCAGCGTCGTGGCCGACGACCTGCAGCACGCGGGCCAGGCCGCCTTCGTCAGAGGCCTTTTGCCGTAGTGGCTGCGCACAGGGTGAGCCGTCTTCGTCCGCCCGGCGGGACTGTGGTACGAGGCGCCTCGACGGCGGCCCGGCTTCGCCTGGTCCGTCCTAGGCGCCTGATCTGTCCGGGTTGCCTGATCTGTCCATGGCGGCAGCCTGCCAGCGCCTGACCAGCTCCCTCAGCTCGCCGGGATCTTTGGCGCTGGCCGAGCCGAGGACCCGGCCCGCTTGTTGCCAGGGCTCCCGGCCACCGGGCTTGCTGCGCACGAGGACGAAGCTGGCCGAAGTGGCTACGCCGTATTCGAACCACGTCTCGGAGCCCATGTGGAGGTAGGCGCCCTCGGGCAGCAATTCGCGGGCGCGGCGCTCGTCTTCCATGGAGCGGCTCGGGGTGACGATGACCAGCCGGGCACCCAATGTGCTGGAAAACCCGGGGTCAGCCATCATTTCCCAGAACGGTTGGCAGGACCCGCACGTGGTCGTGAGGAAGGCGAGCAGCGTGTCTATGGTCCCGTCGTCGGCTACGGTCACATCCGGTGAAGGCACATCCGGTGAAGGCACATCCGCTGGGGACATTTTTGGTGAACGTAGCATGCGAGTAGGTGTTCTGGGCGGGACAGGCCCGGCCGGCTCCGGGCTGGCCGCCCGCCTGGCTTCGGCCGGCGTCGAAGTAGTGGTGGGGTCGCGCAGCGAGGAGAAGTGCGCCGGAGTGGTGGCCCACCTGACGAAGCGCTGGTCCAGCATCGATGCCGTCATTTCGTCAGGGAGCAACCGGCAAGCGGCGGAGGCCGACGTCGTCGTCGTCTCCACGCCGTGGGAGGGAGCCGTTAGCACGGTCAAAGAGCTTGCTCCCGAACTGTCGGGGAAGACGGTAGTGAGCATGGTGAACGCCATGACTCGGTGGGGTGACCGGTTCGTGCCTTTGTTGCCACCCACCGGTTCGGTGGCCGTGGCTATCGCCGGTGCTCTCCCGGAGAGCTTCGTGGCGGGGGCTTTTCACCATCTGCCGGCCGGCCCGCTCGGAGACCCCGACAAACAGCTCTCCGCCGACGTCATGGTCTTCGCCGACCGGCGCGCTGTCACCGACGAGGTGATCGAGCTGGTCAACCGCATCACCGGCCTCCGGGGTATCGATGTCGGTGGTCTCGGGTCGGCCATGGCCGTCGAGGCGCTCACGCCCGCCCTTGTCGAGGTCAACCGGCGTTACAAGGTGCACGCTTCGCTGCGGATCACGGGGGTCGATTGAGCTGGGAACGGTCGGGCCAGGGCCCTATGGGCCAGGAGCTGGCGGGCCAATCATGATGCGCCTTTACGACACCGCAAGACAGGAGATAACCACTTTCGACCCGGCAGCCGGGCCCGGAGGAACGGTAACCCTCTACACCTGTGGCGTGACGCCCTATGACGCCGCTCATCTCGGGCATGCGGCCACCTACATTGCCTATGACGTGGCGCAACGACGAATGCGCGACCTCGGCTACAAGACCAGGCTCGTACGGAACGTAACCGACGTCGACGACGACATACTGCGCAAGGCTCGTGAGTTGGGCGTTTACTACCTGGATCTGGCTGACCAGGAAATGGAGGCGTTCTCGGCCGACATGGACGCGCTGGGCCTGCTGCCGGCGGCGAGCGAGCCCCGCGCCACCTCGGCCATCCAGGACATCCAGACGTTGATCGCGGCCGTGCTGGCGAACGGCCATGCCTACCGGGCTGGAGGCGGCGTCTATTTCGACATTGCCTCCTGGCCGGCCTTCGGCTCGGTGAGCCACTACGGCCGGGACGAGATGACTCGCCTGGCCAAGGAAAGAGGCGGCAACCCCGACGACCCCAACAAGCGGAGCCCCCTCGATTTCGTCCTTTGGCAGCCATCCGCCCAGGGAGAGCCGGCGTGGGACTCCGACTGGGGGGCCGGCCGCCCCGGCTGGCACGTCGAATGCTCGGCTCTGGCCATGCGGGAGCTGGACCAAACGATCGACCTGCACGGCGGTGGCTCCGACCTCATCTTCCCGCACCACGAGTGCGAGGCGGCGCTGTCAGGGGCGGTAACGGGCGAGCCCTTCGTGCGGCACTGGGTGCACACCGGGATGGTCGGCTACGAGGGCACCAAGATGTCGAAATCGCTCGGCAACCTGGTCTTCGTGCGGGACCTGCTGAAATCCTGGGAGCCCGCCGTTATACGCCTGGCCGTACTGGCACACCATTACCGTTCGGATTGGGAGTGGCAGGACGAGGATGTTCGCGAAGCGGCTAAAAGGCTGGCACTGTGGCGGACAGGTAAAGAACAGGCTCCGGCGGCGGAGGTCCCCGGGCCCGGGCGAGACCCGGTCGACGCCGGCGTTCTTGACGCCGTAAGGGCCAGGCTCGACGACGACCTGGATACCTCTGGCGCGTTGGCGGCCATCGACGCCGCCACCGCCTCGCCCCGGGCCGGGGCCACCCAGGCTGATATCTCGAGCGCCGCCGCCCTGCTGGGCCTGGTCCTCTGAGTAGTGCCTGCTGGGCCTGGTCCTCGGAGTAGTGACGGTGCGGCGGTCCCTATCATTGGCGAGATGCCCACTGGCGACACTGTGACCTCGGAACCCTCTCCGGCCTCGAGCTCGATATCGGTCAGGCTCCCTGACGGTTCCACGCGCCAGCTCCCGGTAGGCGCCAGCGTGGCCGACCTGGCCGCCGCCATCGGCCCGCGACTGGCAGAGGCGGCCATCGCCGGGCTCGTCAACGGGGCTGAGCGCGACTTGAGCTCGAAGGTGCCCGACAATTCGAGTGTCAGCGTTATCACGGTCGCCTCGGACATCGGCCGGTCGGTGCTGCGGCATTCGACGGCGCACGTAATGGCGCAGGCCGTGACCCGTCTCTGGCCCGGAGCCAAGTACGCCATCGGCCCGGCCATAGAGGACGGTTTCTATTACGACTTCGAGTTACCGGGGGGCGCTCACTTCTCGCCCGAGGACCTAACCCGCATCGAAGCCGCTATGCGTGAGATCATCGCCGAGGACCAGTCGTTTGTCCGCGAGGAACACTCTGTGGCCGAAGGGCTCGAGATTTTTGCCGACCAGCCCTACAAAGTTGAGATCATCGAGCGGGTCGAGGCCGATCGCGGTGGGGCCGAAAGCGGGGAGCCCGGTACCCTCGAGGAGATAGAGGCGGAAACCGAAGCGCTGGAAGAGGGGGCGGGGCCTGCCGGCGTGAGCACATATCGCAACGTCGGGTCAGGCTCAAATGGCGTTGATTTCGTGGATCTCTGCCGCGGCCCCCACGTCCCGTCCACCAAAAAGCTGGGCTATTTCAAGTTGACCAAGCTGGCCGCCGCCTACTGGCGAGGGGACGAACGCCGGCCGCAACTACAGCGGGTCTACGGGACAGCCTGGGAATCGCAGAGGGCGCTCGACGATTACCTGACCCGGGTCGAGGAGGCGGAACGGCGCGACCACCGCCGCCTCGGCGCGGAGCTGGACCTCTTCCATTTCCCGCCCGAGATCGGCAGCGGGCTGGCTGTTTTCCACCCAAAGGGTGGCCTGGTGCGAAAAATAATGGAGGACTATTCCCGCGCTGAGCACGAAAAGGGCGGGTACCAGTTCGTCTATACGCCGCACCTGGCGAAATCGACGCTGTTCGAGATTTCGGGCCATCTCGGCTGGTATGCCGAGGGGATGTACCCGCCGATGGAAATGGAGGGTGCCACTTATTACCCGAAACCGATGAACTGCCCGATGCACATCCTGGTTTACAAGAGCCGCCAGCGTTCTTACCGGGAGCTCCCCTTGCGGTTGTTCGAACTAGGCACCGTCTACCGTTTCGAACGTTCGGGCGTGCTCAACGGGTTGTTGCGAGTGAGGGGCATGACCCAGGACGACGCCCACATCTTCTGCACCAGAGAACAACTGGAGGACGAGCTGGCCAGCCTGCTCGCCTTCGTCCTGAAAATCCTCCGTCGTTTTGGCCTGACCGAATTCGAGGCGGAGCTTTCCACCCGGCCCGACAAGTACATCGGCACCATCGAAGAATGGGACCGGGCCACCGACGCTCTGCGGGCCGCCCTGGAGACTGCCGGTCTCGACTTCACTGTCTCCGAAGGAGGCGGCGCGTTTTACGCACCGAAGATCGACGTCCACGTACGCGATGCCATCGGCCGCCGCTGGCAGGTGTCGACGATCCAGGTCGATTTCCAGCTGCCGCACCGCTTCGAAATGGAGTATGTCGGGGCCGACAATTCCCGTCACCGCCCGTTCATGGTCCACCGCGCCTTGTTCGGCTCGGTGGAACGCTTTTTCGGCATCCTTCTCGAGCATTACGCAGGCGCGTTCCCGACGTGGATGGCACCGGTGCAGGTGCAGGTCCTGCCCGTGCGCAACGACCACGAGGAGTACGCCTCGTCGGTGGCCGCCATTCTGGTCGGGGCCGGGTTCCGGGCCGAGACCGTATTGGCGGACGAGCCGCTCGGGGCGCGCGTGAGGCGGGGGAAAATGGAAAAGGTCCCTTACGTATTGGTCGTGGGGGATGACGATGTCGCCGCCGGGACGGTAGGGGTCAACACCCGGGGCAGCGAGCGGCCCGAACGCGGCGTGCCCGTTGGAGACTTGGTGGCCAGGCTGGCGGCCGACGTGGCGTTCGAAGAGGGAACGGCCACCGCAACCGTGCCTCTGCAATCATGACGGCCCCTGCAATCATGACGGGTTCGGCAATCATGGCGGCCTCTTCAATCACGACGGGACCGAAATGACCGCACGGCATTGAGTGGCCCGGACCACCTTTGGGCCGGCTGGCGGTCGGACTTCATCGCCAGCGGGGCCAGTTCAGGTGCTGTCAAGGACGGGGCCGCCCCGGCCCCGTGCGTGTTCTGCCGGATCCTGTCGAGCGGCCTGCCCGACGAAGAGGTCCATGTCCTCTGGCGCCACCCGTCGGGGAAGACGGTCGCCATCCTCAACGCTTACCCCTACACGAGCGGCCACTTGATGGTCATGCCGACGCGCCATGTCCCTGAAGTGGAGGAACTCGACCCCGGAGAGGCGGCTGACCTGTGGGAGACGGTCCGGGCCGCCGTCGCGGTGGTGAAAGACGCCTACAGGCCCGACGGCATCAACATCGGCGCCAACCTCGGCAAAGCCGCCGGAGCCGGTGTGCCCGACCACTTCCATATGCACGTGGTCCCTCGTTGGTTCGGCGACACGAGCTTTATGACCACAGTTGCCGACGCCCGCGTCCTGCCTGAGCCGTTGTCCGAGAGCGCGGCCAAATTGCGGGCCAGCTGGTTGCGGACGGCCGTCTCGCAAAAATAGTTCGACAGACGAACTATCTGCGTTAGTCTGGAGAGGTGAGCTCCAGCACCTCTAACGGTCACGCCGCCGTGGTCCCCGTGTCGGGCCGCAAGGTGGACTACAAGTGGGTGGCTCTGGCGAACACGACCTTCGGCGTGATCATGGCGACTATCGACTCGTCGATCATGCTGATCGCCTTACCCGACATCTTCCAGGGCATCCACCTGGACCCGCTCCGGCCCGGCAACAGCTTCTACCTTCTCTGGATGATCCTGTCTTTCCTGGTCGTGAGCAGTGTCCTGGTCGTTTCCTTCGGGCGTATGGGCGACATGTTCGGCCGCGTGAAGATGTACAATCTCGGCTTCGCCATATATACCCTGACGTCGCTCGTCCTGACCATCGACTGGATGCACGGGCAGGCGGGCGCCCTGTACCTGGTAGTCGGGCGGGTCTTCCAGGGGGTCGGCGCCGCCTTCCTGGTCGCCAACTCGAGCGCCATCCTGACTGACGCCTTTCCTGAAGACCAGCGCGGGCTCGCTCTCGGCATCAACAACGTGGCCGCTATCAGCGGCGTGTTCATCGGCCTGGTCCTGGGTGGCATCCTCGGCCCCATCGATTGGCGCCTCGTGTTCCTGGTCTCAGTGCCGTTCGGGCTGGCCGGGACCCTGTGGGCCTACTACAAACTGCGGGAGACGCCCCGCCACCGGGCGGCCCACATCGATTGGCCGGGCAACATCACTTTCGCCCTGGGCCTCATTGCCATAATGGTCGGCCTTACCTACGGCATCCAGCCGTACGGCGGGCACACCATGGGTTGGACGAGCCCGGTGGTGCTCACCGAGCTGGCTGTGGGCGCCGCCTTCCTGGGCGCCTTCAGCGTGATCGAGCGGAAGAGAGCCGATCCCATGTTCCGCCTGGCTCTGTTCCGCATCCGGGCGTTCACGGCCGGAGTGCTGTCCAGCTTCCTGGCCGCGGTGGCCCGTGGCGGCCTGATGTTCATGATGATCATCTGGCTCCAGGGCATCTGGCTCCCCGAGCATGGGTTCAGCTTCTCCCAAACGCCGTTGTGGGCCGGTATCTACATGCTTCCTCTCACCGCCGGTTTCCTCATCGCCGGGCCGATATCGGGGGCGTTGTCCGACCGGTTCGGCTCGCGGCCCTTCGCCACCGGCGGGATGGTCTTGGCCGCAGCCAGCTTCCTGCTGCTGGAGGAGCTACCCATCAACTTCTCGTATTGGATGTTCGCTCTCCTCCTGCTTATGAACGGCCTGGCGATGGGCGCATTTGCCAGCCCCAACCGGGCCGGGGTGATGAACAGCCTGCCGCCGCTGGACCGAGGCGCCGGCTCCGGTATGAACGCCACGTTCCAGAACTCGGCCCAGGTCCTGTCCATCGGTATCTTCTTCACCCTCGTCATCGTCGGTCTGTCCGGCACGCTCCCGTCGAGCCTGAGCCACGGGCTCGCCGCCGAAGGGATCTCCCGGACGGTGGCCGACAAGGTGGGCAACCTGCCTCCGGTCTCGACGTTGTTCGCCGCTTTTCTGGGGTACAACCCATTGGCCCACCTGCTGCCGGCCCACGTCCTGGCCAGCTTGCCACCGGCTCGAAGGGCGGTAGTCGTCGGCCGCTCGTTCTTCCCCCACCTGATCGCGGTGCCCTTCTCGTCGGGGCTCCATGCCGCCTTCGACTTCGCCGCCCTGGGGTGCCTCGTCGCCGCCGCGGCCTCGTGGTCCCGGGGCAAGCGCTACGTCTACAAAGCACCGGCGGCGCCGTCACCGCCTGGATCCCCAGCGCTCGGCCCCGAGCCCGCAGCTGCCTCCGCGTCCGCCTCGGCCACAGGCTGACCCCGACTTACTCAACCCGCCAGGCCGTGCTGGTGGGCGTAGGCCGCGGCCTGGGTGCGGTCTCGGGCGCCGGTCTTGGCCAGGATGCGGTTGACGTGGGTCTTCACGGTGGCTTCGGCTACGTACAGCTGCTGGGCGATCTCGCCGTTCGAGCGGCCCTGGGCGATCAGGGCCAGCACCTCGGCCTCTCTTTCCGTTAGGCCGTCGGGGAGCGGGACCGATGGGGTGGCCGGCCGGCCTTGTTCTGACCGCACGCCGGCGCGGGCAGCTTCAAGGAGCCGGGCCTGCACCGCGGGGTCCAGGATCCCCTGTCCTTCCACGGCGGCTTCGAGGGCCCGGCGGATGTCGTCCCGAGTGGCGTCCTTAGTGAGGTAGCCGGCGGCGCCCGCCGAGAGGGCGTCAACGATGGACGCGTCGTCGGCGTAAGTGGTCAGCACCACCACTTGCGTACCGGGGAACTGGCTCCGGATGGCGGCGGTGGCCTGGATCCCGTCCGTACCGGGCATCCGCAGGTCCATGAGGACGACATCCGGCCGGTGCTCGCCCGCCATCGCCGTCGCCTCGGCCCCGTCTGCCGCCAGGCCCACCACTTCCACCCCTGGCAGGGCTCCCACGATGGTGGCCAGCCCCTCTCTTACCACCCGCTGGTCGTCGGCCACGAGGACCTTCACGCCGGGACCTCGGCTTCTACCCGCCAGCCGTCGCCCGCCGGACCGGCCTCTACCTGCCCGCCGATAAGCAGTATGCGCTCCCGGATCCCCTGTAGCCCGTAACCGGCGCCTGAACCGGCCAGCTTGCCTGAACTGGACAGCTTGCCAGAACTGGACCGCTTGGCCCCGATGGGCGGGTCCCCCGGTCCATTAAGGACCGCCAGACGTACTTGGTCGTCAGAGAAGGCCAGGTCGAGCCGGGCAGTGGCGCCGGGGGCGTGTTTGGCCACGTTGGTCAGGGCTTCCTGGGCCACCCTGTACAGGGCCAGCGAAACGTCAGGTGACAACCGCCGCGGGACCCCTTCCACGTTGAGCGCGGCATGGCGATCGCCGGAAAGTTTGGCCAGCTGGTCCTCTAGCGGGGGCAGGTCTTCGCGCAGGGCGCGAACCGCGCCGCGGGCGTCATCGAGCCCCTCTCTTACCAGCCGGCGTATGCCTTCCAGCTGCTTGCGGACCTCCAGGGAGGGTTCCGGGCCGGCGTCGAAAAGGGCGTCGAGCGCCTCCAGCTGGAGCGACAGGGCCGAGAGGGTGTGGGCCAGGATGTCGTGCAGCTCTCTGGCCAGATGGTTGCGGCCGGCCAGCAGCTCGGCCCGGGCTTGCTCGGCGTCTGCTCTCGCCTCCGCGACCTGCATCCTGGCCATCTGGGCGGCCCGTTCCTGGGTCTGGCGGCGGGCGACGCCCAGGGTCAGCCCACCCACCGCCGCAGTCGTCCCCCATACGGCCATAATCAAAGTCGTCCCCGCGCCCCAGGCTGAGACCAGAGCGGCCAGCGGACCGGCGGCGGCCACGATGGCGGCCTGGTGCGCCGGCCACGTCATCCCCGCCCCCAGCGCGGCCACTCCCACGAACACCAGCCCGACGGGGGCGAAGGCGCTGAGGGCGCCCCCGGCCGCCGCCATCATCAACCACGCCGGGAGCCGGAGCCGGCTGTAGCCCCACACCCTGGTGGCCAGCCAGGACAGCCACCCGGTCGCAGCTACTACGAGCAGCAAGACGGCGGCCAGGTGGCCGCCGTCCAACCCAGGGTGATATTCGCTTGTCACGGCCCACACCATCACGCCGACCCACACCAGGTTCGTGCTGATTGCGAGCAGGGCCCCGCGTGGCCCATCGGTGGGGTCAAAGAGCGGTATCACTGTAAACCATCATGCCTCGGCCAGGTTCGGCCGGAATGCTCCGGCCCACCAGCCCCGCAACCCGAGTACTGCAGTGCGGGCGATCACTTCGCCGAAGGCCATCAGGATCAGCGCCGCCGTCCACGCCGCCGAGGAGGTAATGGCGTGATGAGCCGAGAAGCGCTCGATGGCCGCCCCCCCACCGTTGGAGGCGTACACCTGGAAAGCAAAGCGGGTGCCCACCCCGACCAGCCACAGGATGGCGGCAAGTGCACCGGCCTTGGCGTACGCGCCCTGGGGCCCGCTGCGGACCAAGGTGAAAAGCCCGGTGAAGACCCCGAGGGCGGCGCCCGCCGTTGCGCATATAGCGATGAGAGCGAGGTCGTTGCCCGCCGTCGGGATGCTGTGAAGGTACTGGGTGGCGGCGTACGCCACGATCCCGATCGGGAGGATGAGCGAGAGCAGAGTCAAGCGCCGGCCGCGGATTTGCAGCAGCACGACGGCGACCAGGGCAATGTCGATGAGGTAATCGGTGAACGTCATGTGATTAGTGTCCGCCCCACCGGCCTTACGGTCGTCAACCCCGGGTTTGATTGGGGGGTGGATTGCCAGGGTTGACTCCTCCACCCTCAGGACGGTCCGCCCTCAGGCCGGAGCGGGGGCGGGCGGTGTCACGAAACGGGCTCGCTGGGCCCCGTTTGCGGCCGGCTCCGCCGTCGCCGGTTCCCACCCAATGCGGGTGATGCTGGCCCAGCGTCGGCGCCGTACCGTGGGTGACATTCCGCTCGACGGGTTGGCCGGGACTGGCTCGGTGGCCGCCACGGCGGATCGTCCCAGCCCGGTCCTACTTGCAGACCGGTAAGGAAAGGAGAAGCCCGCAAAATGCAATGCTCGGCACTGCGCCCGCTCCCCGAGGAGCGGCTGGCGTGAGCATCGGACCAGTCGAGTACCTCATCATCAGCTTTCCGGGCAACAAGTTCACGGGTGAGATCGCCCCCGCCCTGGGCCGCCTAATCGGCAACGGCACGGTCCGCATCATCGACCTGATCTTCGTCAACAAAGACGCCTACGGGAATGTCAATACGTTCGAGTTCGACCAGCTCGAAGAGCTGGCGCCCTTCGCCGACCTCCAGGGTGAGGCCGGAGGGCTGCTGAGCCAGCAGGACATCGATTACGCGGCGGCGGCGCTGGAGCCCAACTCTTCCGCTGCCCTGCTTGTTTGGGAGGACTCGTGGGCGACGGAACTGGCCGAAGCTATCCGTGACTCCGGCGGTGTGTTCCTGGAAGGCGCCCGAGTGCCGCACGACCTGGTCGAACAAGCCATGGCAGAACTGACGGCAGCCATGCCGGCTGCTGCCGGGTAGTAGGAAGGAGCTTCATCATGATAAGACGGCCCATTGGGCGGGAAATGGCTCGCACAGCTGTAGTTGTCGGTACCGCCACTGCAGTCAGCGGCGGGGTGCGCCGCCGGCAGGAAGAAAAATATATGGGGCAGCAGGAACAGGCCGAAATGGCGGCCCAGGCCCAGGCCGCGCCTCAGGCACCGGCCGAGCCCGTCGCCGCTGCGCCGGCGGCCGGCGGGCTCACCTCCGAAGACCTGGACACGTTGAAGGAGCTGGCCGCTTTGAAGGAACAGGGCGTCCTCAGCGAAGCCGAGTTCGAGGCGCAAAAAGCCAAAATCCTGGGTTCCTAGGCTTGAAGTAACCGGGCGGTGACCGCGGCCCAGCACGGGGCTACGGGCTCACAGGCTCATCCAGTACCGCGCCGGCGAAATGTCACGGAAACCGGCTGACTCGTAAAGCCGCCGCGCGGGTGCGTGACCGGCGTCCCCGCCCGTCTCCACCATTGCGACGTGCATCCCGGCCTCACGCATCCAATCGACGGCGAACCTGGTCAGCGAGGCACCGACCCCGCAGTGCTGATGCTCCGGGTCCACCGCGATCATCTCTATGACGCCGAGGCTCTGGTCCGGCACCAACTGGACGGAGACAAAACCAACGGCCTGGTCGCCGGCGTAGTCCGCCACCCAGGTATGGGCCCCGTCTGCGGCCAGTACATCTCTCACCGCCTGGTCCTGGCCGGCCAAACCATCGGGCCGGAGCCACCGGTACATCTCGCCGTACTGGACTTCCATGGACGCAAAGGCGGGAGCCCAGGCACGCAACGATAAACGTACGACGGGCTCTATGTCTGCGGGGCTGAGGGGCCGGATCTCGAGGGTCACCTCCGCACTCTCCCCCAATTCGAGTCATCGCTGCTTTCGATGCGCCTTTCTGGCCACCTATCTGACGCCACTCGCGCTCCCTGACGCCACTCGCGGTCCCTGACGCCACTCGCGGTCCCTCCAACTAGTGGGTTGGTAAGTGGCACAACGCCTGACTGGCTGTTACTCATCACGACGACGAGCGGATAAGGTGGATGAGTGGAGTATGCCTCTTACGTCGACGCCGCCGTCGAGCTGGTCAACGCCGAGTTGAATTCGCCGGACGATGTCATTTCGCACCTGGGCCCACGGCCCCGGCTGGCGGCACGGGCCAAGCCTGGCGACTTGCGGGCGATGAGGAAGCTGCAGGCCGAGCTCTCGCACATCGTCGATGCATCGGCCGCCGGCGACGGCCAGCGCGTCGTCCGTCTCATCAACGAGGCGCTGGAGCGTTACCCGGTCACGGCTGCGCTGTCGGACCACGATGGCCGGCCCTGGCATCTGCACGTGGGTGATTCCCACAGGAGCGTGCCGGAGGCGCTGGGAGCGGAAGCCCTTTTCGGCCTGGCTGTCCTGGTCTCGGAGCTAGGTACGGACCGCCTCGGCCGTTGCGCCGCGCCCGGCTGCACCGGGGCCTTCGTGGACACGTCGGCCAACCACTCCCGCCGCTACTGCTGCATGCGCTGTGGCACCCGGACCAATGTCGCCGCCCATCGCCGGAGGAACAAAGAAAGCACCCGTTGAGCGAAGCCCGTCACGGGCAGCGGACCTCCGTCCCGCCCGCCAGTCGCGCCGCCCTGCGGCCGTGCGGGCTCGTCAAGGCCATCAACGCTGAGCGGCTCGTTCCCAGTAGCGCCGCCGCGGTGCTGGCCGGCCACCGCCGGCGCCGGCGGACCGGCAGGCCCGCAGCCGCCGCCCGTTCGGCGCGGGCCTGGGCACTGGTCCTCAGGTATTCGTTTTGGTGTTCTGCCTGCCAGATGAGGTAACCCGGGGTCACGTTGAGGCCTCCCATACGTAAGTGACGAAACACAATTACGCCCCTTACTCTACTGTCTCCTCGGTAATAAGCGCAAGCGCATTTTGCCTATTACGCGACGGGTTTGGAGGTGGGTGGTTGCGGTTGCCCGCCGGCTTCGGCCCAGTCACCGCTTCAGCCCAGCCACGGCCTGCCATCACTCGGGCATGGGGCACTCGGGCATGGGTCACTCGGGCTTAGGTCCGTCGCCGGCCTCGCCGGCTGAGCCCCCGACCGGCTGCCGGTAGGCGATGAATTTTGCCCTCCTACCCGGTCTTACTTAGGGTGAGGACTCTATGAGGAGGGGCGCGGCCGGGCTCAGGTGTGGGCCCCAAACCCACCCGGGAGCAGCGAGCCTGGGCTGGCCGTCGCACCCGGGGAGCGCACATCCAAGGAGGCTTGTATGACAGCACAGGAAACCAGCCTGGACGCCCGCTACAGCGAGCCCGATGTGGAGCCAACGAGCTGGGAGGATACCCGCGCTGCACTCGAACGGGCCGAGCTCTTCTGGCTGACCACCGTCCGGGCCGATGGCCGGCCCCATACGACGCCCGTCGTGGCCGTCTGGCTCGACGACGCGCTCCACTTCACCACCGGAGCTGACGAGCAGAAGGCCAAGAACTTGCGGGCCAGCCCGCACGTGGTTGTTATCACGGGTTGCAATCGTTGGGAGTCAGGACTGGACGTGGTGGTCGAAGGTGATGCCGTACAGCCAACCGATTCGGCGCTCCTGGCCCGGGTCGCGGAGGCGTTCCATGCGAAATGGGACGGGCGATGGCAGTTCGTGGTCAAAGAGGGTGGCTTTTTCCATCCCTCAGGCTTCGAAGTCCAGTTGTTCTCGGTCCTTCCAAGCAAGGTGTTGGCCTTCGCCAAAGGGCCGTTCAGCCACACCACACACCGGTTCTCATAGGTGTGGCGGGGAGGGGATGCCACAACCAGAATTACGCCGTGACCGCAGCCGGCGATTGGGCGACGGCGTTGCGGGACTGGGCCATTCCCGAGACGATCCTGGCGTCGGCGCCCGAGAGCCCGTGGGGTTTCCCCGTCGGCCTGTTCTTGGACAACGCCCGCCGGGTACTGGACGAGCCCCGTACGCCTACTCATGACCGGGTCGCCGAGGCCTTGCCCAGTACGGGCACGCTGCTCGACGTCGGGTGCGGGGCGGGGGCGGCCAGCCTCCCGGTGGCGCCCCTGGCCGGCACGATCATCGGCGTCGACGACGACGCCGAAATGCTTGACGCCCTGACCACGTTGGCGAAGGGCCTGGTAGCGGTCAGGCCGGTCCGTGGCCGTTGGCCGGACGTAGCCGGACAAGCCGGCCACGCGGACGTCGCAGTGTGCGCCAACGTGGCTTACAACGTGGCGGACCTCGGCCCGTTCCTCGAGGCGTTGACCGCGGCGGCATCCCAGCGGGTGGTCCTCGAACTGACAGCGGTCCACCCACAGGCTTCGCTTTCACCACTTTGGCAGCATTTCTGGGGCCTTTCGCGCCCGACCCGCCCTGATGCCGAAGATGCCGAGGCGGTGGTGCGTGAGGTCATCGGCCTCGTCCCGGAGGTAGAGCGGTGGGTACGGCCCTGGTCGTTCCTAGGCCGGGCCGGGCCGGACAACGTGGCCTGGGTGAGGCGCCGGCTCTGCCTGACCGAGGCGTCCGACGCCGAGCTGGCCAGGATGCTCGCCCGATTACCAGAGATCTCGCCGGCGACAACGGTGACATTGTGGTGGCCCGGGGGGAGGCTCGACGGATGCACGCCCAAGACTGGTCCCGAGCTTGAATGCTGACCAGGTTCACCCGAGATGACCCTCCACCTCAGATGATCCGGGCGCTCAACGCAAAAGACTGGGTGGTCGAGCGCCGTCTCTATGGCCTTCTCCTTCGGGGCCAAGCTTTGACGAGCCCGGCGGGAGTGGTGGGCCAGATGACGGCAGTGCAGGCTCAGGACCACCCTCAGGCGCGGTGGTCGGTGGCGCAGCGCATGGCCGGGACGCCCGACGCCGCCGCGGTTGACACTGCTTTCGCCGATGGCCGCTTTGTAAGGGTTCACATGTTGCGACCCACGTGGCACTACGTGGCTGCCACAGACCTCCGCTGGCTCATGTGCCTCAGCGGGCCGCGTGTGGACGCGGCCAATGCCCGCCAGTACGAGGCGGAGGGCCTGGGCCCGCGCCCGTTGGCCCGGTCCAACGAGATCGTCGGCCAGGCCGTCGCCTCGGGGCCCCGGACGAGGCGGGAGCTCGCCGTGGCCATCGAAAACGGCGGGGTCTCGACCGCCGGCCTGCGGTTGACGTTGATCCTGATGCACGCCGAGCTCACCGGCGTGGTGTGCAGCGGGCCCATGCAAGGAAAACAGCACACCTACGCCGCTTTCGACGACCGAGCCGGGCCAGAGCCCGGGCCGCGGGGCGACGAGGCGCTGGGACAGTTGGCGTGGCGCTATTTCTCGACCCGGGGGCCGGCGACTGTCCGCGACTTCTCGTGGTGGTCCGGCCTCAATGCCCGCGATGCCCGCCTGGGCCTGGAGCTGGCCCGGTCACGGCTTATCGGCCGCGAATTAGATGGGCGCATGTACTGGTGCACCGAACAGGAGCTGCCTCCAACGAAAAAACCCGGGGTGGACCTGGTCCAGTGCTACGACGAAATGATCATTTCGTATAGCGAGAGCCGGGACATTGTGCAGACGACGCATACCGGTTTCCCGTTTCTGAGCCGCAGCGGAGGGTTTTCCAACGTCGTCCTCCTCGACGGGAAACTGCTCGGCCACTGGCGGAGAGCGTCGCGGGGCTCGTCCGTGGAGGTCCGGACGGACAAGGTGCTGGGCGCCCGGCAGCAGGCGGCGCTGGCCGAAGCCATTGGCCGGTACCGTCACTTTGCGCCATGAGGCACTTTGCGCCATGAGGCACTTTGCGCCATGAGACCGAAGCGACCCCAAACCGGGGCTGGATGACTGGAGAGCGGCGGGAGCCATGTTATGAAATTTGCTGAGCTGGACCGCTTGATTGCGGCTGGTTACCCGAGGCCTCGCTTGGTCCGCCAAGGCTGGACGGACCTATCTGGGCCATGGGAATTTGGTTTCGACGATGACGACACCGGGCTGGACGACGGCTGGGGGCAGCCAGGCAAAGGCCAGTTCGACCGTACGATCACGGTGCCCTACCCGCCCGAGTCGGTGGCTTCGGGTGTGGCCGACCCGGGGTTCCATCCTGTCGTTTGGTACCGGCGCCGGGTCTCCTTCCCGAGTATTGGCCCGGGGGAGCGGGCCTTCCTGCGCTTCGGGGCGGTCGACTATGCCGCCATGGTCTTCGTCGATGGCCAGTTGGCGGGGCAGCACGAGGGCGGGCATACACCGTTCTCGGTTGACGTCACCGCTGCCGCCAGACGGGGCGAAGCGCTGCTCGTGGTCCGGGCTGAAGACCACCCGACCGATGTCCACCAGCCTCGCGGGAAGCAGGACTGGCACGAGGAGCCCCACCGCATTTGGTACAAGCGGACGACGGGCATATGGCAATCCGTTTGGCTGGAGGTGGTACCACGCCGGCACGTTTCCCGAGTGCAGGTCGGCTCGGACATGGCCACAGCTACCGTGTGGGCGGACCTGGACCTCGAGGGCGACGTCGCCGGCAGTTGGCTCCGGGTGCGGCTGGCCTTCGAGGACGAAGTCTTGGCCGAGCAGCAGCAGCGGGTGCTGGACAACCGGGCCCGGGTCGTCCTGGCCGTCCCGGCGCTGGAGAACGCCTGGGAGCGGGAGCGGCTCCAGTGGTCGCCCGAGTCGCCCAATCTAATGGCTCTGGAGGTCTCGCTCGTGCCGGCCGACGGCGACGGTGAAGACACGGTTAGTTCGTACCTCGGCCTCCGCAGCGTCGGTGTCGCCGACCGGCAGTTCCTCCTCAACGGCCGGCCCAAACAGCTGAGGATGGTCCTTTCGCAAGGTTATTGGCCCACGTCGCACCTGGCCGCACCGTCGCCGACGGCCACCCGTGACGAGGTGGCCATGATGAAGGCGCTCGGGTTCAACGGGGCGCGTCTGCACCAAAAGGTGGAGGTACCCTCCCTTCTCTATTGGGCGGACCGCCTGGGCTTGATGGTGTGGGAAGAAATGCCGAGCAGCGGCGCTTTTTCTGATCGCGCCGTGTCCCGGTTCCTGGCGGAGTGGCCGCAGGTGGTCGAGCGTGACCGAAGCCACCCGTGCATAGTCGCCTGGGTGTTGTTCAACGAAAGTTGGGGCGTACCTGCTTTGGCGCAGCGAGAAGAGCAACGTGAACTGTTGGCCGGTGCGTACCACCTCACCCGGGCGCTCGACCGGTCGCGGCCGGTGATCTCCAACGACGGTTGGGAGCACGTAACGAGCGATATCTGGAGCGTGCACGACTACACCCTGGTACCGGCGGAGCTGGTCCGCCGTTATGGTGGCGACGTCGCCCCTGACTTGAGCGGCCGTAACGGCTGGCCGACGGGGCGGCGGGCCCTGCTCGGCCAGGAAGTCGACAGGGGGCAGCCCGCCGTGCTGAGCGAGTTCGGCGGCTTGTCGCTGGTGACGCGAGAGGACGGGTCGTGGCACGGTTACGACACCGTTCGGTCCCCCGAAGAGCTGGCGGCCCGCCTGGCCGACCTGTTTTCGGCCGTACACCAGTGCAAAGGCCTGGCCGGTTTCTGCTACACCCAGTTTGCCGACACCGAGCAGGAGTGCAACGGCCTGGTGACAGCCGAGCGCCAACCGAAAGTGCCGGTGGAGCGGGTTAAGGCGATGGTGGAGGGCGATTCAGGCGTGGAGGGCGATTAGGCCCCGAGCCACCCCGGTGGAAGGTAGGCGTCCACCAGCCCCAGGACCTTCGTAAAGCGCTACTTCTGGTCGCCGTCCAGACTGTATGATGGCTCTCTTAGTTGCGTGCCGTGTGGGCCAGCGTCGTCCCGATCTGCACCGGAAGCGTTGGACGTAACTACTTGGAGGCACATGGCCGCGGTCGTGAACGCGACAGGTCCCAACCTGGACGCGGGGCATAACAGTCTGGACAGAGGCAGCGGGGCCGGCTTGTACCGG
>DATJUH010000445.1:0-7540 GCA_035502515.1 Acidimicrobiales bacterium
CGGGACTAGGCGGGCCTACCCGTCGGCCGGGACTGGGCGGGCCTACCCGTCGGCCGGGACTGGGCGTACCCGTCGGCCGGGACTGGGTACCAAAACCGTTGTTACCATTAGGTTTTGGTACCCAAAAGCAGGTTTTGCACCCAGAACTGGGCTAGTTGCGCCGTAGGCGGCGCCTCGGCTGAGCCTATGGGCGCCCTGGTCTTCGCACCGGCGGCTTGGCTTCGAGGTAGTCGGCCGCCACCTTCTTCGGTACCACCATCTGCCAGGCGTCGAGTACGAGTTCCCGCATTTCCTCGTAGTCAATGGCATCGAGGCGAACGTGCACCCAGTGGTAACGCATGTCTGACTTGCTCGGCATCCGGAACTTGTGCGGATCCGACGACACCAACGCTTCGCGCTCTTCCTTGGGGAACCCGAAGCCCATGACGCTTTCGTCCCGCGAGAAGGCGAGGTAGACGATCCGACCGACCCGGAACTTGACCCTGTCGGCCACGACTGCCTCATATGAGCGAGGCAGTTGGGAGGCAAGGTCGCGCACGTCGTCGATAGTCACCACATCCTCATCTTGGCCGACGAGGCCCTTCCATTCGGGTTGGTCCATCGGGTTGGCCATCGGTTTCGGCACTCCCGGTTGGCGCATCAGGGTGGGCAGGCCGACGCCCGGTCTAGGCCTGTGGGCACTCGGCCGCCCGGCTCGCCGGCCCCGCCCCGCCCCGCCGGTCCCGGCGCCGCTCCGCGTGTCGGGCCCCGGCCGCCCGGCTCGCCGGCCCCGCCCCGCCCCGCCGGTCCCGGTGCCGCTCCGCTTGTCGGGCCCCGGCCGCCCGGCTTGCCGGCCCCGCCCCGCCCGCGCCTCCAGCCCGGCCTGTGCGCGCCAGATGCTGTTATCCATACTCTAGCGCGCAAAGTTTACGCCGCTCATCCGCCATTTCTTGCCCCATTCGGTCCGCCGGGGTATAATGCTTGCTAGCAAGCAAGTATCTTCGGGTTGGGAGGACGCAGGCTTGGGCGCTATGAACGTGGTATCGGGCCGACGGAACGCAAGGGCGCAAGGCGTCATGGCGACGGTCGATGCCGAGGTCTCGCCGGCTCGGCTTCGGATCGCCGTCACGCGGATGGCGAGGCGACTTCGGCCCACAGCCGCGGCCGGCTCGTTGACGGCCACCGAGGTAGACATGCTGGTGGCGGCGGAAAAGAACGGTCCTGCCCGCATGTCCGACCTGGCCTCGTTCTGTGGGGTCAACCCCACGATGCTCTCCCGCATGGTCTCAAAGCTCGAGCAGGCCGGTTTCCTGCGCAGGCAGGCTGACCCTCACGACGGCCGCGTATGGAGGGTCGAGGCCACGAAGAAGGCCGGGGCCCTGCTCGAGCGAGTCCGGTCGGAACGTAACGACGCTCTGTCGAAGCTGCTCGCCGACCTGGACGACGCCGATCGTCAGGCCATCGTGGCTGCCACGCCTGTGCTGGAGAAGCTCGGGGAGCGCTTGCGAAACCCGGCGCCCGCCGGGAGCCCGAGGCGATGAACCGGGCCGCGGCCCAACTACGGCGCACCTTTTCCGCTCTAAAGGTCCCTAATTTCCGACGCTTCTTTTACGGCCAGTCGATCTCATTGGTTGGCACGTGGATGCAGAGCGTGGCCCAATCGTGGCTGGTTTACAGCCTCACCCATTCCAGCACGGCGCTGGGTGGTGTAGTCGCCGTACAGACCCTCCCTGTCCTGTTGCTCGGGCCTTATGCCGGCGTAATCGCCGACCGTACCGACAAACGCCGGCTGATGGTCGTACTCCAGGGCCTTATGGGCATCCAGGCGCTGGTGCTGGGGCTCCTGGCCATTTTGCACGTCGTAACCTTCTGGCAAGTCTGTGTCCTGGCGCTGGCGCTGGGGCTGAACAACACGTTCGAGAACCCGGCCCGGCAATCGTTTGTCCTGGAGATGGTGGGCGGCGAAAACGTGCGCAACGCCGTGAGCCTCAACTCCACGATGGTCAATGCCGCTCGAGCCGTGGGGCCGGCCGTGGCCGGCATCATTATTGTCGCCGCCGGCGTCGGCGTGTGTTTCCTCCTGAACGCATTGAGCTTTGTCGCCGTTGTGTACTCGCTCGTGTCGATGGACAAGAGCTCGCTGCAGCCGAGCGTTCCAGTGGCCAGAGGCAAGGGGCAGCTACGCGAAGGGCTTAAATATGTAAAGCACGAGCCCCGCATCGGGATCCCGCTCTTGATGATGGGCCTGGTGGGCACGCTCGCTTATGAGTTCCAGGTCAGCCTGCCCGTCCTGGCCAAAGAGACCTTCCATGGGGGCGCCGAGACCTACGGCTTTCTCACCGCCTTCATGGGGGCCGGCGCCGTGATGGGCGGGCTGGTGACGGCCACACGGGGTAAGACGGGCCTCCGCCCTCTCAGCATCGCCGCCATTGTCTTCGGCGTTGCCATCCTGGCCACTTCTGTGTCTCCCGTACTCGCCCTGGCGTACGGCACCATGGCGCTGGTGGGGTGGGGGAGCGTCGCGTTCCTGGCTACGGGTAACTCGACGTTGCAACTCGGGTCCGACCCGACGATGCGTGGTCGGGTGATGGCTCTCTGGGCCGTAGCTTTCCTGGGCTCGACCCCGATCGGAGGTCCGCTCATCGGATGGGTTATCGCCCAAACGAACGCACGGGTGGGGCTGGCGGTGGGCGGCGTATCCTGTCTGCTGGCGGCGTGCCTGGGCCTTGTCGCTCGGGCCCGGTTGAAGTCGCGCCGAGACAAGGTTGGGGGGCCAACAGAACTGCCCGAGGTGCCGATCGCGGAGGTCGAGCCGGTCCCGGAAGCGGAGGAACTGCCGGGCGGGGCCACTGGCACGCCTGTGCCGGTGGGCAAGGGTGGCGCCGCCACTGCCCCGGTTGGGCCGGAGACGGCCGGCCCGCGGCTCCGGCTGCAGGGATCGCCGTAGCTGACCGCCGCGGTCAGCCCGCCGGCGTGGCCCAGACGATGACGTTGTCCAGGTAGTGGCGCGTGGCTGTGTCGAAGGGCCCGCCACACGTGACCAGGGCCAGCCTGGGTGGGCCGCTATTGACGAAAAGGTCGCCCGGAAGTGCCGCCTTGGAGACGGTGATCGGAGGCTCGCTGACCCGCCAGTAAGTCGCCTTGTGGTTGGAGCCGATCACCTCGATCGGGTCACCAGGCAGGAGTTGACCGATGAAGTACAGGGCGCCCGGGCCTTCACCGGCCCAGTCGACATGCCCGGCCAGCAGGCTCACCCCGGGTTGGCCCGGCCACGGCGTAGGGGCGGAAACCGTCGTTCTGCCAGTGCTGTCGATGCCGTCGTACCAGCCAACGGTATGGATGTCCGCCGGGATGGTCATAGAACCGTCTACGGCCCCCGTGGCAACGATCGGGGCGCGCAGCTGAAGCGCGGGGATAACGAGCGTCGCCCCTCCACCGCGCACCTCCGACACGGCGCCACCCTCGATGACGCTGGATGGGTGCGGCCGGGCCGGTGAGGGCTGGCGTCGGGTCGGCCCTGCCGCGGCCTGGCGGCTAGCCGTCATCAGGACTGCTGCGGCCGGGCGTGGCCGGCGCCTCTCCGGCTGCTGGGCGTCGGCCGGCTTCTGGGCCGCTTCGGGAGGCTGTGCGGCGGCGGGCGTTCCCCGGCCGACCTTGGCACTGGTCCGGGCCGGATGAGTGGTCGGGGTGTGACGAGTTTGCGAGGCCTCGTGAGTTTGCGGCTGGGCCGTCGTCGTCCGGGGCGGCTGCGCCTCGAGCACTGCCTCCCGGTCGACTCGGGCCTTGCGGGCGGCCTGGACCTTGACGGCTTGGTCGTGGTGCTCGTGCTGGTTGGCCGAGATGCCAACCAGCAGTGCTCCAGTTGCGATCATGGCCGCCGCCGCCGTGTCCACGGCAGCTCGAAGCCAGCGGCCTTTTCTCGGCACCGGTGAGCCCCTCGTGGTCAAGGTCTACGGGTGCCGGGCGTCAGATGGCGAGCCCTGTACTTCCTCCTGCGCAACCTAAGGGCGACGAGCCCGGCTCCCCCCGCTAACAGGGCCAGGCCAGCTATGGCCGCCTGCGCCCCCGTCGGGCCACCCGGTCCCCACAAGCCGTAGCCGGTCACAACGTGGACCGGGGGAACACGTGGCTTGGTCGTGGTGGTCGTGGCCGGGACCGTAGTGGTCGTGGTCGTCGCATGGGGAGTGGTCGTGGTCGTCGACGGGACTGTGGTGGTCGTGGTCGTCGCATGGGTAGTAGTCGTGGTCGTCGATGGGACAGTCGTCGTGGTCGTGGTGACGACCGCCGCCGCCGTGAAGGAATCGGTGAGGTCGGCACGGGCCGTGGCTCCTGGCGGCACCTTCACCTCTTGTCCATCACCGATCCTTTCCACCGTGATCGTGTCGCTGTGGCCATCGTGGATCTCGACGACCTTGCAGGTGGAGCCGGCGGGTATCCCGTAGAAGGTCTGGGGCACGGGCCCGGCCGGGGTGCCGGCCGGGATCCGCAGCCCGAAGACATTGTTCGATCCGCAGTCGACCAGGATGCTGATCATGGCTTGTTTGCTCGCGGCTGGGCCGGTGATGGTCTTGACGACGGTGAGTGATCCCGGGGCGAGCTCGTAGGTGTCGGTAATGTCAGCCCGTACTGTTCTGCCCGCCGGGACGGTGAGGTGCTGGGTGGCGCCTACCGTGGTCACGGAGAGAGCCGGGCTGGCCCCGTCGGTGAGCTCGCTAATGGCGCATGTCGACCCGGCCGGGATGTCAGCGTAAGTGCGAGCGGTAGTGCCCGCGGCGGTGCCGGCCGGAAGAGTGAACTCCGGCGTCAGTTTGGTGCCGTCGCAGACGACCTGGATGCTGACGGGGCCCTGGTGGCCCGCTTCATGGCCGGCGATCGTCTTGGTGACCACCAGTGAGCCAGCCGTCAGCGAGTAGGTATCTGCAAGTGCCGCGGTGACTGCCGTACCCGCCGGCACGGTCACGTGCCGGCCGTCGCCCGCAATCTTGACGTCGACGCTGTTACTGCTCCCGTCGGCTATCTCGCTGACCCGACACGTTGAACCGGCCGGGATGCCGTCATATTTGTGCGACGAAGTGCCGGCCGCGCTGCCCGCCGGCACTGTAAACGGCGGCGTCAGCGCGGTGCCGTTGCACACCGTTTCGATGGTCACCGCTCCTTGCATCCCGGCCGCAGGTCCGGCGATCGTTTTGCTGACGGTCAGCGAGCCGGTGGCAGAGACGTACGTATTGGTTACGTCGGCTTCGACCATTTTGTCGCTCCCCACCGCAACCGTCTGACCGGCCCCCGCTGTCGTCACGGATACCGCGCTGGTGGAGCCGTTCGCGACCTCGTGCAGGGTGCACGTCGTACCGGCCGGTAAGCCGTCATAGGTCTGGGAGTAGGCCCCGGCGGCCGCTCCGGCCGGGACGGTGAGCTCCGGCGACAGTGCAGACCCGCTGCAGACCGTCCGGACAGTGACCGCCCCCTGCTGGCCGGCGGCGGGGCCGGCGATGGTCTTGGTCACCACCAACGAACCCGGGACAGAAGTATAAGTGTCCGTGAGGGCCACAGTCCCGTCCCCTCCAGACGGGATGCTGACCGTATTGCCGTCGCCGGCAATTGAAACGTGCACTGTGCTGGTGCCTCCGTCGGGCCCCGCAGTGGCGCTGCAGACTGAACCGGCGGGGAGGTTCGGATAGGTCTGCGAGTGCGCACCTGTGGCCCCGGCAGGGATCTCGAGAACGGGCGACAGCTCGCGCCCGTTGCAGGACGCGATCACAGTGACCGCCCCCTGCTGGCCCGCCGCCGGGCCAGTTACGGTCTTGGTCACCGTGAGCGAGCCCACCGGGATCGGCACCTTGCTGTAAGTGTCTGTGACGTTGGCGACGCCCGTGCCATTAGCCGAGATGTCCACCGTCTGCGGGCTCCCTTCGGTCACGGCCAGGACCGTGCCGGAAGCCCCATTGCCCGTTTCGGTCACCTTGCAGGTCGAACCGGCGGGGATGCCTGAGTAGCTGCGCGAGAGGGTGCCGGCTGACGACCCCGCGGAAATGACGAAGTCCGGCTGGGCGGTCCCATTGCAGCTGACCGATATCGTGATGGTTCCCTGCTGGCCGGCGGCCGGCCCCGCGATCGTCTTGGTGACCGTAAGCTCGCCGGGGACGGGCGGAGCCAGGTAGTACGTATCGGTGATGTTGGCGACGACCTCGTCGCCGGCAGGGATGGCAACGCTCTGGCTGCCGCCGACGGTCTCCACTGACACAGTGCTGGTAGAGCCGTCCTGAGTTTCTTGCACCGTGCAGGTCGAACCGGCCGGGACGTCCTCGTATGTGTGCGAGACAATGCCGGCGGGCTGTCCCGCCGGGATAACGAACGGGTCGAGAGCCGTCTCTGCGCCGTCGAGTGCGCAACTGACCCCAATGGAAACCTGGCCCTGCTGGCCCGCGGCGGCGCCGGCGATGGCCTTGGTCACGACCAGGGCGCCGGGTACGTACTGGTACGTGTTGACCACGTTGGCGGTGGCCGTCCCGTTCTCGGAGATGGTCACGTCCTGGGGTGACCCCACCGTCGTCACGGTCGCCCTCTCAGTGGCACCCGTGGCCGTCTCGGTCAGCGAACACGTTGAACCGGCCAGGATGTTGGGGTAGGACATCGAAACGGTCCCAGAGGTGCCGGTAAGGATTTCGAAGGGCGGAAGGGCAGTCCCGTTGCAGCTGACCTCGATCTTGACCGGTCCCTGCGACCCCGCCGCCGGCCCGGTGATCGTCTTGTTGATAACCAGCACGCCGGACTCATAAGTGTCGGTGAGCTCGACGGTCGCCTCCGCGCCCGCCGGTATGGTGACCACGGATCCGCTCCCCTTCACTCTGACCGCCAGTCTGCCGGTGCTGCCATCGGCGGCTTCGAGGACGGTGCAAACCGACCCGGCGGGGAGGTCCGGGTACTCGTGCGTATAGGTCCCTGCCGCCTGATTAGCCGGGATAACGAAGTCGTCGAGACTGTTCCCGTCGCACGAGGCCCCGATAACGATCTGACCCTGTTGGCCGGCCCCGGGCCCGGCGATGGTCTTGTTCACTGTCAGCGAGCCGTTGGCGAAGGAGTACGCGTCGGTGATGGTGGCGTCAGCGGCGCCGTTGGCCGGGATGGTGACGGTTTGGCCGTCGCCGGTTACCGTCACATCCACAGTGCTGCTGCTGCCGTCCTGCGTCTCTGTGACCTCACAGGCGGAACCGGCTTGGATGCCGCTGAAAGTCTTCGACTGCGGTCCAGTTGCTGCCGCTGCGATGTCGAACGTGCCTATGGTGCTGTCGTCGCAGCTGACGGCGATAGAGACCGCGCCCTGGCTGCCAGCCGCAGGGCCCGTGATGTCCTTGGTGACCACGAGCGACCCGGGGACCTGGGTGTAGGTATCGGTCAAGTCGGCGGTGGCCGTGCCGTCCGCCGAGATCGTGACGGTCTGAGGGCTGCCGACGGTTACGACGTGTACGGTGCTGCTGCCGCCATCGGATGTCTCGGTCACCGTGCAGGTCGCCCCGGCCAGGATCCCCGGATATGAGTGGGCGTAGGTACCGGCGACGCTGTT
>DATJUH010000446.1:0-5118 GCA_035502515.1 Acidimicrobiales bacterium
CCGTGCTTCCGGGGCATCAATTGACGCAGGTTGCGGCCACCGCTTCAGAGACAAACGCGATGTGGTCGACGACCTTTGCCACGTAAATCAACGACTTCGGTCCTAAGTGAGCAGGACCTCATGCTCTATCGCGTCAGGTGCCGGGCGAGGAGGATGCGATTAACTGAAAGGAGTTCCCGTGTGGCCTTTCGCCCGTAGAACCGGTTTATCTCCTGACAGTCAAGATCCGCAGCGCCAACCCGTCGAAAAAGGCCGCCGGAGCCGGGGGTGGTTGGCAGCACCATTCCTGGTAATCGTCTGCCTGTTCAAGCCGCGCAGCTAATGATAATAAAGGGCTCGGGGCATTATCCGAACTTCGACTCCACTACCGTCCTCCCCGTCGCCGTACCGCTCCTCCGCAACACTATTGGCGGGTAGCGGTGCTCTGGCTTTACGCCTGCACCCGCAATCCGAACTGCGATGATGATCGCCATGGTCACCCGAGTAGACGTCTTTACGGCTCGTGCACGGCTCACGCTGTCCCTCTAGGACGCGCGCCGCTGCCCCAAGCGGACTACGAGGCTATTTTCGCCCGAGTCCCCCGGTTGACCGTGGAAGTTATAGTCACTGCGGCCACAATCGATGGTGTCCTGTTGAGCCGGCGAGAGAGTGGGCCGTGCCAGGGACTTTGGCACCTCCCGGGCGGTACCGTCCGGTTTGGGGAGCCCTTAACAGAAGCCGTAGGCCGTGTGGCGCAACAAGAACTTGGGCTCCAAGTGCTCGTTGGCCGCTTCATGGGGTACATCGAGTACCCGAGCCACCGGGAGCTTCGGGACTGGCCGGTCGGGATGGCCTTTCACGCCGGACTGGTACCGCCGAGTGCCCCGGGAGACGCAGTCCGAGCCGGACGGGTAGCGTGGTTCTCCCGGTTGCCAGAAGAGATGCACGAGGAGCAAAAGACCTTCCTCAGGGTTCACGGTCTGGCCCTCTAGCCCCGCAGTACACAGAGAGCCCAGCTCGCCGAAGCGTTCGCATCACTGTTGGACAGGGCGCCCATCGAGGCGACCGGTGCCGAAGGCAGCGGACAGCAGTAGCAGAGCGCCAAGTTGCGATAACAGAACTCAACAACGCAGCCCAGCTTGATAGCACTCCCGGCGGGTGCGGGGGCGGCTGAATACGGTCTTCTCCTTCAGAGCGGTCAGGCCGCCGGTCGGCCCAGCCTGGCGTCTCACGCACATGCTCCTACGTGAGCGGCGCACAGGACAAGCCAGGGTCGTTGGTCATTTCCTTTTGTTGTTGCCGGCATTAGGGCCTACCGGACCGGTCCCCCCGGGACAAAAGGCCCTAACAGTCGCGAATTGCCGGCGCGAGGCTGAGGCAAAGCTGCTGGGCGAGGCAAGGCACGAGGCTTTGCTTGGGCGCGCCGGCCGCTCAGCCCTCGGACGAAGTACGGACGATTATCACCTTAAGGAGGAGCCGCAATGGGAATTGGACAGGTTACCCTCGACGAATTGAGAGGCCCGACAAGGTCGTTGCGGGCCGCGTCTAGCGGCGCTTGGGCCGGCTTCGCTTCGTTACACGATGCCGCCATGGTGGACGGGGCCCTGCCTCGAAAGACCAAGGAGCTCATCGCGCTGGCCATCGCTGTGAGCAAAGAGTGCGACGGTTGTATCGTCTCACATGCCAAAGGCGCGGCCCGATATGGGGCCACGCCCGAAGAAGTGGCTGAGGCCCTTTCCGTCGCGCTGCTCATGAACGGCGGGCCGGCGACGGTGTACGGCCCTCGCGCCTGGGCCGCGTACCAGGAATTCGTGCCGGCGCCTACAATCAGCGGCTAACGTGCACGGCGGAGGCGGGCATTGACCGCCGTCGAGGCGTACTTGCCGGCCTTTGCATAGGTTTGTCGCGCCTACAAGCGGACGACGGTCACGGTCCGCCAATACCCGCTCAGCCGCGGCGCTTATATCCGTCTTAGCCGTTGATATCCCGGCATTCTCGGTGCAGAAAGGCCTTCTCGTCGCGAAGGGATGTCCTTTTTACATCAGAACGCAACGAGAAGCAGTCGCTGCACCGGAAACGCCTATGCCTATGCCTATGCCTATGCCTGCAACCTTCGGTGCCACCACCCCCGGGCCCAATTTAAAGAGCCTTTGGCTCTCCGGGCGGCTCAGACCAGCGATAGCCTCACGGACAGCTGGACGCGGCCGGCCGGCCGGCTCAGGCGGCCCGTTTCCAAGAATGCACGACGACTACCGGACAGCTGGCCTGCCCGATGCAGTGCTCGCTAACTGACCCCAGTAACATGCCGACCGCGGCTCCATGCCTACTGTGCCCAACTACGAGCATGTCGGCTCCCTTCGCCACCTCGAGCAGTGTTGAGCCCGGACGCCCCTCCAGGACCACGGTCTTCAACCTCGTCGAGGGCCACCGGGACTGACTGTCATAAGAGTCCCCCAGCACCCCGCGGATCGTCTCCTGAAGCTTGTGCTCCGCCTCTACGGCGTAATCCAGTTCGCCCGGCACTTGCATTACCCTGCCCTGCGCCGTAATGGGCATCTCCCACACCCACACAACCTCCAGCAACGCGCCACTGAGCTCGGCCTCCTGAGACGCCCAGAGCAGCGCTTCCTTAGAGGGATCCGAGCCGTCAACGCCTACCACGATACGGCCGGGGTGCTCTCGGCTCGCTATTTCTGCCATGGCCTCCTCCTGTCGTTACCGCATCAACCTTCTCGCCCGGGGATATCTCTCAGCGAACCCCAGGAACACAAACGCGCCAAACGCACGCCCCAAACACGGGCTCGCTCTTTTTCGCCGGACTTGAGCGGGCCCTCGCCGCCCATGACGATAAAGCCTTTGGGATCGGTCACTATTAGATAGCCATGGTCACGCAGCTGCCGAGAGATGGACCGGGCCGCGCCGCCGGCCAACGGTGAGCCGAAACGAGTGTCGAAAGCGGCCGCTTCGGCGCCCGTGGGCGCGGCCGGCAAGACCTTGAGCCATTCCCGTACCCCCGGAGCAACCGTGTGCTCCTGCGTTTCGCGAATGCCGTCGCCAGTGCCGCGACCAACGTGCGCGGTCTGCCTGCTCATGCGCCGCGTGCGCGGCGTGGTCATACGGAACGTATGCGTCGGGCCGCCAACGACAAGAAGGTCCACTTGGCCGACCTGGTCCGGCGACGCTTCATCGACCTCCAGGACGGCCACGTCGGCTTCGGGGCGTGTCCCACGGTAGCCGTCGGCAATTGCTTCTGCGACGCTCCGAGTGTTACCGAACAGGCTTTCGTACACAATGGCAACATCCATTGCCACTCACCTCCGTCTCAATTCTGCTGCCGGCTCAGGTCATCGGTTAGGGCCATTCGTCCCATCCGACATCGCCTGACCCGCTCGGCGGCTTCCACTAAAGGCGGACGGCTCACGATCCCTCGCTCCCCCTTGACCGGGACCGGCGGCCCGGGTTATTTCAGGGGCCCGGCTCCTCGTTGGCAATGCGGCACGACCACCACAGGACATGACGCATGCCCGACGCAGTACCGGCTCACTGAACCGAGCAGAAACCCGGCAAAGAGCCCATGGCCTCGGGTGCCGACTACCAGGAGTTCAGCGTTCTTGCCGGCCTCGGTAAGTGCCAGCCTGGGATCACCTTCGACCACCGTGACAGTGACGTCCCCCTCTTCGGCGACGCTGAGAACCTCGTGGACCGTTCCATCGACGGTTTCCCTGGCTTCCTCGCCGCCATCGTAACCGGCCCAGACACCGTACGGGACGACAGGCGGCTGCCAGCAGGTCACGACGTCCAGCGAGCCACCTCTCAGTTGGGCTTGGCCCGCCGCCCACCGCAACGCGTCTTTGGACTCCTCCGAGCCGTCGACGCCGACGACGACGTGCCGACCGCGGTCGCCACCCTCTTCACCTGCTGGGTGGCCGTTTTTTTGCGGCACATTATCCGCCCGTGGCACAAGGGTCGTCGTCATGTCATCGCCCGATCGGGAACCACACCCAGTCCATAGGGCCCATAAACGGTCACGAACGGCTCAACTGGTGCCGTGAGCGAAGTCGCTGTGCTGCCGGCTGGCTGCAATCGCAGCCCAAGCCATAGATGCCGGCCACACGAAGATCAGGACCATGCCCATGGTGGGTACTACGCCTACGGCAGCCACGACGATCAAGGCCACCGCGCCCCACGCACTCACATAGAACAGACCGAGCGGCCCGAAAAGCAAAGTTAACACCAGCGCCAAAGTGATTGACTTGTCTTTCATCGTGCTCCCTTTCGAGAAAAAGCGGTTGTCCCCGTGGTCTGATAAGTCAGTGGCTGCCCGATACCCGGGCCGGCCTGCTCGGCTTGATCTCGCCGATCGCGCTCTGCCTTCAGGGCCGTCTCAACCTGATCGCACACGCCCGTTACTTCTCGGGCGCTCGCCAGGTCGCGTCGTACCAACGAGCAGAGCAGTGACTCCATCGGTTTCGCCGCCTCCGGGTCAACCTGGTGGACAACCGTCCAGACGTCGAGCAAAGCATCGACCACAGGGCCTGCCGGGAGGATTTGACTGCTGAGGCTGGCTCGTAAGGCTCGTACGGTCCCCAGTGACGAGGCGATCTCACTCGCTGTGCAAGCACGCGGTGAACCGGAAAAGTGCTCGGGATGACCGGAAGTAGTGCCGGCTGGCCTGCCGTTGGCCCGGAGAAAACTGTCGATCTGGTCCCAATCCCTTTCATTGAAGACCACTCCTTCGAGCGCCGGCCCAGTGCCGGGACGTAGTCCGGCCACGCCGTTCGCACCCACCCCAGCCGGGTGGCCCCTGCGGCTCCGCGAGTCGTCCTCCGGGCTCCGGTGTCTTCTCCAAAATGCCTGCATGCTGTAAGCATCCTCCGACCACGTCCGCAGCGGACAGGGCACAAGGTCACCGGATGGGCCTCCCTTGGCCACATCGAAGGGGCCTGTGAGAGCTACCGGGATCGGAGGACCCTGGCTGCTGTACCGCATGGCATCGCCCGGCCGGAGCCGGCTGGCGCGCCTAAGAGGGGGCGGCGGGCCAGCCCGCCGGCATCACGGTTCCGGCCCGGGCGATGCCAAGATTGTCCAACGCAAGATCACGATGAGATCGATCTGGGCCCTCATGCCCGGACATCACTG
>DATJUH010000447.1:0-4484 GCA_035502515.1 Acidimicrobiales bacterium
CCCGACCTTCGGGGAGCCCAGCCACGCCCCGGGGGCGTCGGCGGCGGTCCAAGCTCTCAACGAGGAAGGCGAGCGGGGCTGGGAGGCAGTGGCGCTGACCCCCCGCCCTGACGGGAGGATCGCCGTGCTCTTCAAGAGGCCTCGATACCCGTAAAGCCCGACCATATTTAAGCTGGGCTCGCTCGACAAACGGGAGCCGGAGACCGGGCAGTGCTCACAACCGGCTTAGCCTGGGTGCCGCCCGCTATTGCGAAAACCTCCGGCATAGTTGCGACATGCGAGTTCACGCGCGCCCTTAGACGCGGTACAGGTCGACGTTCTTGGCCGTGGAGAAAGGAAGGACCGATGAGGTCATGCCGTACTCGCTTGGCGGCTTTGCCCCGCCAAGGCGCCGGGCTGCTTCTTCAGCTCATAAGTAAGCTCGCGGACAGCCTCGACAAGCGCCAAAGTCGCATAGACCTGGGCCACCTGTGAATCGGTCTTCCCGAAAGGCAGACCGCCCCTTTTAACCTGGTCGGCATCGGCAGTGGAGGCGCCGTCGTTGCCCAAGTAGTGAGACGCAAGAAGCGCAAGCGCCTCCACGTCGAGTTCGTTGATGAGGCCGGCCAATAGCAGGCACCTCCCATGTCATCGCGGTGTAATTGCAACTCTATGCGACCCTGAACGTCCTCTCCACAGCCACCAGGGCTCAGCGAGTGCCCCCCTAGGCGGTCAACCTCTTGCGCAACCGATCGAGGCTCTGGCGACGGCGCGCCTTTTCAGTTTCGTCCAGGTCGCTTCTTTGGCGCAGGCGTTCACCCAAGGCGTCCAACCTCGCCATCTCGTGGCTGCGTAGGCTTTCCTGCTCGGCGCTGGGCAGGCGTCGCAGTGCCTTCATGAACGCCGCATTTGCCTGAATAGCTCCTTCGAGGCCGAGGGCACGGGCGATGGTCACGTATGAGCGGCCTTGCTCCCTGAGCGCCAGTACTTCGCCGTCGCGTTCAGCATCGCTCCCAGCGGTTACAGGGCTGGTTGCAGTCGTGGACTCGCCTGCTGGCCCCTCGGCCGGGTTGCCCTGGCCGGCCGTCACAGCGCCCTGAGCCGCTTGGCTTGCGGACCTTTTGGCGGCAGCTCAGCGTCGGAGCCCACTTTCTGCCTCTCGGTAAGCTCCCGCCAACCGGAGCCGTCGATGGCAGAAAAGTGTGGGAAGACCTCTGGGGGGCCGTTGTCAGGTGCAATGAAACTGAAGCCCTTCGATGCATCGAACCACTTCACTGTGCCGGTGCGCATGCCTCTCTTCTCCTTCTGGTCATCACGCTTGGTACTCGAAGCACACCGGGAGGAAGCCAGCAACGGCACCCAGCCAGCATGATTTGGGCCATGTTTACTACCAACATAGCACCCATCGCCATCGACGCGACCAGCAAAGACGCCGGTCAGGCGGTTGATCTGTAAGGCCGGGGCCGGCGCTCTAGGCGATTGTCTCCGGCGCTGGGTAACCGACTGGTCTCCGTGCCGGTGGCCGAGGCCAAAGCCAACCGACAAGCGTGTCCGCCAGCTCCACCAGCGCCCATGCCAGGAGAGCTTCCCTGCCCGGGGAGCCCTCGGTCACGGGACCGGGTCGTCCTCACCGCTGGCGGCATCAAAGCGCAGCCTCCCGGCCACCACGTCCTTTGCCACTTCGATGAGGGGACGGTCGTTGGAGAAGGCGCACGCCCCGAGCCGGACCAGGGCATCTAAATCCTCCGTGCCTGCTTACAGCTCACCAGTGAAAGAAGTGGTGCCTGCCGTTCCTGCCCCGTCCCATAGCGAAACCGACGAGCCAGACGGCAAGGAAAATGAACGCGGCGATCCACAATAAATGCTCGGCGAACCCTATCCCAAAGAAGAACAGGACGACTAACAGTGCCAACAGAATGACCATTTTATGTGTAATCCTCTTTCCATTGCATGACGCGTGTGGCAATCTCATCACGAACACCTCGGCCTTTTCGCACCACGTGCCTCGATCTCCACGGCCGTTGCCGCTCGTCGAGCGTCGGTAAACCTAGTGAAAAAGCAACTTCCAGCGCCCCAACCGCCGCTCGGCGCGAAGGCTTGGCGAGTACCGGCACCGGACCGTCTTCACGCGGTGCTGTTGGAGCATGTCGCCGGCGGTTACGCCGGCGACATCCAATCCGACCTTCAGATGCCAGGCCCCTTGCGGCTCTGCTGCTTGTCCTTCTTGTCCTTGCGCTTCTCTTTGAGCGTCTTGCCGGACTTCTTCGACGCCACCTTCCGGGGAGACTTGTCAGCCATGTCTACCCCCTTTCTTGAGCAGCAGTCTACTCCGATGTCGACTGGATCCGCCGGTGGTCTTGCCAGGTTCGGCCGGCCGGAGGTTGGGGCCGAGAGCACGGTTAATTCCTGGGAACATCCGCGAGTTGACCTGGGGCAGCGCGGACGGGGGCGGTCAGCGCGTCGAACAGTTCGGCGATTTGGACCCGAGCAAAGCCGACGGCGCTGTCGGAAAAACCGTAGGGCAGCACGAGTATGTGGCCGTGGACGAGCGCCCCGCATGAGTAGACAACATTTGGGACATATCCTTCGCGCTCATCTTGGTTGGCGAATAGGAGGGGGCAGGGGAGCCTGCCGACGACGCGGCGGGGGTCGTGTAGGTCGAGAAGGACGGCACCGATACCGTACGCACGCATCGGCCCGACGCCGTGGGTCAAAACGAGCCAGCCCTCGGGGGTCTCGATCGGTGACCCGCAATTGCCCACCTGGACCAGCTCCCATGGTCGGGGGGCCAGATCCAACGTGGTGGCCCCGGCCCATTCGCTCAGGTCGTCGGAGGCTGTGACGGCCAGGTGCTCGCGGTCCCAGCGTGACAGGGCCATGTACTGGCCCGCGATCTTCCTGGGGAACAGTGCCATGCCCTTATTGACGGCGTAGGGCCCCGAGAGCTGGGTGACGCCAAAGGTTGCGAAGTCGGTTGTCGTCAGAAGTTGTGGTGCTATGTGCACCTGGTCAAAAGCGGTATAGGTGGCGAAATAGCTGACCGTTCCGTCGTCGTCAACGAAGCGGACGAAGCGGGCATCTTCCATGCCATGGGCCTCAGCCGGGCCGTGCGGCCAGAGCACCCGCTCGGAAATTTCGGTCCGATCAGGGAACTTTATGGTGTAGTTGTTGGCCGCCACCCAGCGGATACCGAGGACTGCCTCCCTGACCGCCTCCCGGGACAGGAGGTCAGGGTGCAGCGCCTCCAGGGCCGAGTTGAGTTCTGCTGGCTCAAAGACTGGCCCGAGGCCGTCCAGGACCTGGGCGGCCGCCTTGTTGTCGCAGCCCCGTTCGGCCAACTTGGCATGGAAGAGGTGCCGGCTGTAAGGGCCGGGCGACTGCTGGCCGCACTCGAGGTACGTCCCCGGCGCATCGGGGTGGACTGCCCCAGCCGCATCCACGGTGCCCGTGCGGAACTCGATGGACGAGATGTGGCCCTCGCCGACCGCCCGCAAGCTCATCACATAACGAGTTTCACCCGGGGCCAGGCCGCTCTGGTCGGGGTGGGCGACCATGGAGGGGTTGAACAGAGCCGCGCCTTCGACCGAAACCTCGCGGGTGAAATAGGCGCCGATAAGTAGTGCTTTTTCCACGGGGACATCGTCGACTCGCCCGAGACGTTGGGCGGCCAGGCGAAAATGGTCCCACCATGTGGCCTCGAGGTCGCGGTGACGGTGGCCGAACCGACGCCTGAGGTCGGCGAGCGTCGCAGTGACGTCAGCGTCGTCCATGGCCAGGATACGCTCGGCCACTGATGCGGCGCGGGAGTCGCCGCCGTGCATCTCCTCACCAGGGACGAAAGGGGCCGTGATAACCCGCCCGGCGTCGGGGCGGAGCCGGAGCGTGCCCCGGGAAACGATATTTTCGACCGTCTCGACGCCGCTCAATGGAGGGACCGTGCCGGGTGCCGGCCATGTTGCAACGTCGAGATCAAGGCCAGGGTCGACTCTGCTCCTTGGTTGAGGTTGGGCCCGTCGGCCCCGAGCCCGTCGTAGCCGCCTCCGGTGCCCGGGTCCCACATGGGCGCACGGGCGTCGTTGTCGCCAAGGAACCAGGCTACAGCACGGTCAATGCCGATCACCCAAGGGCCACCGGGCAAGAGAGCAGCGGCCCGAGCGCATGCATCCGCCAAGGTCGCGACCTCGATCGGCTGCTGGTCGAAGGCGGGCCGGGGGTCTCCAGGGCCGCTCCCACCCACTGGAGTTACCGACAGGTGCCCGTCGTTGGTCTCGTGGTTGAGCAGCCAGGCCAAGAGAGCCGCCCCCTCGTCGACAAGGCTTTGGCGGCGGAGAGCTGTACCCGCGGCCATCATCGAGTCGGGCAGCACGGCGTTGGCGTACCGAAGGCGAGGTTCGGGCCAGGGCCACGGCGAGTCGCCGGACGCAGCACGGCCTACGAGTTCGGCCGCCGCGCCGAGCAGGTCAAGGGCGGCACGGTTGTCTGGACGGGCGAGCGCAACTTCGTGG
>DATJUH010000448.1:0-4545 GCA_035502515.1 Acidimicrobiales bacterium
CGGAACGGGGCAGGCGGCGGCCGACTTCGACGCCGTCGCCGCTCTGCTCGACGGCTACCAGTCGGCCCGCCCTCTCAGCCACCGGGAGAAGGCGGCGCTGGCCGAGGTGCTACCGGTAGTCCACCTGGAGTACGCCCTCTCCGAGGTTGAGTATTTCGCCGATGTCGTGGGCTCCGCCGCCAACACCGACCTTTCCTACGACACCTACCTCATGGGCCACGCTCAATGGTTCGAGGGCGGCAACGGCTCGCAACTCCTGGACATGCTCCGCCGCCGAGCCAGCTCTCGTACATAATCGGCCGGCGCCCGGCCCCGCTTTCAGTGCCCCGTCAGCCATCCGACCTGGAAAGGCACCGCTCCGGCGGGCACGTGCGCCTGCGGGGCCTGGCCCCAGGGCCCTAGTACCTCGGAACTTGTCTCGCTCTTCAGGACCTGTACGGCCTCGACCGGGAGGTGCTCACCCGTCGACTTCACGTACAGGACCTGTGGGGTCGAGGGCACCTCGCTATCTGGGAGGGTCGTGCCCCGGATACCGACTACGTGCTGGCCTGCCACCGTTTTCGTCGCCGTTTCGGTCATGGGGCCGGACATCGCCAGTTCGGACACCGTGGTGCCGACCGTAAGGCCGGCGGCAACTGTCTCGAATATCGTCACCAGGGTGGCGTCGGGTTCGGCGATGGACAGCCAGTGGCCGGCCTCTTTCTGGGCGGCGCTGGTCGAGAAACCCAGGTATTCCTCCAAACCGAAAACGTTGCCCTGGATATAAACAGTGGTCCGGACCAGGATTATCGAAACCTGGCCTTCCTTGGCGCCAATGCGGAAAGTTATCGTCTGCAGGCCGTCGTGGCGTCCCGCCTTGGTCGTCAAGGTCACCGATGTGCCCGAAACCCGGCTGGTGCCGACCCAATCGACCCCGGCTTCGCCGCCGGCGGCGGACAGCGATGCGCTGAGAAGGTGGGCGGGCGCGGCGCTCACCGCAACCACCCCTGGGGTGGGGGCGGCCTGAGCCGTCGTAGCGGCCAAGAAGAGCCCGCTTGAAGCCAGGGCGGCGGCCAACCACGTCGAAAAGGCCCGTTTGCATTTCATGGCCACAACCCTAGGGGCTGCCGTCTCGAGCCAGTAGGCAGTGCCCCGGTCTGGGGCCGCCCCGTCTAGCGCTGAACAGTGACGCCCGTTTAGCCCGGGCTTGCCAACCTCAGCGGGGCGAGCGAGCGGCCGGCCGGGACGGCAGCCAATCCGACGGCAGCTGAGCCCCGAGCTGGCTGACTACGGCGCCGGCGGTCCGGTGCCCTGACTGCACCGCCTCCTCGAGGCTGCTCCCCGAAGCCCACGCGGCCAGGAACCCTCCGGCCATGGCATCACCGGCCCCGGTAGTGTCGACCACCTCAGGCACGGGCGGGACGTGGACAGTGAGCAGCTCCTGACCGTCGGCCGCGTACACGACGCTCGGCAACGGGCCGTGCTTGACTACCACCAGTCCGGGAGCGCTGACATTGCCTTCCGGCCAGAGCGCAGCCGCTTCCTCCTCGTTGGCGAACAGGATCTCGGGGGCGATCTTCTCGACCCGCTTCATGAACTCTTCCCGGCCCACCAGCTGGACCCGGGCAATGTTGCCGACGTCCAGGCTGACCAGCCCTCCGTTGCGCCGCACCAGCTCTACTGCCTTCCACGCACCGTCAGCGGTGATGTCGTCGAACATGTTCTCGTACAGGTGCAACAGCGACACCCCGGCCAGCTGCTCTTCGGTCACGTCCCCGGCGGAGAGGCAGAAGCTCGACGTGTCGTAGGCCATGGTGCGCTGCCCATCCCATTCGACGAGGACGAGGACGCAGCAGGTGGTCCCCCTGTGGGTCACGGCGACGTCGATCCCGACCTCCCGCAGAGCGCCGGTCAGGGCGGCGCCAACCGTGTCGGCCCCGGCGTGGCCCACGAAGCGCACTGACGCCCCCTCGAGGGCTGCCGTCCAGGCGACGTTGGGGCCGAAACCACCCGGGGCGAAGGCGATCCGTGACATCGTGCTGCCGTTGGCGGTGAGGGGGCCGTTCGGCTTGACCACGATGTCCTGTACAACACAGCCCATCACGGCTATAACCGGTCTGTCCGGCGGCTCATCAGACCCCCCGAGCGGGGGGAGGCCGGTCAACTTCGGCACGCCGTCCCCTTCCGCCGGCGCCCTTTGGCCCACGACCACGGTCTCGGCTGCAGATGGGCCCGAAGCCAGTTCTTCCCGTTCCAGGGTGCTGGTAGTTGTCCCGAAGGTGCGAGAGGTGTCATCGCCCGCGCTCGGTGTCTGCGGCGGAGCCGCGCATTGGCTGTCCATGGCGATGTTGAAGAGGTGCGACGACGTCACAGGATACGTGCCACGGCGCCCAACCGGGCCCTGGCCAGCTCTTCTGGTCTTGGAAAGAAATCACGTCCCGGGCCGCCGACGTCCTCTCGTCTTTACTGCTGCCCTGTGTAGCAAGGTGGCTCCGGCCGTGTCCAACCAGGTCATGGGTCATCAGCGACAGCCGTTTTCGCGATGCGGCGGCGTCGCCCGCCCTTGGGGCTGCCCGCCTTCGGGGCTGCCCGCCTTCGGGGCTGCCCGCCTTCGGGGCCGCCCGCCTTCGGGGCCGCCCGCGGTACGGCCGCCCGAGCCGACCTGGAGGGTAGCTTGCAGTTACACGACTGTGAGCTGGAGGGCACCGGTTTGAAGACGGAAGACTGGCAAGCCAGGAGCGCCGGGCGCCCGGCCCTCCGCGTCCTGAAAACGCCGTCGACAACCTTGCGGGAGGTGTGGTGACTACAGACCAACAGCTGACCGAGCCGGTCGAGTTGTTCAACGACGAGGCGAGACGGCCTCTGCCGGCCGTCGACCTGGACCAGTACCGGCGGGATGGCTTCGCGGTGATGGAAAATTTCCTCAGCCAGGAGGAACTGGACGTCCTCAGGGCGGAGACCACCCGTATCTGCCGCGGCGAGCTCGGAGAGTTGGTCCACAAGGGTGGCAGCGGCGTGGACGCCGGGCCTGAGGATATGGCGGATATGGACGTAGTGCGCCAGTTCCTCTGTATCCATTTCCCTCACAAGCTGTCGGCCACAATGCTCGGCCTCATTTCGCACCCCCTGGCCGTGGCCAGCCTGGTCGAGATCATCGGCCCCGACGTCAAAGCCATGCAGTCCATGATGTTCGTGAAGTCGGAAGGCAAACCCGGCCAGGCCTGGCACCAGGACGAGTACTTCATACCCACCCGGGACCGGTCGCTGACAGCCATCTGGATGGCGCTCGACGACGCCACCGTGAACAATGGTTGCCTGTGGGTGCTACCCGGTTCTCACCAGCCGGGGGTCATCTACCCGGAACGCGTCATCGACGACGACCGCTTCGACTGCACTACGGAGGCGTACCGGTTCCCTTATCGCGACGAAGACTCCGTACCGGTGGAAATGGCGGCCGGTTCGGCCGTCGTTTTCAACGGGTACTTGCTTCACCGGTCCATGCCGAACAAGGCCCCGGGCAGCCTGCGCCGCGCCGTCGTAAACCACTACATGAGCGCCCAGTCGCTTCTCCCGTGGCGGCCGCCGCGAGACGGCGAACATATGGCGATGGTCGACGACCGGGACGTCATTATCGTCGCCGGTACTGACCCGTATGCGTGGAAGGGCTTCGAACAGCGCCATCGCGCCTATGTACGGCCGGACCGGGAGGGGGGCTGCGAGCGTTAGGCCCAGATCTGTGGGGTTCAGACCTGGTAGCGCGTGAGCAGGACGGCGTATTCGCAACCGGCGGCCATACCCCCGTAGCCGGCGTTGTCCCGCAGGAACCTGTCCGGGTCGAAGTCAGTCCCGAGCCCGTCTATATAGGCCCGGTGCTCCTTCAGCGAGGAAACGCCCAAGCCGATCGTGTCAGTCACGTCGACGAAGTGGGTCGCCTGGGAACCGCCGCCGGAGATGTAGACGGCGTCAACCCCTGGCCACGCCTGGCCCATCTCGGGGAACATCCAGCGATTGGCTGCGTCCCGGCAGGCGTCCAGCACGGCCAGGCCCACGGCCCGGTGGTCGGCGTGGTTCACCGCGCCTCCCTCACCCCAGGTGAGGTCGAAGTTGAGGCCGAACACCACTTGCGGGCGTAATTGACGCAGGGCCCCGGCCAGGTCCCTCCGCAATTTGAGCCCGTACTCGATGGAGCCGTCGGGGTGACCGAGGAACTCTACGCGGTCAACGCCCACCACCGCCGCACTACGACGCTCCTCCTCTTCCCGGAGAGGACCGGTTTGTTCGGGCGACAGGCCGTCAATGCCCGCCTCCCCGCTCGTCACCATCACATAGGAAACCTCCTTGCCTTGCTTGGTAAAACGGGCCAGGGCACTGGCCAGGCCATATTCGAGGTCGTCGGGGTGAGCGGCGACGGCCGTCGCCCGTTCCCAGTCCTCCGGTACAGGTTCCATTTATGCCTCCTGGCCGAGCGTAGACGACCGCGGACGAACGAACCGGTGGCCGAAACACTTGCCAGTAGCGCCTCGAAGCCCGGGCCGGTCAGGGCTCAGCCGTCGTCCACGCGGACGT
>DATJUH010000449.1:0-12421 GCA_035502515.1 Acidimicrobiales bacterium
GCGCGAGGAGAGATGCGTGCAAGCCCTTGAGAAAGCAGCGCACGGCCAAGGACATGTGAGGCTCACCGAAAGGGACGCTCCGGTACCCGGTCCCGGCCAAGCCTTGCTCGAGGTGTGCGCGGCGGGAGTATGCGGGACTGACTTGCACATTGTCGAAGATACTTATTCCAGCCGGCCCCCGGTGACAATGGGCCACGAGGTAAGTGGCATCGTTCGTAGTGTCGGGCCCGGTGTCGATACCGCGTGGATCGGAGCCCGTGTTAGCTGCGAGACGTTTATCTCTACTTGCGGTGCCTGTCCCTGGTGCCGCGATGGACGGCCAAACCTTTGCCCGAGCCGGCGCTCGATCGGCTCAGGTGCCGATGGCGGCTTTGCGGCGTTCCTGGTTGTCTCGTCCTCACAGATGCACCAGGTGCCGGATCACCTCGACGAGCATGCCGGAGCTTTGTGCGAACCACTCGCATGCGTTTGCCAAGCGTTGTGCGACCCGAGCGTAGTAGTCGCCGGCGACGACGTTGTCGTCATGGGCCCGGGGACAATGGGCCTTCTCGCCGCCCAGGTCGCCCGCGCCTGTGGTGGGACCGTACTGATCACAGGTACCGACCGTGATGAAGTACGCCTGGCAAAAGCGGGCGAGCTGGGTTTCGCGGTGGCCCTGGCCAGTGACCGCCCGGCGATGACCGCTCTTGGCGGTGGCTTCGGACCTCACGTGGTGGTCGAGTGCTCGGGAGCAGAAAAGGCAATGGCCACAGGGCTGGACGTCGTGCGGCGAGGGGGCCGGTACGTGCAGATCGGGCAGACGGCGGACTCTGTCTCGGTCCCCTTGGCCCTCGTGTCGTTCAAGGAGATCTCAATCACAGGTGGTTTCGCAAGTACACCGCAGTCATGGTCACGAGCGATGGCGCTATTGGACAAGCGTCTTGTGCAACTCGAGCCGTTGGTCAGCGAGATCGTGCCACTCAAGGATTGGGAGCGAGTGTTCGCGGACACCAGCCATGGCCGAGGCGTCAAGTACGTGTTCGACCCGAGACGATGAGGCCGAGACGTTGATAAACGAGAGGCTTCTTGCCCCGCCGGATCTGGAAATGGTCGCTATGGGACGCGTTGGCATCGACCTGTACCCCGAACAGATCGGTGTCCCGTTGGCGGAGGTCCGCACATTTGCGAAGTCTCTAGGCGGAAGTCCTACCAACGTCGCCGTCGCTTCGGCGCGTCTTGGCCGACGCACTGCACTTATCACCAGGGTAGGAGACGATGGGTTCGGGACGTATGTCCGGCAAGCGCTGGAAGGGTTCGGGGTCTGGCCGGGATGGGTGATAACAGACCCTCGATATCACACGCCCGTGGTTTTCGCCGAAATCCATCCACCTGACCATTTCCCGATGCTGTTTTATCGCGAGCCCAAGGCGCCCGACGCCGGGCTGGTCCCGGGCGACTTCGACGCCGTTGCGGTGGAAAAAGTACCGCTCCTGTGGTCGACCGGACAGGCCTTGGCCTCAGAAAGTAGCCGCAGTACGACGCTCGGGGCCATGGCCAGCCGAAGGCGCGACAACATTACGGTCCTCGACATTGACCACCGCCCGGGCCTCTGGGACGACCCAGATGAGGAGCGGCGTTGGGTCCGGCAAGCAATCTCGTTCGCCACCGTGGTCGTCGGCAACCTGGACGAGGTGGAGCTGGCGGTCGGAGAGCGTGATCCGCGGAGCGCTGCTCGCGCCCTGCTCCAGCTCGGGCCCGACTTGGCGGTGATCAAGCAGGGCCTGCGAGGAGCCTACGCTCAGCAAAAAGACGGATTATCGGCTCTGGTCCCTTCAGTTCCAGTCCACACGTTGTGTGGCCTCGGGGCTGGTGATGCTTTTGGTGGCGCGCTGGCTCATGGCCTGCTGGCCGGCTGGGAGCTCGAACCCATGTTGCGCTTCGCCAACGCTGCGGGCGCCCTGGTAGCGTCCCGCTTGGCATGTGCCGATGCGATGCCTACGCCCGACGAGATATCGGAGCTCCTCGCTAATGTCTAGCCAAGTCGAGGCGTTCAGCCAGGTGGAATGGCTAACGAAGGTAAGATCGACGGAACCCAACCGCCTCGCTGAGGCGCTCGCCAAACGCAAGCGCCGGCCGAAGGTGATCGGTGATCGGGGTACGCTTTTCCTGATCGCAGCTGACCATACGGCGCGTGGGCAGCACCGAGTTGGTGACGACAGCACGGCAATGGCAGATCGCAACGACCTCCTGACTCGGCTACGCCTGGCGCTGCAACGGAACAATGTCGACGGCGTGATGGGCACCGCCGACATCATCGAGGATCTGGCCCTTCTTGGCGCATTGGAGGACAAGGTCGTTTTTGGCTCGATGAACCGTGGCGGCCTCGACGGTTCAGTCTTCGAACTGGACGACCGCTTCACGGGTTACACGGCAGCCGGCATAAAGCGCGCCGGGCTCGATGGCGGCAAAATGATGGTGCGCATCGCCGACGACGACAGCCGGACCGTCGAGACGCTCAGGTCGTGCGCCCAGGCTATCGACGAGCTGGCCGACCAAGGCCTGCCGGCGATGGTCGAAGTCTTCTCCGTAAGTCGCAGAGAGGGGCTCGTTGTAGACGACGACCCGGCCCGCCTGGCGCGGGCCGTAACCGTAGCCTCAGGCTTGGGAAGTACGTCGTCGTACACATGGCTGAAGGTACCCGTCGTCCAAGACGTAGGGCGGGTCATCGCCGCCACCACGCTGCCCGTTTTCCTCCTCGGCGGCGACCCCGGTCGCGACGTGGCGGAAACCTACAGACGTTGGGAGCGGGCTATGGCGTTCCCCCAGGTGCGCGGTCTCGTCGTCGGACGAGCTGTCCTGTACCCACCTGATGGGAATGTGGCGCAGGCCGTCGATACAGCGGCCACGATCGTCTCCGGAGGATAAGACCCTAGGAGCGAGCTCATGACGAGCTGCGGGCCCCCGGCCTCGGCGCCAGTCCCGCAAAGGTCGGGAGACAGGGCCCTCGCCGATCAACCAGCGAGCGTCCTGCGGTGGGCGTCGAGGGTTTCCGCCGCCCATAAGCCGGGGTAGGATCACAACCGGTCCGTCAAGGGCCAGCGGTGACGCCAGGCCGGCCAAACCGTCCCCCAAGCGCGTGAATTTGCAAGAATATGACGGAGGTCGGCTCAGTGGAGGCAGGCATGGCGGCCCGGGCGTTGTGGTTCGGCCCACCTTCTCGACCGCTTTTCGGCCGCTTCTACGCCCCGGCTGACGGGTTGGCGCGTGGCGGCGTGCTGCTGTGCCCGCCGTTAGACCTGGAGGCGCAAGAAGTGGCGCTTGCCTACCGCCGTGTGGCCGAAGAACTCCAGAGGCGCCGGTTAGCCGTCCTGCATTTTGATTACGACGGTACGGGCGACTCGGCTGGTGGTGCGGGCGACACGGAGCGTGTGATGGCGTGGCAGAACTCCATAGTCGAAGCGGTCAATTTCCTGCGCTCTGGAGGCATCGATCACGTTGCCGCCATCGGGATGCGGTTCGGTGCCACACTGACCGCATCCGTCGCCGCGCGCTGCGGCGTTGACGCCCTGGTTTTGTGGGACCCGTGCGAGAGTGGTCGTTCGTACCTGCGCGAACAGGCGCTGCTGCGCGCCGTTCACGGAGCGGACCAGGCGATCCAGCGGACGACAAGCCCGGGCGACGCAGTCAAGTCCGTCGAAACCCTGGGCAACATTTACGGCGCCGAGACCGTGGCACAGATGTCGGCGTTGGTCCTGGAGAACCTGCCAGGGCCTTTTGCGTCGAGCGTTCTCGCCCTTCTGCGTCCGGAACGGACACCTCGACGGGGCCTCATCAACCGGCTGGCGCAGGAAAACGTCGAGTTGGGGGCCGCGCCCGGTCAGGACGAGCTACTCAGCGCCTGGACAGTCCGGTCCGTCGTCCCGGATGCCGCGATAGCGAGTGTTGCTGCTTGGCTGGACCGTTTGGCCCCATCGACCGCCTTCCCGTTTGACGTCGCCGGCCGCACAACCGCGACACTGAAGAGACCGGGTCAGCAGGCCGTGGTGGAGCGGGTAGAAGTTTCGCGGCACCTCGGCCTGTTCATGATCTCGACAGAGCCTCACGGGTCGGTCTCTCAGCCCACCATTGTGTTCTTGAACTCCGGCCGGACCGACCATACGGGCCCTGGCCGCCTATGGGTGGACCTGGCCCGCCACTGGGCCGCTCTGGGCCTGCGGGTGGTGAGAGCCGACTTGAGCGGGCTCGGCTCCAGCCCGGCGCGCCCCGGCCAGGACGGCGACCGCGCCTACCCCACCGACGCCGTGGACGACATCCGGGACATCGCGCTGAGCGCCTGCCCGGCAAACGCTTCGGACGTCGTGCTCGTCGGCTTGTGCTCCGGCGGCTACCATGCCGCGATGGCGGCTCTCCAAATGCCGGTCCGTGGTGTGGTGGCAATAAACCCTGGCTTTCCCGCGGTCGCCGGGGAGTCAAGGAAGACCGAAGACATAGCGCCGGCCCAAGCTGGACCGGCCGCGGCCCCATCCCGGCCTACCCGGCTGCTGCAAGCCAAGGCCTCCGGCAAGGCGTGGCTTCGTAGTCATTTGCCCCGCTATGACGCATTGAAACGACCGGTTCGCATGGCCGACGAAATGAAATGGTGGGTGATAAATCGTAAAAAGGGCGGGACGCGCCCTGCCGAAGTGTTCAAGCGGCTGGTTGCCACCGGGGTGACTACCCTCGTCATATTCCGCCCGCACGAGGCTGAGGTGTTCACCCGGGGAGAGCACAGCCTGTTCCGGCGTCTTCGCCGGGAGGGCTCCTTCCGCCTGGAGATTGCGGACGGAACTGATCACACCCTGTACTTTCAATGCTCGCGTCGCCAAATAGTCCCGATGCTGACCGCATTTATGCTTGAGGCGGCCGGATCTTCTCCTTCGATGGCCACAGCAGAAGAGGTCGCCAGCGGGCCTCTGGTGTCCGAAGCGGCAGGGTGGAGCCATGTTGGATGAGCGGATTTGCAGGGTCCTGGCCGAAAACGGGCAGCTGGCAGTGGATCCTGCCTCTATCACTGAGGACACCGACCTGTACCGGGCCGGCATGACCTCACTCTCCACCGTCAACGTGATGATGGCCCTGGAAGAGGAGTTTTCTGTCGAGTTCCCCAACGACATGTTGCAGGCGCGTACCTTCCAATGTCTGGCCTCCATACGGTCTGCGCTCGAGCAGCTGACCTCGAAGGGGGGCGAAGGAGGCCGAAGCCCCGGCTAGCCCGTCAGAGGCCGACCGGCCATGGGGCCCGGCCTGCTTCTGCCAGCAGCCGGCGCTGGTCCACCTTGCCCTGCGGGGTCAAAGGTAATGCACCTACAAGAAACACTTCATCTGGCAACGCATTGTCCGGCAATACCTGGCGGGCCATGTCGCGCAGATCCAGAGTGCTAATACCCGGTCCTGCTTCCACAAATGCCGCTATCCCGGGGCGCCCTCCTGCGTCCATTAGTACGCAGCTGGCTCCGCTTACGCCTTCGCTCTGCCCGAAAGCATGGGAGATCTCGGTCAGCGACAGCCGCACCCCATTTCGCTTTACAACGTCGTCTAGACGTCCCCGGTACAGGTAGTTGCCCCGCTCGTCTCTGCGGACGAGGTCACCGGTCTTATACAGAGTTTTGCCTGGGAGCAGCTGTGTAAGGAGCACCCGCTGGGTGGCGGCATCGTCGCTCCAGTAGCGGCTCATGACTTGTTCCCCGCCGATGTACAGCTCACCGTCCTCCCCGGGACCGGTTATGAGGTTGCCCTCGGAGCCCACGATAAAAAACTCCACGCCCTCATGGGGATGGCCAAGCGGTACCCATCCTGATCTCAGGTCCTCGGCGGTGACCTCGTGCGTGGTTACCGCAACCGTAGCCTCAGTGGGGCCGTAGCGGTTATAGACCCTGGTGCTCGGCGTCACGGACTTCAGCTTCTTGATGTCTTGTACGGAGCATTGTTCGCCACCGACGAGCAGGGTCGACAGGGATGTGGTGCGCAATTTGGAGATGTGACGAGATGATACGAGAAGCCTCAAGTAGCTGGGAGAACAGCTGGTAAACGTTACATCGTGCCGGAGGATGCGCTCGAAGAACGGGCCCAGGAAAAGCATGTCTTCCCGGGGAGGCACGGTCAGCGACCCGCCGGCGACGAGGGTCGGGAAGACGACGCCGTATGCCCCATCGAAATGGAAGGCCGAGACGACCAGGCTCCTGGTGGTCTCATCGAGCCCCAGAAGCTCCACCGTCCGGGCCACGGACCAGTGCAGTGCGCGCTCCGGGATAACCACCCCTTTTGGCCCCCCCGTTGTACCGGAGGTGTAAATCAAATACGCATCCCGGTCGGGCTCCAGGGACGGCGGAGGGCACACCAACCCGGAGGCGGCGCCGATAACTTGGTCGACGGTCACGACGCGCACCTGCTCCTCTTCGGCCGCGAAAGCGCCGAGGGCACTGGTCACCACGATCCGGGGACGGCAATCCCCGACCAGGCGGGCCAAGCGGGCGGGAGGGCTGTCCTGGGGCAGAGGGACGAACGCGGCTCCCGTCCAAAGACAAGCGAGCGCCAGCGTGACGAAGGCGGCAGAGTTCCCGAGGTGAAGCCCCACTCTTTCGCCTGGACCGGCTCCGAGGGCACGGAGGCCGGTCGCCAGTTGTTGCACCCGGCCAGCCAGCTCGCCGTACGAAAACGCGACCGTGTCATCCTGTAGCGCCAGAACCTCTGGCCTCCGGCTGGCATGACCGAGTACAAGACCGAGAACACCATCCGTGCGATTCTTCGGCGTTACAAAGGGAGGCCCGACTGCCGCCATCCGCCGAGTGTACCCGCAGCTACGCAATGCATTGTCGGCCTTCACAATTCGCGCACAACTTTTCACACAAAGGCAATAATCCTGAATATTGCTGGTAACTTGCGGTCGTCTACGAGGGGGCAGCACCTGCGGCTCCAACTACTTTGAGCCCTTCTTTGCTCACTTTTTGTGCAATAAACGCCACGTCTTCCTTCGCGTGGCTACAAGATGTGCCTGGGCAACCACGTTCTGTACTGACCGGATTTCGGCCTCTTCTTGTTCACCAATAAGAATTGGCGACCAGGGGTATAGGCATTTCTAGTGGCAGACCCTGGCGGGACTCTTCTGTAGGACAGGACTCTTCTGTGGTAACTATCGGCATTATCGGTCTAGGGCCTTGGGGCTTGTGCGCCCTCGAACGCCTCGTCGACGCGTCCCGGAGCACCCCCTTTAGAGAGGTTGACGTGCACATCGTCGAACCAGGATGTCCCGGCGGCGGGATGTACTCGGACATAGGACCGGATTACCTGGTGCTCAATACGCCCTGCGGCCAACATTCGCTGTACCCTTTTCCGGACCTGCTGGAGCAAGAACAGCGTGGTCGCGGGTTCTACGACTGGGTGTCGGCGGAAGGCTATAGATGGTACGGGACCGAATGCCGCAGGTCGGCGCCCGACAACCCGGGTACCCCGATCAGCCCACACGACTTCCTGCCCCGGCGTTTGATGGGCGAGTACCTCGAGTGGTTTTATAACGTCCTGGTACGGGAAGCGCCCGCCAACGTCAAGGTCTTCCACCACCGCGCTCGGGCGATAGATGTAGAGCCACTAGCCGGGGGGCAGGAGCGCATCCACCTCGAGCGCCACGATAGCCTCACTGTTGATCATGTGATCATTACGACCGGCCTCGAGGCACCCCGAGCCGCGCCGCCGAGGGGTGTCGTCAGCCCGTACCCCGTCGAACGGTACGTCGCCACTGCCTCGCCTGAAAAGCGGGTCGCCATTGAGGGTATGGGCCTCGTCGCCCTCGACGTGATCACCGCCCTGACCATTGGGCTCGGCGGCCGTTACACCACGCAGCCGGATGGCAGGCTCGTCTACCGGCGCAGCGGCCGTGAGCCGTCTTTGTACCTGTTTTCCCGTGGCGGTTACCCGTACTGTGGCAAGTCCTTTGCCGCCGCCGACCCCGTGGGTGACGACGAGCCTCTCATCTGTACTGCGGAAGCCGTCGCCCGCCTCCAGCAGCCAGACGACGCCGGGCCTAAGCGCCAAATTAACGCCCGGGAAGAGTTGCTGCCGCTCGTGTTCGCCGAGATGGAACTGTGCTATTACGCTAATGCAGCGCGGCGGTCCAACGGAGCGGCCCAAACCGAACAGGTAAAGGCCAGGCTGGTCGATGCTTGGGCCAGAGGCACCTTCGCCCGAGAACGTGAGCTGCTGGCACAGCATTATGGCCATTTTGTCGCTGCTGATCACTTCTTCCTCGGTCGGGACGGCCACTATGTTGACGAAGAGGATTACGAGGGACAGGTGTACCGGATGATCGCCACTGACCTGCGGGAGGCAATGGTCCCGGGCGGTGACAGCCCCGTCAAGGCGGCCTTCGAGACCCTGAGAGCGCTCAGGGACACCCTCCGGATGGCGGTTGAGTTCAAGGGCCTCACGCTGGCCTCACACCTCGATTTCGTGAACGAGCTGCGGGGCCGGTTCGCCCGCCTCATCGCCGGTCCTCCGGTGTTCCGCTCACAACAGCTGCGGGCTTTGATTGATGCCGGCGTGGTAAAAGTTCCCTTCGGCCCGTCGCCGGAACTATTGCCGGCGGCCGACGGCCGCGTCCTGTTGCGTTCGACCCACCTTCAACGACAGTTCCGACTGGTGGTCGACGAGGTGGTCCGTGCTCACCTCGACTCGCCGTCGTTACCCGGCTCCGTGTCGCCCCTGTTGACCAACCTGGCCCGCCGGGGCCGCCTCCGGCCGCTCAGTTTCGACGGCGTTCCCGCCGGCGGTCTGGATCTCACCGAGGACTTCCACCCGTTGTCGGTGGCAGGCGAGGCCGAGGAGCGGTTGTGGGTGTTCGGCGCGGTCAGCGAAGGAGCCCGCTACTTCACTTATTACATCCTCTCGCCCAAGAGCCGCGTCCGAGCCTTCCTGGACGCCAAGAAGTGCGCCAGTTTGATCGTCGGCAACAGCGACAACCTTGCGCCGGGCAGACAAACTGCCGTGTTGCTCGACCTCAGGGAAACCAGCGGGCCGGGAGCTACTACCCGTTCAGGGGCTTCCGGTGCCGCCCTGAAGGAGCCTCCTCCGACCGGGCCCAGCCAGCCCGCCACTCTAGGTTGACCGTGATGCACGACGAGACCATCGCCCTGCACGGAGCCTTTGAGGCTGACAGCACGAGAGCGGTCGCCGTGCCCATATATCAAACCGTAGCCCACGATTTCGACAGCGCCGCTCATGCCGGGGCCGTCTTTGACCTGGAGATCCCGGGCTTCCACTACAACCGGCTCAACAACCCGACCGTCGACGTCCTCGAACGGAGGCTGGCGGCTTTAGAGCGAGGCACGGCCGGCGTCGCTCTCAGCTCGGGACAGGCGGCCGTCCGCTATTCGGTGCGCAACCTGACTGAAATAGGCGGCAACATCGTGTCGGCCCCGCAGCTATATGGCGCCACTTACACTTATTTCACCCACGTACTGGGCCATGAGGGGGTCGAGGTCAGGATCGCAGCTGACGACCGGGCCGAGTCGATCGAACGGCTCATAGATTCGCAGACCAAGGCCGTCTTCTGCGAAAGCATCGGCAACCCGGCCGGCAATGTTGTGGACATCGAAGCCGTGGCCGAGGTGGCCCATTCCATGGGTGTGCCGCTGATCGTCGACAACACCGTGGCCACTCCCCTGTCGCTCAAACCCATATCCTATGGGGCCGACATAGTCATTCACTCATTGACCAAGTTTGTCGGGGGGCATGGGACGACCCTGGGCGGTATCGTAATCGATGGAGGGACATTTCCGTGGACCGAGCACCCAGCGCGCTTCCCGATGTTCAATCAGCCTGAGCCCGCCTTTCACGGCGTCGTCTACGCCCGCGACTTTCCCCATTGCCCATACGCCGTCCGCTGCCGAACCGTCGGGTTACGCAACGAAGGGGCCACCATGGCGCCGCTGAACGCATTCTTACTACTGCAAGGGCTCGAAACGCTGGCGGTCAGGCTGGAACGTCACCAGGAGAATGCCCGCGTCGTGGCCGAGTACCTGGCCCAGGACCGACGCGTCGCATGGGTCCGTTACCTGGGCTTTGCCGACGACCCGTACCATGACCTGGCTAAGCGGTACCTCACCGACCGCTTCCCGTCCGTGCTCACCTTCGGGCCAACGGGGGGGTACGAGGCCAGCATCCGCTTCTTCGATTCGGTCAAGCTGTTCAAACGCCTGGTGAACATGGGTGATGCCAAATCGCTCGTGGCTCACCCGGCCTCGACAACACACCGCCAGCTCGACGCCGCGGCTCTGACTATCGCGGGCGTACGACCGGAAATGGTGCGTCTGTCCGTCGGTCTCGAACACGTCGACGACCTGATCGACGACATCGACCAGGCTCTCGGAGACTGACTATTCAGGTCTGCCGGCAGCCTCTAGCCACGCCAGCTCTGCCGGTTGCAGGTGCAGGTCAAAAGCCCCAAGGCACTCGTCCAGGTGCGCCTCCCGCCGGGTTCCGATTACGGCCAGGATCTCCAACGGTTGACTGAGCACCCAGGCCAAGGCTACCTGCGCCGTCGTGCACCCTCGCTCCGCGGCAAAATGGGTGACCCGCGCTAACCGCTCCCAATTGTCGTCGTGGTAAAAGACCTTTTCAACATAGGGGTCGTCATGCACAGATGGTGCGAAGCGGCCGGAGAAAAACCCTTTTGCTTGCGCCGACCACGCCACCACCGGGAGCTTCGAGCTCCGGTACCACGACAACGCGGCATCGTCCTCACACAAACTGACCGTACCCGGCAGCATCGGCCCATGCGGCGTGGCCAGGGAATAATGCACGCTATTTGCTACCAGAGGTGCGCCACCGGAACGGGATGCGTAGCTATTCGCCTCCTCCACTCGATGGCATGACCAGTTGGAGACGGCCGCCGTCCTCACCTTTCTGCTGGCCACAAAGCGTGAAAACATGTCGACGAGCTCGTCCACCGGGACATTCTCGTTGTCGCGATGGAGCATGTACACATCGATGTAATCCGTCTTCAACCTGTCCAGGCTTTGCTCGAGGTCGAGGCTGACGTCGTCAGGAGTAAGCCTGTCGCCCCAGTCGGGCAGGCTCGGATGGCCGCCCTTCGTGACGATCACAACCTCGCCGCGGCACCCGGAATGGTCCAGCCAGCCGCCGACTACCCGCTCACTGGCCCCCTCGCCGTAGACGGCTGCAGTATCAAGGACAGTGCCGCCGGCCCGACGGTACCGGTCGAACAGCCGCCAGGCTTCGGCCCGCCCTCCTTCGTCGAAGCTACCGGTGCCAAGTACAACCCTCGACAAGGGCAGGCCTACGCCGGGAAAATCGCAGTATTCCAAGGCTGGAAATCCTCTCGTACGAAAACTATTGGCGGGGTTAGGCGCCGCCTCCCTGGCGTAGAATGTACCATTCCTCGGGCAGCAGGAACTCGCCGTTTACCTCGGGGTGCACGACGAGCCATGACACCATCTGAGCACCGAGCGCCACCGGGTCGCCGCCAGTCACCTCGACCATTTTCGCCCACCCGCTCATGTTCTGGCCGATCTCACCGGCTCGAAGGGCCGCGTCCTTGATGTCCGACCACATGCCTGTCTTGACATCGCCCGGGTGGATGCTATTGGCGGTGACGCCTCTGCCGGCGACTTCGGCCGCCACCTCGGCCGTCAGCCGGTTGAGCCCGATCTTGCTGATGGCGTAGGCGCTCGTGCCTCCGCCCGGTCCCCCCAAAGCGGCTTTCGACGAAATGTAGACGATGCGGCCCCAGCCGGCGCTCAACATCCCGGGCAGAAGGTGCCGCGTCATGTAAAACGCACCAAGCAGGTTCGTATCGATAACCGACCGCCACTCGTCAACCGGTACGGTGGCAATCTCGCTGATCGGCCCGAACACGCCGGCCGCGTAAACCAGTACGAGCGGCATCCTCCCATACAGGCCCAAGACGGTCTCGCAAAGTTTGGCGCCGCCACTCGAACTCGTCATGTCGGCCACGACCCATGTGGCCTCCACACCATGAGAGCGCAGGTCCTCGGCTGCTCGAGCGAGGTCCGGGCCGGAGCGGCTGGCCAGGACAACCCGGAGGCCGGATTGGCCGAGCGACTTCCCGATTGCGAAGCCGATGCCACGTGATCCGCCAACCACGACGGCTGCAGCACCGGGAGGCAGTGAGAGCTCAGCAGGGGTCGTGGTCGCTCATACTACTCTGGCCCTCGACGTCTGGTATCGTTTGCAGTGCTTTGCTGGAGACGGTATCGTTCGAAGTGACCAAGGGGGTTGAAGCTCAGGCTATGGAAGCCGCTGTCCAGCCAAACGAGCGTCTGAAATGCTGGCGCCGACCGGTTCGGACGTCACCCGCCGGCTTTGACCGGAGCTCGGATCAGAGGAGGACCAAATGCACAAACGCTACAAGGGAGTAATCGCCGCCGCA
>DATJUH010000450.1:0-3145 GCA_035502515.1 Acidimicrobiales bacterium
TGTTGACCCCGCCGGGAAAAATCCTTGACCTCCATCGCCTCGACCCATAGAATCAATAAATCCGATTGATTCAGTCGGAATAGTGAAACCTGGGAACCGTGTCCGCGGTGACACCGTGGACCCCACCGTCGGCCCGAAGACCGACGGCCCGAACTGTTCTACAGCCGAATGCGGCTAAAGGAGGCGGCAAGCATGGCCGTTCAGCAGACTTCACCCGGCATCTCGGTGTCCCGGTCCGGTGTGACGGTGGAACCCGTGTCCGGCCGGATAGGCGCAGAAATATCCGGGGTCGACATATCCCAGCCCCTTGACGACGGCACCATCGACGTCATCCGCCAGGCTCTGGACACCTGGAAAGTGGTCTTCTTCCGGGGCCAAAAACTCGACCACGCATCTCAGATCGCGTTCGGCCGGCGCTTCGGCAGCCTTACGTACGCCCATCCTCATGACGACACGCCGCCCGACGGCTATCCCGAGATATATACCGTCGACGACCGCCGTCTGTCGGCCCGGCTGGGTTTTGACGCCAAGGCCCGGCGGCTGCAGGCCCGGTCGCTGACGAGCGGCTGGCACACCGACGTCACGCCCGCCGTCAACCCGCCGGCCGGCTCGATATTGCGGGCGGACATCGTCCCCAGTTTCGGTGGCGATACCACCTTCACCAATCTGGTGGCGGCGTACGAGGGGCTTTCTGAGCCTATCCAGGCATTCCTGGCCACCCTTCGGGCCGAACACCGCTACGGGGCCGACTGGCAGGGCTTTCGTCGCTCTTATGACGGTTACGACCAGAGGATAGAGAAGAACAGCCTGGTCGCCATCCACCCGGTGGTACGTGTCCACCCCCGGACCGGAGAGCGGGCGCTGTTCGTCAACCCGGGCTTCGTAGACCACATAATCGGGGTATCGCCGATCGAGAGCCGGTGGATCCTCCAGCACCTTTTCAACGAGCTCATCCGCCCGGAGTACACAGTGCGTTTTCGATGGGAGCCCGGCAGCGTCGCCTTCTGGGACAACCGGGCCACCGCCCATCTGGCCCCCCACGACCTCGACCACCTCGATATCGAGCGCGTCCTGCACCGGGTCACGCTTATTGGCGAGATCCCGGTCGGACCTGACGGGCGGCAATCCGAGCTGGTCGAGGGCGTTCCTTTCGTCGAGACCCCGGTTTTCGCCACCACCGATTGACCCTGCCCATGGCGATCAGCGTGACCGGGCTCGGCCCCCCCGCCGAGGCACCCGCTCCCCTCGACAACGCTCCGGCGCCGGCGCTGGTGCCAGAGACGGCGCCGGCAGAGACTGGCAGCCCGGCCGAGCCTTCGGCCCATCACCGCGCTCCGGCCAACAGGAGGCGAGGCTTGGCGTCCCGCTGGCTCCACGGGCCGGGCTGGCGACGCTGGCTCAGCCCGGTGTTGTTGCTGGCGCTCTGGCAACTGGCCAGCAGTACCGGGGTGGTCTCGGCGCAGAAGGTCCCGCCACCGGCGACGGTGTGGAGCACGGCCGTCCACCTTGTCACTACCGATACGGCCGCCTACGGGACCCTTCAGGGCGCGATGGCCGCATCGCTCGTACGGATGGCGATCGGGTTTTCGATCGGTGCCACCGCAGCGGTGCTCCTGGCCATGGCTGCCGGTCTCAGCCGCTTCGGCGAGTACGCCGTTGACCCGCCCATGCAGATGCTGCGGACGCTGCCGCTTTTCGGCCTGGTCCCGGTGTTCATCGTCTGGTTCGGGATCGGCCAACTGCCCAAGGTGCTACTGATCGCGCTGGCTGCCTCGGTACCGCTGTACCTGAACGTGTACGCCGGCATCCGCAGTGTTGATGGCAGGTTCGCCGAGCTCAGCCGGGTCCTCGGTCTCGGCCGGCTCGACTTCGTCCGTCATGTCGTGCTCCCCGGCGCTCTGCCTCAGGCTCTGGTCGGCCTGCGCCAGAGCCTCGGGGCGGCGTGGCTGGCCCTGGTGGTGGCCGAGCAACTGAACGTGTCCAACGGCCTCGGTTTCATGATCAGCCAGGCCACGCAGTTCCTGCAGAACGACGTCGTCTTCGTCGTCTTGCTCGTCTACACCGTCCTCGGCCTCTGCACCGATGCCCTGGTGCGTGTGATGGAAAGGAGGGCGTTGGTATGGCGACGCGGGTTGCTGGGCTGACTATCGGCCCCGCTGGGCCGGCTTTGGCTCAGTCCGTCCACAGTCCGACGGCGCGAGTGGCCGAGGTCCGCAACCTCAGCCGTTCATTTGACGGTAGACCGGTGCTCTCATCGCTCGACCTCGACATCGCGGCGGGAGAGTTCGTTGCTCTCCTCGGCCGCAGCGGCGAAGGAAAGTCGACGCTACTGCGGGCGCTGGCCGGCCTCGACCGGGAAGTCACCGGGGAGGTCACCGTCCACGGCACGGTGGCAGTGGCATTCCAGGATCCCCGCCTGCTGCCATGGAAGAGCGTCTGGGCGAACATCGCTCTGGGGCTCCGGGGCGGGGACGCAGCCGGCGTGGCCTTGAGCGCCCTCGAAGAGGTGGGTTTGGGGGAACGGTACCGGGCTTGGCCGTTGACCCTCTCCGGAGGCGAAGCCCAGCGTGCGTCGTTGGCCCGCGCCCTCGTGCGCCAGCCTGACCTGTTGCTGCTGGACGAGCCCTTCTGTGCCCTCGACGCCTTGACCCGTATGTCGATGCATGACCTGGTGCTGGCGTTGTGGGCGCGCCATCAGCCCGCCGTCTTGATGGTCACCCACGACGTGGACGAAGCGCTGGCGCTCGCCGGCCGCGTCCTTGTCCTACGCCGGGGCCGGGTCGCGTACGAAGCGACGGTCCGGCCCGAACGGCCCCGCCGTCGAGAAGACGGCGACCTCATCGAGCTCCGCCGCCACCTCCTCGCCGAACTCGGCGTCAACCAGAAAGGAAACCTATGAAACTCGAGCATTCTCCGGGCCGTAAGGGCGCCGGCCACGCCACCCCGCGGAGCCAATCGCGGGCCAGGCGCCCGGGCCACGACAGACGGCCCGGGCCGGTCACAGCCAGGCTGGCCCTCGCCATCGCCAGTGCGACGGCGGCCTGGGTGCCGGCCGGCGACGCGGTGGCGGCGCCGGCACGGAACGCGGCCGGCAAGTCGATCAACCTGTCCCAAGTGACCTTGCGAGTGGGCGACCAGGCCGGTA
>DATJUH010000451.1:0-3255 GCA_035502515.1 Acidimicrobiales bacterium
TAGAGGTAGCCCATCTCCAGGTTCGAGACCGTCTGTGGATGCAGGTCGAGGTCAACGAACTTGCCTACGACCAGGTAGAGCAGATTTGCTTTGTCGAGTCGCGTGATCTGGGTGTCGAAATCGAACTTGTCCAAGATGTCCCGCGCCGCCGGGGAGAACTGGGCTATGTAGCCGCGAAGGTTGCCAGCCACCTGGCTCGGGTCGTCGAGAACCTTGCGAAGGTCGAGGGGTGATCTGTTGTAGAAGTCATGGCCGGTGATCTGGCACAGCACCGGCTCGATGTTCTCGACGACGCCCTTCAGGCGCTCGGCTCGCTGAAGAACTTGCCCCTTGGTGGCTTCCAGCACACAGTCGAGGCGGCGCAGCACCGTGAGCGGCAAGATGACCTTGCCGTACTCGTGGGGCTTGTAGTCGCCTCGCAGCAGGTCGGCGACCGACCAGATGAATGCACCATGGTTCTTTATGGCCTCATCGGGCACGGGAGCTCTCTTTCTCAGCGGAGTGGTCGGTTGCCTAACGGCACCTGCAGATGCAGGTTCCGGCTGCTGCCGGGTCGCTGAAATTGGATGGGATTCGAGGGTTCGACTGGGACGCGATTTCGCTTTTGACGACTGCGGCTCAGTGTCCGACCAATGCTTGTGGCGAAATTCAGCGAACGACATCTTCTTCTGGGTCGCCGCCAGTGGAGCGCCGTTGCTACGCGGTTCCTCGCCCAACTCGATGAACATGTCGAGCACCATCTGGCGCAGTCTGCGGGCGTTCCTGCACGACCTGAGAAACTCCATCTCAGTCGCCTTGGTGCACGGATAATCAGTGCCTTCGCCGACGCCGAGGTCGCAGAGCCGTTCGACGATGGCCTTGCGGGTTCCTGTGTCTCGCGACAGCCAGCGCTCACGAAGAATGTCCCAGTTGTCCCGAACGAACTCTTCATCAGGCCGGGCCCCGTACCAGGAGCGCAGCAGCGATGGATCGTCCTGCGCCGAACTGCCGTCGTGCGGGGCCAGGGCCTTAAGCACGTGCGCTGGGACCGTGGTCCACTGGAACCGGTACCGAGGCATCTCAACCTGCCTCTTCCCTACGTCGGGCTTGGTCGGGTTGACGACCTCTCTTCTTCGCCCACTTCTCGACGAGCGCCCAATCCCACACGACCGAGCGGCCCACGCGGCTGATCGGTTCCGGGAAATCAGGCTGCTCGCGCCACAGCCGGACAGCCTCCCGGCTCACGCCCAGGCGGCGACCGATCTCGGCCCCGGATACCAGCTCCAGCCCCACGACCACACAGCTTGACATATGGCCAGTAGCCGCGTCACCGTCCGCGGTGGAGCCTGGCGGCCCTGGCCACTACCCAAACAAGCCGGCTTTGCGCGTCCTTGGGTACAGGCGCGGGCCAAGAATGACAACAGGGCTATCTTCGCGGACAGTGAGAGCCGACCTCAGCCGGATCCTGGTGGAGACAGTTCGCCTCGGCGAGGATGTCGGTGGCTCGCCTACCTGGGCCGATCCGCTCCGCGCCAGCCGGGCCGGGACGGAACTCGCCGAAGAAGAGGCCGACCACCCACAGCCCGAGACTGGATCGTGGCCATGGCTGCTGACGCTTCGGTTCTCTCGATTAGCGTTGAAGGTAGCAGCCGACGAGGCGAGGTGGACCGCCCTCGTGATTGCCGACGCTACGTCGACGTCCTACGCCATCGACGTGCTTAGCCGGGCAGTGCTGGAGGCCACCTCGCTCGTATGGTGGTTACTCGACCCTGAGATACCCAGGGCTCGGCGGTCCGCCCGGATGCTCTTGTATCGCCTGAACGGCGCCCGGGAGGCCGACAAGGCGGACAGGGCGCTCAGAGCAGGTGTCAATGGCGCCCAGGCGGCTGAGTGGGAGCCACCAGAACGCGTTCGCGAAGAAATCCGAGACTACGGTTTCGCCTTGAGCCACGACGACAAGAGCGTGACCTGGGATGAGGAGAAGGAGTTCCTACCCGGCTACACCGACCGCACGTCGCAGTTCGTCAAGCACGTATGGTCAGGCGACGCATCTGGGTTCGCCTACCGCTTCCTCTCCGCGGTGGCGCACGCCGAGGTTCTCGGTCTGGTGCGCAACGTCGAGCTGACAGGCGGCGCCGACCACCTTCAACCGGAACCCTTCTGGATCTGGTTCGACACTTATCTGACCGTCGGCTCTCTTGTACTCGCTAATCACCGAGCCGCCGACTTCCTCGGCCTCAAAGACTGCGGCGAGAGGCTGTCGTTGTGGGCTGACTACGCCCAGTCGCGCCTTCAAACGCTCCAGCCACCTACTCCGCCCAGAGCCTGAATCATTCCGCGTTTCACCTGCCGCCGGTACCGCAGTGCCCGAGCACGCAGACCCTCACGCTGGGATGTTGTCCGGGGTCCTGCTCGAAGCGATCAACGCTGTCCCAGGAAAAGTGTCGAAAGGGAACCGTCTGTAACCAACCAGCCGCATCCGCACCCCGCCGGAACTACAGGCCGAGGTATGAAGAGGAAGGATCGCTGAACAGTTGGGCCTCGTCGATATAGCCCCGGACCGTCTCGACCGAGGTGTGGCCGGTAGTGCCCATGATGGTGCGTTCGCTGGCCCCGTTGCGGGCAGCGGTGGTGGCGTGTCCTCGGCGGAGGGAGTGGCCGGCAAAGTCGCTCATCGGGTGGCCCAGGCGTCCCATGTGACGTTTGACGACGATGGCCACGCCTTGGGGGGAGAGCCGGTCGAGGACGCGGCCGTGGCGGTCGACGCGCCGGAAGGCGGCGCCTTCGCTGACGACGGCGGCGCGCATCCAGGCCCGGTAGGCCCGGACCGGGCAGGTGGCCGGGTTGGTGCCGTAGACGACCTCGACCCGTCGCCCTCGGGCTTCGGGGTCGGTTTTGGAGCGGCGCAGATGTAGGAGCAGGCCCTCGGGGGCAGAGGCGACGTCGGCCACGTCCAGGCCGGCCAGTTCGGCCCGGCGCATCCCGCCGGCGTAGCCGACGAGCAGGAGCGCCCGGTCCCGCCTGTCGATCAGCCGGTTGCCGAGCTGGTCGACCGCAGCCGCGATCTCCTCCGTGGTGACCGCTCGCTTCTGGTGGCGGGGGGCGACGCCGAGCGCCCGGCGCACCCCGCGCATGGCCTCGCGGACCAGGGCGTCGCCGCAGGGGTTGTCGTGCCCGGCCAGCGAGTGGACCTGGCCTATGGCGGCCAATCGCCGGGTGATGGTGGACACCGCGGCCGGGTCGCGGTCGTCGTCGGGGAAGGCCAGCTCGCTCACA
>DATJUH010000452.1:0-2275 GCA_035502515.1 Acidimicrobiales bacterium
CGCCGACCGTATCGAGGAACAAATGGTCCAGCATCAAGGCTCCTGGCTTACTGACAGTACACCAGGGGACAACGGGGGTCGGACCGCCCGCCGACCATGCCGGCGCCGGCTGCCGCTTCGACTTCCCGGCCTGGCGCCGGCCTGACGGCGGCCTTGCGCCCGCCGCCCGCCCCGTGGCCGCCCCGCGTGCTGTGGGCGGCGCCCTGGGTGTGCGCCGCAGGCCTCGGCACTGTCCCGAGCGGGACTTGTGCGCGGCAGATGCTGTTATCGTGACACTGGCGCGCACAGGTCGCGGCTCGGCAGGTGGTCCGCACCAAGGGGCACCCAGTCGCCCCCCCGACGGGCTCGGCAGGTGGTCCGCACGACGGGGCACCCAGTTGCCCCTCCGACGAGCCCCACAGGTGGCCGCACCACGGGGCACCCAGTTGCCCCTCCGACGAGCCCCACAGGTGGCCGCACGACGGGGCAGTACCCTTTGGGTGTGGAACGCATCGGGCTCGTGGGCCTGCCCAATTCCGGCAAGTCCAGCCTCTTCAATGCTTTGACCGGGGGTTCGGCGCTCGTCGCCGGCCATCCCTTCTCGACGACCGAGACGAGCACGGGCGTCGCCCACGTGCCGGACCATCGCCTTGAAGAGCTCGCCGTTATGAGCTCGTCGAAGAAGGTGGTGCACGCCAGTGTCGAGTTGGTGGACATCGCCGGCCTGGTGGCCGGGTCGTCCACCGGAGAAGGGCTCGGCAACAGGTTCCTCGGGGGGATCCGGGAGGCCGACGCCATCTGCCTGGTGCTGCGGGCTTTCGAAGACCCGAATGTGCCAGGGGGCAGCGACCCCCTCGAGGACCTGACCGTGCTCGAGCTCGAGCTGGTCCTGGCCGACCTGTCAAGCGCCGAGTCCCAGCTGGAGCGGCGGCGAAAGGCAGCCAAGCAGGACAAATCGCAGGCCGTTCAAGTGGCGGCGCTGGAACGGGCACATGCCTTTCTCGCCAACGGCACGCCCCTGTACCGGGCCGGCTTGAACGGCGAAGAGCAGGACGAGTTGCGCCCGTTCTTCATGCTCACCAACAAGCCGTTGCTGACCGTGGTCAACCTCGGCGAGGACATGGTGGGGGAGGGTGATTCGCTGGTCAAGGCGGTCCGAGACGAACTGGGCAGCGCGGCCGAAGTCCTGGCCGTGAGCGTGAAGCTGGAAGCCGAAGCGGCCCAACTGCCCGACGCGGACCGGGCCGAGCTCCTGGAGGGCCTCGGCCTGGGCGAGGGGGCTTTGGCCCGGGTGGCCCAGGCCGCTTACCGTATGCTCGGCCGGCGTACCTTTTTCACTACCGGTGACAAGGAAAGCCGGGCCTGGACCTTCCGAGCGGGGGCCAAAGCGCCCGAGTGCGCCGGCGTGATCCACTCGGACCTTCAGCGGGGCTTTATCCGGGCCGAGGTCGTCCATTGGGACGAGCTCCTCACGCTTGGGTCATGGGCCGCCGCCCGCGATGCAGGCAAGCTCCGGGTCGAGGGAAAGGACTACGTGGTCCTGGACGGCGATGTCCTCGAGATCCGCTTCAACGTCTGATACGGACGGCCGGAGCGACCGCACTTCGTTCCACAGAAACTTGGGCCATCAGAGGAGGAAAGTTCGAAAACCCCGGGCCGAAGAAGCCTTGGAGCGGCCAGATGGTCTTCCGGAGGGCCCTCGGGTGGGCCCTGGCCGGGTGGTGATAGTGGCGACACCTATCGGCAACCTCGGCGACCTGTCTCCGCGTGCCGTAGAGGCTCTCGCCACCGCAGACTTCATCTATTGCGAAGACACACGGCGGACCCTGAAACTACTCAGCCACGCGGGCATATCGGGACCGCGCCTTGTGTCCCACCATCGGCACAACGAGGCGGCCACGACGCCCACTGCGGTGGCTCGCGCCCGGGCGGGAGCGATGATCGCCATCGTCACCGACGCCGGCACGCCACTGGTTAGCGACCCGGGTGGGCGCCTGGTGCGGGCGGCGCTGGCTGAGGGGATCCCGGTCGGGACCGTTCCCGGCCCGTCGGCCGCCCTGGCCGCACTTGTGGTGTCAGGGTTTTCTGTCGACCGGTTCTGCTTCGAAGGTTTCCTCCCCCGGTCCGGGCGCCAACGGAGGGAAAGGCTCGCCGCCGTCGCCGGCGAGACCGAGCGCGCCCTGATCATTTTCGAGTCACCCCACCGGCTCCAGCGGTCTCTCGACGACCTGCTTTCGGTATGCGGCCCCGACCGGCCGATCGCGGTGTGCCGTGAATTGACCAAAGTCCACGAGGA
>DATJUH010000453.1:0-9969 GCA_035502515.1 Acidimicrobiales bacterium
AAGTCACGCCGGGCCGGCGCCCGGCGCTACGACGGCAGCCCGTCCTGGTCCCGCAGCTCCCCTGTCCGCCCGAAGCGACGCTCCCGTTGCTGGTACTCCCGGACGGCCTCGCGCAGGTGCTCCCGGCGAAAGTCGGGCCACAGCACGTCCATGAAAACGAGCTCGCTGTAGGCGATCTCCCAGAGCAGAAAGTTCGAGATCCGGTACTCGCCCGAAGTGCGGATAAACAGGTCGGGGTCGGGCATGTCCGCCAGGTACAAGTGGCGGCGCAGGGACCGCTCGTTCACGTCAGACGGCTTGACTCCTTCGGCCACCAGGCTGCGGACGGCGTCGACTATCTCTGCCCGCCCGCCGTAGTTGAACGCCACCGTAAGAGTGGTCCCGGTATTGCGCTTCGTCAGTTCCATCGTTTCGTCCATCCGCCGCAAGACCCACTTCGGCACCCGCCAGTCTCGCCGGCCGGCGAAGCGGATCCGGACGCCCAGGGCGTGTAGCTCGTCCCGGCGGCGCGTCAGGAGGTCGTCGGCAATGACGCCGAGGAGGAAACGCACCTCCGTATGCGGCCGGTGCCAGTTCTCCGTCGAAAAGGCGTACACGGTGAACCACTCGAGCCCGAGCTCGACGGCACCCTTCGCCGCATCGAGCAGGGCCTCCTCGCCGGCGCGGTGGCCCTCCGTGCGCGGCAGGCCTTGCCTGGTGGCCCAGCGCCCGTTCCCGTCCATAACGCATGCGACATGGCGCGGCATTCGTTTGGGGTCGAGCCCGCCCATGTCCATGGGACGAAAAGCTACATGCCCGGCGCCTACCGGGGCACGTCGCCACCTGCGGGTTTGGCTACCCGAAGGGCCGTACGGACCGAACCGGGCCCTTTCCTTGTTACAGAGTGCCTGCGGGGCGCGGGAAAAGGACGCTACTTCGCGCCGAGCTGGACGTAGCCAGCGATAACCAAGGCCGTGACGCCCAAGACCGATAGGCGCTTGATGGCGCTGAGGCTCAGGTAGCGCGGTCCTCGATCTCCCAGGCGTGGTCAAGGACGTGCCAGATAAGTCGCCTCGACGCGTAACGAGGGGGCCAGCCCACGCGCCCTGTCGCCGATGCACCACCGGAACGGCACCACTCGAGGAGGGCGGCGCGGTTGGCCCGCACGACCTCACGCTCACCTTCGTGAGGGACCGGCAAGGAGAGCCCGACTTTACGGCCAAACATCTGCTCTGCCCCCGCCACGTGGTGGGTTATGGCATCTCGGTCCCGGCCACCTCCACGCGGCCCTTTGCGCAGCGACTGAGGTGCCCGGCCGGCCACCTCGTCGAGGAGCTCCCAGCTGGCGGCCAGCAAGGCAGCGGTGCGGGAAACTTCCGCCGCCGGCCAGGCGGCAGCATCGTCATCGAGGACCGCCGTGGGCGCACCGAAGTCCGCTCCACCCGAACGCGTCGCTACGTGCAACTCGACCGACCACGGCTGGCTCTCTTTCAGGGGGAAATCGACACCCGCTTTGGTGGCCACCACCGCGTAGCGCCGGACGTAGCCGGAAAGGGCCGCCAGGGCGGCCTCCTCGCTCTTGCCCGACCGGCACAATCCGGGCCAGTCGAGGCTGCACGCAAAGCTTCGGCTTTTACCGGTTTCGATGTACACACGGTTACGGTCACCCATCGGGGGTGCTTGGCCTTCGCCGGACTTGCTGCCGGGCCGGCTTATCGCTGTCCTCCCGCCTCTTCTGTCGCTTCCGTGGAGGGCCCAACCGGTTCCTCCGGCGCAGCCGCGCCGATCAGCACACGGGCTATACGCCTGCCGTTGACTTTTTCGGCCACGATGCGGTGGCCGTCGAAGTCGGCCACTTCCCCTTCTTCCGGGACGTGGCCCAAAAGATGGTAGAGAAACCCGCCTACGGTGTCCCAGTCGCCCTCTGGCAGGTCGATACCCGTCAATTCGTTCACCTCGTCGATCGACAGGCTGGCGTCCACCTTCAGCCGGCCGTCGTCGAGCTTCTCGACCCGGGGCCGGGAAACGTCGTACTCGTCGGAAATTTCCCCGACCAGTTCTTCCAGGACGTCTTCTAGCGTGATAAGGCCGGCGGTACCGCCGTACTCGTCGACGACGATGGCCAGGTGCTGCTTGCCCGCCTGCATCTCGCGCATCACCTCGGCAATACGTTTGGTTTCCGGGACGAACTGGGCCTGACGCATAACGACGGTGACAGGTTGCCCGGCTTTTCCCTCCCGCTCGGCTTTCATTATGTCCTTTACGTAGACGACACCGACAATGTCGTCAATCCCGTTCCCGCAAACGGGGACTCGGCTGACACCGGCCCTCGACGCGGTATCCGCCGCTTCGCCGATGGTGGAGCCTGAATCGACGGTGATCATGTCCGGTCTCGGCACCATGACTTCCCGGGCCACGGTATCCCCGAAATCGATTATCGAATGGATCAGCGTTCGTTCTTCACGTTCTATGACCCGCTCATCGGCGGCCGTATCGGCCATGGCCAGGAGCTCTTCCTCGGTGACGTACGGTCCCTCCTTCAGGCCTTTGCCCGGCAGGACCAGATTGGCAATCGCAATCAGCGCCTGGGTGACCCACCGCAACGGCGCAAATTGAACCACGGCCAGCAGGAACGGAGCGACCAAAAGCGCCGCTCGCTCGGTGTGCTGCACGGCCCAGATTTTCGGTGCCAGTTCGGCAAAGATGAATATGACGACGATTTCGAAAGCGGTCGCTACGACGACCCCCAGTGGCCCGACGACTTCATTGGCCACCACGCCGATAATTGTGGCCGCCACCAGGGTGCACATCTGCAGCGAGAAAAGGATAATAGGGATATTGCGGTCGGCATGGTCCACCAGCCGCATCAAAGACGCCGCGCCCCGCCGTTTCTCTTCGACGAGGGACGTGGCCTTGACCTTCGAGGTCCGCGTAATGGCCGTCTCGGAAAGCGCAAAGACGGCCGAGAGCAAAATAAGCACAACCGCGCCGGCCAACAGCGCCGCATCTGTACCGGAGAAGCTACGGGTTGTGGCCACTATGGGCATTTACCCGCTCCCGGCGCCGTTGTTCCCGTCCGCCTGAGGCCCCCTCGGCGGATGTCCGGCATTTTCATTGTCCCTCACTGGCCCATCCTCGCCATACCGGGCCGCTGATGGCCCTGCCTCGGCTGAACCAGGCCCGGGTGGGGCGACCTCGCCTGTACCGCTCTCGGACGGCTCTATCGTGGACGGCCCAATCTCGGACCGGCCACCCTCGGCCGGGCTGGACGCACCATCCTTCGCCGCTTTTGCGCTCCAGGTCTCAGGCCGGATCTCGGCATAGTGGCGCGACAGCAACTCGCGCTCCTTCGCCTCCATTTCCTCGGCTTCTTCGTCCTCCTGGTGGTCCATACCCATAAGGTGCAGAAGCCCGTGCACCACCAGCAGGGCGACTTCGTCGTCGTAGTTGCCGGCGTGCTCGGGAGCGTTCCGGAAGGCGACGGCCGGGCAGATGACGATGTCCCCGAGCAGGACAGGCATGTCTTCGGGCTCCGATGGCATCCCCGGGCCCGTCCCCCCCGAGTCGGGCGACCGGCCGCTCTCAATTGGTTCTTCGTCAATCGGGAAAGCCAAAACGTCAGTCGGCCCCTCTTTCCCCAGGAACCGGCTGTTCAGTTCGGAAATGGCGCTCTCGTCCACGAACAACACCGAAAGTTCGGCGTCGCCGGTGAGCCCTTCTTCCCCGAGTACGGCCTCAGCCAGGCGAGCCCAGCGTAGGGTGTCGACCGGGTGGTCGCCTTGCTCGTCGGCAGCGAAGACATCGACGGTCACGGGAGCGGGGTTACCTGTACTCGGGCTCGTGCCGCAGTACTGCTTTGGTGGCGACGTTGTTCGCAGATTCGTACGCGTCGTAAGCCGAGACGATGTCGGCCACAATCCGGTGGCGCACTACGTCCCGGCTTGTCAACCGTACGAAGGCGATGCCGTCGATGCCGTTCAGGACCCGGTCGAGGTCGGCCAAGCCCGAGCGCCCGCCAGGCAGGTCCACCTGGGTAATGTCACCGTTGACGACCACTTTCGAGCCAAAACCTATCCTTGTCAAGAACATTTTCAATTGTTCAGGCGTCGCATTTTGCGCTTCGTCCAGAATTATGAAGCTCCGGTTGAGCGTGCGGCCGCGCATATAGGCAAGCGGGGCCACTTCGATGGTCCCATTGTCCAGCAGACGCCGTGCCCCCTCGGTGCCCAACATGTCATAGAGAGCGTCGTAAAGCGGCCGCAAGTAGGGGTCGATCTTGGCCATCAGGTCACCGGGGAGGAACCCGAGGCGCTCGCCTGCCTCCACCGCCGGCCTGGTCATTATTATCCGTTCAACTGACTTGGCCTGCAGCGCCTGGACGGCGAGGGCCACGGCGAGATAGCTCTTCCCGGTGCCCGCCGGGCCGATGCCGAAGGTGACGATGTTGGCCGCTATGGCGTCGACATACCGCTTTTGACCACTCGATTTGGGCCGCACCGCTCTGCCCCTGGCCGAACGGAGTATTTCCGCCGTGAGGACTTCTGACGGTCGCTCGTCAGCTCGCAAAATATCTATCGTCCGGGATACAACGCCGGGGTCGACGAGTTGGCCTTGTTCGAGCAGTACCCTCAGTTCTTCCACGAGGCGCGCCACCACAGGCGCCTCTTCGCCTTCGATGTTGAACTCGTTGCCCCGGGCGATGATCCGCGTCCCGCCGAAGGCTTCCTGCAGGGAACGCAAGTTCTCGTTGAGTGGGCCAACCAGGCCCGCCATCAGGTGGTTTGGGACTGTAACTGTTACGGACACGTGTGTTCTACCAGCGTAGCGTCAGAAACAGCCCCTAGCTCGCTTTGGCCGCGGGGACGTCTTCTTCGGCCCCTCGGAGCACCATAGGGCCGTTGGTTCGCAGACCAGGCCGTGCCGGTCGAGTCACCCGGGAGGCCAACCCAGCTTTCGCCCGCCAAGGAGATGAAGATGGAGATGGGGCACCTCGGCTCCGGAGTCTCGTCCTACGTTGAACGCCAGCCGGTAGCCACTGCCCAGAATGCCTTCCCTCTCGGCCACCGTCCGCGCTGCCACCAGCATCTCCGCCAGAAGTTCGCCGTGCTCCGGGCCCACTTCCGTTGCGTCGGTGACATGTACCCGGGGAACGACGAGCACGTGAACGGGGGCCACTGGCCGCAAGTCGTGGAAGGCGTACGTGTTCTCCCCCGAGTACGCCTCCCGTGAGGGGACGTCTCCGGCGATAACCCGGCAGAAGACACAGCCCGTAGCCTTACTGCCGGCCACCCACCCACCTCCAGCCTGTCGTCACTGGTCGCCGTCGTGTTTTGCATCCTCGGGGCCGATAGCTCTAGCCCTCCCGGGAGCGGGCCTGGACGGGTCGCCCGCCGTCATTTCATCGTCGTGGTGCTGGCCCCGGCCCGGCTGCACACCCCGCGGGTCGGGGTACAGGTGCTCGAGGGTGCCGGGCGCGATCCTGGCCCGGGCAATGAACTCGTCGACGTCGTGAGCCTGCAGGCGTATGACGCGGCCCATCTTGTACGCGGGCAACTGGCCCTCGTCGATAAAGCGGTAGAGGGTGCGCAAGGTCACGCCGAGCCGCGCGCAGGCTTCCGGGGTACCGATCCACTCGATGGGGTCTGCCGTTATCGCGTCATCCTACCGGGCTCGCCGTGGCGGCTGTTTCTCAGTATTTCTTCGCTGGTTTCATACACCGGCGAGGGTCCGGGGGCGCCGGAGGTGGCCAGCCGGGGTCGTTCAGCCAGGCGAGCGGGCGGTCGGGTCGATCTTTGCCCACGCCGTGACCAGCCGCTGGCCCGCCTCTACCGCAGCCGGCACCGCCACGCTGGCGGCCCTGTAATCGATGTCGTTCGTCGGAGCGCTGTAACAACCGGTCGCCTGTAGATCCTGCAACCAACCCTGTTGGTCCTTGTCGACGGTCAGTTCGGCGTTCGTCGCCTGGCTGAGGTCGGTCACCAACAACTCGCCGTCAGGCATGGCCAGCAGCTCGCTCTGGTTGGTGCCGAGCGTATTGAGAACTGACTGCCGCAAGGTGACCGCCCGGGCCAGGTCGGCCAGCGATACGGCCCGAGACGGGGTGCCCGGGGCCGCCTCCTGGCATGAACGAGCCACCGCCGTCGCGGCCAGTCGCGCGGCGCGGGCATTGGAAGCCATCATTTGCTCGAACAGGGCCTCCGCCGAAGAGACCCGTGCGGCGCCACCCCCGCTCCGTCCCGCACCGCCGGCGAGGACGGCAACGGCCGATACGGACGCGGCCAGGACCATGAGCACCGCCACCAGCCAAAACAGAGTTCTATGGCGCCTGGGTGGGCGCCCCGGCGCGGTGACCGCAGCCGTAGGCCGGGGCATTGAAGATGAACCGCCGGCCCGGGCCAAACCGGTTTGAGTGGCCGGCGCTGGAATGGCCGGAAACCGGGTAACCGGAGGCCGGGTGACGGGAAGCCGGGTGACCGAAGGCCGGGCGGCCGGGACGGGCGGGGCCGGCCTTTGGGCCCACGGGTTGCTCACGCCGACGGGGACGCCTGATGCTGCTGGGGGGCTGTCTACTCCCGGCGGGGGATCGCTCACGCCAGGGCGCACACTGGTGCTTGCCTGTGGCGTGGCCCCCGCCCGGGGTGGTGGTTGCGCCCCGACGAGCAGGTTTGGGCGGCTGTAGCGTTGAGGCTCGTCAGGCCCCCGCCGACGAACCGGTGGCTGCTCAGGCAGCGCCCAACGGAGGCCGGCTGGTCGCCCGCCAAAGGGTGGGAGAGTGGGAAGCTCTTCGGCGCGGTCGTCCTCGGGCGCCACGGGGGTCAGTCCGGAGAGCCCGGCGTCAGGATCTGCGTCCGGCACATCACCGGCACCCGACCAGGAGGCTCCAGCGCCACGTGTCCCGCCAGCTCGGCGCTCTGGGTCACCGGGCCCCACCTCTCCTCCTTTCCCCGCCTGCGCGCCCTCTGCCAACGCAAACTTCTCCTATCAGTGAGGGAAAACCGGCTTATCCAGCTTAATCGCCACCTCGTTGGCCAGAAGTCGCCCCTTTGGTGTCAAAACCGCTGTGGCCCGGTCGACCTGCAACTCGAGCAGCCCGGCCTCGTACAGGTCATCGGGGACGCAGGCCGCGGGCACCCCCCGCGAGGTCCGCAGGCTGAGCACGAGTTGCTCCCAGGCCCGTTGCTCCGGGCCTAGCGTCTCACCGGCGGCCTCCAGGGCAGCCCCGGTCTCGACCAGCCGGCAATAGCGCTCTGGCGTGCGGACGTTCCACCACCGTCGGGCTGAACCGTCAGGGAACACCGTGTGCGAGTGGGCGGCACAACCAATCCCGCGGTACTCGCCCTGCGACCAATAGAGCAGGTTGTGGGCACAGCGGGCGCCTGCCAAGGCCCAGTTGGAAATCTCGTACCACCCGAAACCAGCATCGGCCAGGACCGCGTCGGCCAGGAGGTACTTCTCCGCCTGGTCATCGTCAGATGGGTGGCGGGCCGGTTGAGCGGCCAGCGGGGTACCCGGTTCGACGGTCAAGGCGTACGCGCTGATGTGGGCCGGCGGCGGTTCGAGAGCGACCACCTGGCTAAGGGAGGCCAGCCAGTCCGCCATCGTCTCCCCCGCCGCGCCAAAGATGAGGTCCACGTTGTAGGCGCCGGCAAAGCCGGCCTCCCCCGCCAGTCCGGCGGCGCGGTGAACCGAGGCAGGGTCGTGCTGGCGGCCCAGAGCCTCGAGTACATGGGGGACCATCGACTGGGCACCAAAAGAGAGCCTGGTGACACCGCTCGCTCTGTACTGGGCCAGCTGCGCCGCCGAGACCGTCTCCGGGTTGCACTCGACCGTAACCTCCGCGCCGGCCGCGACCCCGACGGTCTGGCGCACACCATCGAGGATGCCGGCGATCATCTCGGCCGGCAAGAGCGAGGGCGTACCGCCCCCGAAAAACACCGATGTCGCCGGTCCTCTGGCGTCGAGCGGTCCTCTGGTGCCGACCGGGCCGGCCAGGCCGGCGGCCTCGGCCCGGCACGCCGCGACGTACCGCTCCCAGAGGTGGTCCTTGTCCGTCCAGGTTGCGAAAGCGCAATAGTCGCAGCGGCGCCGGCAGAAAGGCACGTGCACGTAGACGCCGAAGGCCCGGCCGTCGTCGCCCATTACGGCCGCCAGTCCTCTGGCGTCCAAGACCTCACTCCTCAGCCCTCCGGTACTTCTCAAGGGCGTAGCATACGTGACTCGTGTTGGTGCTTATCTTCCCGGGGCAAGGTTCACAGCGGCCCGGCATGGGCGCGCCCTGGGTCGACCACGAGTCGTGGCAACTCGTCGGGGAACTGAGCGACATCGTCGGGCGCGACGTCGCTGAACTGCTTCTCGAGACCGATGGTGACGCCTTGCGCGCCACTCGTAACGCCCAGCTGGCCACTTATGCGTTGAGCCTGATCGCACTGGACGCGGCCACGAACGGGCCCCTGCGCCGCCTCGGCATTGGCCGGCCGGCGACGGCGGGGACGGGGACGGGGACGGGCGGGGCTATTGCGGCGGTAGCGGGGCACAGCCTGGGCGAGTACACCGCGCTCGTGGCCGCCGGGGCCCTGAAAACGGAAACCGGGGCCGAGCTGGTGCAGGCCCGGGGCGAGGCCATGCAGGTAGCGGCCGAAGCCAGCCCCGGGACAATGGCCGCCATCCTTGGCCTCGACCTCACCGGAGTCACCGAGGCTTGCGATGAGGCGACAGGCGCCTGGGTGGCCAACGACAACACTGCCGGCCAGGTGGTGGTGGCAGGGACCGTGAGCGGTGTGGAACAGGCAAGTGCCGCGGCACTCCGCCTGGGCGCCAAACGGGTGGTGCCGCTACAGGTGGGCGGCGCTTTCCATACACCGTTGATGCGCCTGGCCCAAGAGCGCCTCGACGCCGAGTTGACCGGCGTGGATTTCTCTCCTTCGACCTGCCCCCTGGTCGCCAACGTCGACGCCACCGCTCATACCGACGGCTTCGGGCCACTGTTGTCGGCCCAGCTGTGTTCACGGGTCCGCTGGCGCGAGTCGTTGCTGACAATGGCAGACATGGGAGCAACACTGTTCGTGGAACTCGGCCCGGGCACCGAGCTCTCGGGGATGGTGAAGCGTACGGTCCCCGACGCGGCGCGGGCCAATGTCGCTGCTCCTCAAGACCTCGAGGCATTGTCCGCCCTCCTCTGAGCCGGCGGGGCCAACGCAACCCACTTTGGGTGCCAAAACCGTTGTTGCTATTAGGTTTTTTCACCCAAAACGGAGAGCGCACCCAGAGATAGCGCGCACTCAACCCACCCGTCGAGGCCGGCTACTCGTTGGGCAACGTGAAATGCTCCCGCCAATTGCGGGCGCTCGAACGCACCGCCGCCGGCGAGAGCCGAACCGCGGCCTCGCGCACCAGGTCGACTATCGCTCGTTGGCGGTAATAATCATGAGCAGCCCCGGAAAAGATGGGCTTGCGGAAGTCAATCAGGTCTTCGGGGACGCCGTCGGGGAACTCCCAGTACCCCCACAGCGCGAAGGCCCACTCCATGTCGTAAATGACGGGCCCGCGGTGGAAGACCGAAGCCCGGCGGCCGCCGCAACCGAAGCAGCCGGCGACGACATCGTCGAGGTGCTCCCCCTCGGCGAGCACCGCCTTCTCGCCTACCATCTTGGCCAGTTTCAGACCGAAGCCCAGGTCGGTGGCGGTAGAACCGAACCTGGGGCCTACCGGTTGGCGGAGCGAAACGATCTCAGCCGGCCTGTCCTGCGCCCAGGGACCGGGCACCTCCAAACGGTTCAACGGCCTGACCTGGTCGGTCGAGACGAGGGGGACGTAGTCGGGTTGGGCCACGGGCCCTAAGGCTAGTGCGCCCTGGCGCCGGCGTGCAGCAGCCCGAATACGATCGAGTCCGAAAGTGCCTCCCATGACGCCTCGATGACGTTGTCCGAGACCCCGATGGTCGTCCACGTGCGGTCGCCGTCGGTCGAGTCGATGAGGACCCGCGTCACCGCC
>DATJUH010000454.1:0-7940 GCA_035502515.1 Acidimicrobiales bacterium
GTACTGGCCGACGTGCCGGCGTTACCGAAGGCCTGTGCCCCGCCCGAGCCATAGACCTGGCCGTTCCGGGTCACAAGCCAGTAGCCGGGCGCCGGCAGCTGCACCGTTTCGGAGTACATTTGGGAGGCGGCGGCGTTGAAATTGCCGAAGCCCGAATAGTACGCCTGGACCGATAGTTGCCCGGCGGACAGGTAGCTCATCGAGCAACCGGCGGTCCCGGTGTGGTTGTCCACACCGACATTGGTGCAGCCGGTTATGGGTTGACCCTTACTGAAGAAAGTGACCGTGCCACCTTCGGGCACGGGGGACACCGCCGCCGTATACGTCACGCTGGTACCGATCGGCACCGGGTTGGCGGAAGAGGAGACCGATACAGCCGGCGTTGTACGCGGAGGTGCCGTGGTCGTCGTGGTGGTGGCCGGCACGGGGGTGGAGGTGTAGACGTTGACCTCGTCGATGGACCACCAATAGTGGGCCGTAATGCCAGGGTCGAGGACAACGCGGAGGTAGCGGGCTGTCTGTGCCGGGAACCTGATCACTTGCGACGCACTGTTCCCCTTGCACGAGGCCACCGCCGACCAGGAAGATCCGTTTTCGGAGACGGCCACGTTGAAGCGGCGAGCGTAATCGTTGGGGGAATTGGGGGTAGCCATGACCAGTTCGTCGAAGGTCTGGGGTGCACCCATGTCCACCTCATAAGCCATGCCGGCGGCCTGGTCCTTGTTGCTGCTGAACCTGGTCGACAGGTTGCCGTCCAGAGCGAGCGCAGGGGCGTCGCTGGCCTTGTAAGCGGTGTTGCTGCTGGCCGTCCAACCGTTGCGGTCGAGCGGCGACCCCGTCACAGGGGCATTGCAGTTACTCGTATACAGGTTGAACTCGTCTATCGACCACCAATAGTCCACGCCGGAAGTCAACACGACCTGCACATATCGCGCCGTCTGCTCCGGGAAGCTGACCGTTTGGTAGGCGCCCGTGCCGGCACAATTGGCCACGTTTGACCACGACGTCCCATTCCCCGAGACCTCGACGACGAAACCGCGGGCGTAATCAGTCGGTGAACCTGGCACGTCCATTGACAACTCGTTGATTGTCTTGCTCGAACCCAGGTCAACGCGGAAGTAGAGGCCCGCAGACTGGACCTCACCCGTGCTAAAGCGGGTGGCCGAGTTGCCGTCGAAGGCGTTGGCGGGGGCATTGGCTTTACCAGGATGTGCGTTGGTGCTGCCCACCCAGCCGCTGCGGCCGAGGGCGCTCTCATCCACGGTGGCCGAACAGTTGTAGTTGCTGGCTGACGTAGTGCCGCTACGGTTTATATTCGTGCTCTGGGCGGACGCCGAGCTTACCGAGGGGCCCAAAAATGCCGCCACAACCGCCGCCGTCGCGCCCAATGCCAAGCCGGCACCAACATGACGGGAATGCGGGTTTTGCGGTCGGTAGGTCATCATATCTCCCTGGGGTTCGTCCTGTTTCCTACGTACGACCTTTCCCGTCATTTCGTAATTTCTTCTTGATCATTGCGTGAGGGCCCATTGATCGGTTTGTGATCGTTCCGTGAAGTCCCTGGATATCTCCTCTTCCAGGGATCAAGCAAAGTTCTGGGTGCGATGCTCTGCCCACAATCCGTGCCAGTGGCCCGGAGCCCGAGCTCTTTCAAAGCAGTGTTATACGGCTCGAAAAATGGGACGAGAGGGGTGTGGCCGCGGCGGGAACAGAGCCCGGGCAAACTGGCTTGATGTGGCGGGTTATTCAGTGCGGCGACGGGCCCGCGCCGGCCTTGACCTCAGCCCAGCGCTTTTTTGATGAGCGCAACAATGCTGGCTTCGCCGGCCGTCTTCAACTCCTTCCCGGGCTCTGACAGCCTCAAACCGGCCGGCGGTTGAGACGCAGGGCATGTAAGCGCCCGGGAACGCCGTTGGTAGAGCCGGTGCCGGCTCGGACAGGCGCTGAACATCAAAGCATTAAGGTGAACGTCAACGCATAAAGGACCGCCGTCAACGAGAGGCCGTCAACCATTTGGCCGCTGCTGATGACCCCCTTTACCTCTTCGACCGGAAGCCACTCGATGCGGCTGGCTTCGGAGATGTCGGTCGGTTGCCCGACATGGTCCGCCCCGTCCGCCATGTAGATGTTGAACCTCTGGTCCAGCAGCCCGTTCGCCGGCTGGTAAGTGAATAGCCGGCGCAGCGCCCGAGGCCGCCAGCCTGTCTCCTCGAGGGTCTCCCGAGAGGCCGCCTCCTGCGGGGTCTCGCCCGGGTCGACCCGCCCGGCCGGCACTTCCCAGCCCCAGGTGTCGGTTATAAACCGGTGCCGCCACATCAGCAGGAGCCCTCGCCCCGGGTCGTGCACCACGGTCCCGGCCGCTTCGCACGGCACCCGCACAACGTGGTGCTCGAACCGTCTGTGGCCCGGCACCTCCACGTCGGCCAGGCACAGCTTTACCCACTCGCTCTCATAAAGGCAGCGCTCGCCATGCACGGACCATTGGATACCCACAAGCTACCCGCGGTTTCGGCTGCCGGCGAAGCGTCACACGTCCATGGCAGGCTGTGGCAAACGCCGGCCAGGCCCCGGCGAAGGAAAGGAGCACCGCAATGGCCAACATCGGTGTCGTGTTCCCCAGCCCACTGCCCACCGGTATGGCCCTCCCGGACGTAGCGAGCTTGGCCCGGGAGGCGGAGCGAGCCGGTTTCGACTGCATCTGGGCCGAGGACCACCTCGCTTATCGGGACGCTTCGGTACTTGACCCAATGTGCGTTCTCGCCGCCGCCGCCGCGGCTACGGAGATAATCGAGGTCGGCTCGGCAATCTTCGTACCCTCCTTGCGCAACCTGTCGTGGGCGCTGAAGCAGGTGGCCACCGTGCAGGCCATCGCCCGCGGTCGCCTTCAGCTGGGAGTGGCGCTCGGGGGCGCCGGCGAGGATGAGTACCGTCTGGCCGGCCTTACACGGACGGGCCAACGTGAGCGCACCGACGAGTTCCTTGGCATCCTGGCCGCGGCGCGCCGCGGGGGAGAGAGCGAAGCGACTGTGCCTTCGACCACCCGGGCCCTTCTGTTGAGCCCCGCGGTGCCAGTGCCCCCGCTGTGGGTCGGCGGGACCTCCTTGGCCGCCCTTCGCCGCGCCGTCCATTTCGGGGACGGTTGGTTGTCGGGAGCTCAGACCCCCTCCGAATTCAAGGTTTCCTTGAACCGCTTGGGCCAATTGGCGGAGGAGGACGGACGCTCTTGCCCGCTCGCCGGCGTGGCGCTTTCGGTCGCTGTCGGCACGGCCCCTACGGACGAACTGGTGGCTAAGTGCGCCGCGGCTATGCAGACCTCTTACGGGTTCCCGGCTGACCGGGCCGAAGAACTTGCTATCGGCGGCCCCCCCGAGCAGGTGGCGGAGGAGGTCGCCCGTTACCTTGATGCCGGCGCCACCCGGGTGGCCCTTATAAGCGCCGTGCTGCCGTGGTCGGAGTCTTGGCCGGTGCTGGCAGAGGTCCGCCGCATTCTCCTGGGCGCGTGAGGCGGCTAAGGCAACCGGTTCGCTCGTGCCACCTCGCCCAACCAGCGGGCCGTGGGTTTGATTGTGCGCCCGAACGTCTCACGATCTACTGCGATCAGGCCAAAGTGCATCCCATAGCCGAACATCCACTCAAAGTTGTCCAACAAAGACCAGTGAAGGTACCCGCGGACGTCTATGCCGTCAGATAAGCACCGTGCCACACCCGCCAGGGCCTCCTCCGTATACGCGCGCCGAATGCCGTCGTCCGATGTAGCTACCCCGTTCTCCGTCACCATCACGGGGCCCCCGGTGGCCGCCGCCGCCAGCCCGATGGTGTGCTCGAGTGCCTCGGGATAAAACTCCCAGCCATTTTCTGTTCGGGGACGGTCGTTTGCTTCGGCCGGCACCGCCCCGTTCGGCCCGATGCGCGCTCTTGTGTATGTCTGCACGCCTACGAAGTCGTCCTCACGGGAAACCTCGAGCCAGTCAAGCTCCACCACCTGACGGGCCTTCTGACACTGCTCCTCGCCCCCGTCTGCCGCCTGGAAGTCGACCAGCGCCAACGTCCAGCCGGCACGCGTATTGCCGGGGCCTGCCTTAATCGCTTCCACCGCCCGACGGTGAGCCTTGGCCATGACCTCGACACCGGGGCCGATGATGGGCGCAACTTTCTCCTCGTCCAACCCCGTCTCGGGTGCGCCCGTAACACCAAGCTGGCCGAGCAGGTCGGAAAGGTTCGGCTCGTTGAGGGTACATGCCCACGGCACGAGGTCGCCCAGGTGGGCTGTGACCCGCTCCGCGAAGCGCCCGAAGAGGTCCGGCGACGACTTCTCCTTCCAGCCTCCCATGGCCGCGAACCACCGCGGCGTGGTGAAGTGGGAATAGGTGACGACCGGGGTGACCGCGTGCTCATGGCACGATGCCGCCATCCGGCGGTAGTGGTCAAGGGCGGCGCGGGAGAAAAACCCCCGTTCTGGCTCGATCCGCGACCACTCGACCGAAAACCGGTAGGCGTTCAGCCCGAGCGCGGCCAGGGTAGCGATGTCCTCCTGGTAGCGGTGATAGTGGTCGCATGCATCCCCCGACGGCTCGGCGAAGACCGAGCCCTCGGCCCACTCCATGGGCCACATGTTCGCATTGATGTTGCCTCCCTCCACCTGGTGGCCGGCGGTCGCCGCGCCCCACAGGAAACCGTCCGGGAAAGTGCCGCTCATGCTCCGAATGTATTGGGCGCGGCGGGCGGGCGCACGAGCGCTGGCCACGAGCGCTGGCCGAAGCCGGCGGCGTCAGACGATAACGGTCACATTCCGCGCCGCAGCAACGACCATGACCGCGGCCAGGCCCTCGCCGTCATAAAGAGGCAGTGGCGGGGACACAACCTTGAGGTGCTGCCGGCGGGTCAGGGCGCGCTCTCGGCCACGGGCCCCCGGCGCATTGACAAACAGCATGAACGACAGCCGGTCGGGACTTCGACGGCTGTTCCAGACCAAGCCCTTACATATGGTGGCGTCCCAGGCATGTTGGCCCCAGAGCCGGGTAATGGGGTACTCGAGAGGTGAGGTATCGACCACCTCATCGCGTTGGTAGCCGTAAGCGGCGAGTGCGGCGTCGGTGAGGTCGGCGAGCCCACAATCAACCGTGACCGCGATCGTCCCCGCCCGAAGGGCAAGAAGGTCGGCCCGGAACACCGCGCCCGGTCTGTCGGGGTCATCCCCGAGGTCGTGGAAGACCGTCTCCCCCAACGCGCAGGCCAGATCCTCCCCGGCGTAGAGCACCGGGGCGCGACGGCCGTCGGCGTCCCGGACGGGGCCGAAACGCCGCGGGACGGGGCTCGAGGAAGGTTCAGTCGACCCGAGCTGGTCGACCGCCACCCTGACCATCGATGTCCCCGCTCTCAGCGTCCGGGAGGTAAGGGCCAGTCCCGGCTCCGGGCCGCGTGCGTTCAGAACCAGTCTCGCCGGCGGGCCGCCAGAGCGGCGAGGTCTGTGGAGCCCTCCGCTTCAGGCTGCCCACGGAAGGCCAGCAACCGGTCCACGGGACGGGCTCCCTCGAGCGCCGGGCTCGGCACGCAAAACCATAGAGCCTGCTCCCAGTCCGTCATGCCGTAAGCGCGCAAGATGTGCAGCACAGGGCGCACGGCCGGGTCGGGCTGGCCCGACTCGAGCAGCTGGAAGCCGGGTACCAGCGTGCGTCCTTGCCAGCGCACGGTGACAATACGGTCTGCTCGACGCCAATTATCCACCGTCGTGGCCGGGTTGCGCGCCGTCGAGCCGGCCAATTTGGCCAGCTCTTTAGCCTCGATGGCGCCGAACTCCTCCAGCATGGCGACCCGAAGAGCCAGATTGCGCCGGGCCTGCTCGAGCACTACCGGCGGAGGAATGTCAATATCCGGTGCGTAGCGGTCGATAAGTTCCTCTGTCGCCGCCGCCACATCAACCATCAGCTACCTCGCTACAGTGATTACGAAGATCAGTCATCATCGTACCAACTGCAGCTAGCTTGCCGGTCAGGGGCCCTTGTACGTCGGCTCCGGGTCCCGCCCCCGGATCAACATGCCCTGCCCCAGGGAAAACGTGTGCTTGTCCGTTGTGGGCTTGTCCGCGGGGTCCCTGACCTGCACGAGCCAGGTGGTCCGAGCCTCGTTGCTCTGGTTCACACCCGAGCCATGCACCATCAAGTAGCTGAAGATCAGGACGTCCCCCGCCTCTGCTTCGACTGGCTCGGCCCGGCTGATCGGCCATTCCTGCACCGGCAGATGCCAGTTGCCGTCCTCGATGTGGTCCAGGGGCCCCAACTCGTGGCTGCCTCTGACCACAGTCACGCACCCTTTCTCCTTGGGAGCGGCGTCCAGATGGAAGATGCAAGCTGCGACCCGGTGCTCCGTGTGGGGAAAGAACGGGTAATCCTGGTGCAACGGGAACGGCGCGCCCTTTTCGGGTGGTTTCACGAACGCCTTGGTGTGGTGCAACTGCAGATTTTCCACACCGAGTGCAGCCGAGGCGGCGTCGACGAACCTCGGGTCGACGAGCACCCGGCTGAAAGCCGAAGAATAGAACTGCAGGTCGTGCATACCCTGCAGTTCTTGCTTACCCTCGGCTCCCGCCACCTCTCGGGCCGACGCCCACGCCCCGCTGCGCCCAGCCAGCACCTGTCCGAACAGGTCGTGCACCTCTTGTCTCAGCCCTCGTGCTTCTTCGGGAGTGATGAGCCCCTTGACCAATACATATCCGTCACTCTGGTACGCGTCATGGATCGCGTCCCGATCGGTCGGAGTGCTCACTACGGACGTCATCTTTGTCTCCTCTGTGATGGGTACCGCTGACGACACCCTTCTTTCCCCGTCGCTGGGTTAACGATAACCCAGTTTTGACGGGCAGGCCGGTCGAGTCAACTTTTGCCGCGTGGGTAATGGTGGCCGGTGAGCGGCCTCCAGAGGCCGGGGTGCACGGCCGGCCGGCGGATGCGGGCAGCGCGCCATTTCGCCAGCGACTATGTCCGGGCCGCCACGAGGCCAACCTAGACATCCTGACCTGCACCGAACCCCGCTGGGCATTGTCGAAGGTAAAGGCGGCCGCTGGCACAGCGTTGGTGCCCCAAGGCTTCGACGGCCGCGTATCGGGGTACGCCGCAGCTGTCGTCTGGCCTTTCCGTGTGAGGCTCTGAACGTCATCGTCTTATAGGCTGGCTTTGTGGCCGAGGCAGGCGCCCCTGACGCACCCTCGGGTCGACTGAGTGGGCGCACCAACGGTGGACGGCAACCGAAGGTCCTGACGGGACTTTCTCTTTAGGGGGTGTGATTTTGCGTCGTTTTGTCGGAACTGCGGTCACCGCCTCAGCTGTGGTCGGGCTTCAGTTGTCACCGGCCAGTGCCTCTTCACTGGTCAGCGGCAACTCTGCCGCCATCGCCTTCTATCGAGCCGTAGTCGCCGCCACTCAGCACCAGGGCGGGGTCGACGAAGTCCAGACCGGCTTCGTGGTGATGAAAGACACGCTGGGTAAGGACGTTGCCAGCGTCAGCTTGACCATGGGCTCAGGAAAGCTGCCGGCCGGGTATGTCGAGGTGACCGAGCGCCTGACCGTCGCCGACAGTAGCGGGAAGATCAGCTGGGCCAGCGATGCTTTGACGCCGGTGTGCCCCGGCGGGCTGTGCCCGGACGTGCCGTACCAATTGCTGCTCACCTCGGCCGGGTTATTCGGCCATTTCGGGAGCGACGCGGGCTCCGGTACATGTTGGACACGCGATTCGGGGAGCTTGGATTATCTGAAGGTCGGCACGCCGTTCGGTTATGAGCTCGTCGGCAACTTTGCCCCGCTGAAGCGGTCGAAAGGTGCCGTGGTCGTCACGTCAACATACCCGTGGGGTAGTAAGGACAGCGCCACCGAGGTCGACACCGTTCCGGCGGGCACGCACCTTCCTCTTTCCGGCACGGTCCACGTAGCTCCTACCGTCGGCCAAGC
>DATJUH010000455.1:0-10036 GCA_035502515.1 Acidimicrobiales bacterium
TCAGTCCCGCATACTCCCGCCGCGCACACCTCGAGCAAGGCTTGGCCGGGACCGGGTACCGGAGCGTCCCTTTCGGTGAGCCTCACATGTCCTTGGCCGTGCGCTGCTTTCTCAAGGGCTTGCACGCATCTCTCCTCGCGCGCCAGAACAGCCAGGTGGGGACTGGTCCTTACATAAGCATAGACCGTCATATATCCTGTAGCAAGCGACACCCATCAGGGGTAGGGCCAGCTATCGACGACGAGGTATAGGTCATCGCAGCGTTAGAAGGAAGAGGTCTCGGATGGTCGTAGTTGGTCAACGCCTGCGCCCACCGGAGGGCCGCGCTCGTGCGATGGGCGCAACGCAGGTCGCAGATTTGATCCGTGCGCGCTTGGACCGTGGCAGTCCAGTGCCGCTCTACTACCAGCTAGCTCAGACGCTTCAGGGACTGATCGAGTCGTCTGCTCTGACCGTAGGCACCCGCTTGGGTAACGAAGCGGACCTTGCCCAGGAACTAGGTGTCAGCCGGCCCACTGTGCGGCGAGCACTCGGCTACCTGGCCGACAGCGGTTCCGTTTTGCGTTTGCGGGGGATGGGGACCGTCGTGATGCCCGTCCCGATCCGGCGGTCCGTCGCTTTGACCAGCGTCTATGACGATCTGCTGGAAAGTGGGCACCGTCCATCAACGATCGTTCTCTCGATTGCAACGATCTCGGCTCCGGCTGCCGTGGCTGCCACCCTCAACCTCTCCGATGGCGCCAAAGCACTCTACTTGAGCCGGCTTCGGTTGGTTGACGACGAGCCACTCGCCGTCATGGAGAACTACCTACCCGCCGGGCTTTTGAAGCTGGCCCGGTTGCAGCTCGAGCAAACCGGGCTTTACCGCGTGATGCGAGCCGCCGGCATCGTGCCCCGCGTCGCATCCCAGACGATCGGGGCGCGCGCGGCCACCACCGAGGAGGCCCAACTCCTGGAGATCGACGAGGGCGCACCCCTCCTCCAGCTACAGCGAGTTAGCTACGACGAGACCGGGCGCGCCATCGAATACGCTTCTCACGCCTACATCGCGGCTCGTCATTCCTTTCAGATGAACCTTGTTAGCGAGACGCGAGCGGCCCAACCGTAGGGAGCGGTGTGGCGAGCTGTACCTAAAAACCTGACATCACCCAGGGTCTTAGCAGGCGGACAGCCCGATCGGTGATGAAGCTGGGGCTCGGCCTCTTTCTGAAGCTCCGCCTCTATCTGGCGTCGGGTCCCGTGCCACGGCAGCACGTGTGGGAGGAGAGCTGGCTCCAAATGGGCCGGGAAGAAGCGGGCCCAGACGCAGGACACCACCTGGAGCCTGGCGATAGGAGTTGACCATATCATTTGACGCGGTATACACGAACCTCTATGCTTATGTAAGGACCTACGGCCGGGGGCTTGACATTGCTGTCCAGTCCAAGACGCGGGGGGAACCGTGAGCGAGTGTTTGCGCGTCGGAAACAAGGAGTCGTCAGCGCTGCCCGAGCGGCAGTTGCTTCGCTGCCCGAGTACCACAAAGGACCAGCCGTCATCGCGTTCGAGCCCACTCCGGACGCAGATGCCTACCCTCCTCCGCCAATCCGTGTGCGCGCATAGGTCACCCGAACTTCGGTGACCGCCGACTACCGCATCACACTAAATCAGCTAACGCATAAAAAGGAGGAAAAACTTATGACGTTCGGATCGAGATCGCGAATGGGGCACAAATTGGCGACATGCGGGACGATCGCCTCGCTCATGGGAGCCCTGGTCGCAGGAGGTGGGCCCGGCGTTGCCGACGCCAGCACGCCGTCGACATCTGGATTTATGCCCGTGGCAATGGGTGGGCCGCACAACCCTGTCACGGACAGCTTCAACCCGTTCCTCTCCACCAGCACCCTAAACGACATATTGGCGACGTCGCTGGTCTACGAGCCGCTCCTCATGTACGACATGGCGACGACGCCCAACGAACAGCCGTGGCTGGCCACCTCCTACGCCTGGTCCAACGATGACAAGACTTTGACGTTCAATCTTCGGCACGGCGTCGCCTGGTCAGACGGGAAGGGATTGACAAGTGCCGACGTCGTATTCACGTTTGACTTGCTCAAGAAGTTCCCCGCGCTCAATACCAATGGCATCGTATTCAGCAGCGTGTCTGCCCCGAACGCATACCAGGTTGTTTTCCACTTTGCCGCGCCCGAGGGGCCGGAACTGTACTACATCGGGGGCCTGACCTACATCGTGCCTCAGCACCAATGGGCGAGCGTCTCCAACCCGGCAAAGTACGTCGATAGCGACCCTATCGGGACGGGCCCGTTCGTGCTGCAGTCCGAGTCGACGGCGAACGAAACGGTGACGTTCGCCAAGAACCCTCACTACTGGCAGGCTGGGCCCTACATCCCGGGAGTCCAGTTCAATATCTACAATTCAAATACTGGCGTAACTCAGGCCCTGCAGGACAACGCCATCGACTGGGGCTCAGCGGCAACGACTCAGCAGATCATCAGGGGGTACGAGAACTCGAGCCCTAACCATCATTTCACTAATGTATCTATCCCGCTCATCAGTTACCTGTACCCAAACCTGGCAAAGTGGCCGACGAATAATCTCGCGGTTCGCGAGGCGTTGAGCGATGCGGTTAGCCGCACGGCCATCTCCGTCATCGGGGAGGCCAGCTTGTTTGCGCCGGACTTTTCGCCGACCGGACTCGTCCTGCCTCTGCAAAAGTCCTATCTCGATCCGCAATATGCCCATGCCAATTACTCGGTGAGCGACTCCAAGGCCATAAAGGTGCTCAAGGCAGCTGGTTTCAAGATGGGTGGCAACGGTGTAATGGAGAAGGATGGCAAACCTCTCGACATCACGCTGATAACCCCTGGGGGCTGGACGGACTACGTGTCGGATGCCCAGATCATGCAGCAGGAACTGAAGCCTGTAGGGATCTCGCTGAGCATTAACACCAGCTCGGTGGGGGCATACACGTCCGCGCTTGACGATGGCACCTTCCAGGTCGCCCTGGCGGCGCCGACGTACGGGCCCACGCCCTATTATGCGTTCAACTCAATTTTCAATACCACGCTCGGCGCTCCGGTGGGTCAACAGGCGAGCCAGGACTGGGAACGCTGGAGCGACGCAAAGACCAATTCGCTGTTGCTCGCCGCCAGCGAAGGTGGGGCCGCCGCGCAAGGTGCCTACAACCAGCTGGAATCGTATATGGTCAACCAGTTGCCCGTTATACCAATGGTCATCCGTTCCAATGACGGCCTCTACAACACCACCAACTTCACTGGCTTTCCCTCCAATACAAGTAACCGCTACGACGGGAGCACGAACGACCTGGGCGCCGCCATGCTGAAAATCCACCCAAAATAGGGCCACGGATTAGATAAAGTGCACTGCCGGGGTATTGAGCCCGAAAAAAGCACTGCACTTGACCCGTTACTGCTCGACTGTGGTTACCCTCGGCCAAGCCGCCGGGGGTAACCACCGCGTGTTTGAGAGACGCGCTCGTACGATCGGCTCAGGAATTCGGACCACACCGGACAGGAGGCGTGACCATGGTTGCCGGAAGCGTTGCGACGGAGGCGGCGGTGCTGTCGGCGGAAGATGTCGAGCAGTACACAGAGTTTGGCTACGTGGTGGTCAAAAACGTGATCTCGCGTGAGGAGGCGTCCCGCTATTACTCGTTGGTGCTCGACCTCCTGCCGCGGAGCCTCGTGTTCCCAACGCAGTGGCATGTGGCCGACGGCCGGATCAAGCCTTATCGAGAGGACGGGGAGGGGACATGGGATACCCCGGAGCTGCTGCCCCTGATGTGCCACGAGACTCTGTACCGGGTGGCGTCCCAGCTGCTCGGGTCGCATCGTCTCCGCTCCGGTGACGGCCGTTACCGTGACGGCAGTCTGGGTATAACCCTGCGCAACGACGCGGGCCCGGTTCTGAGCCAACGCTTGCACGTAGACGCCTCCATCCCACGTGATGCAGATCGGGCCCTGCTCATCCCAGAGGAGGTTCAGGTGGGCGGATGTTACTATTTCAATGATGTTGAGCCCGAAGGCGGCGGGATCCACGTTATCCCCCGAGGCCATCGCCTTGTCAGCGAAAAGGTTTCCAACCACCCGGACGGCTGGAAGAGCGCGTATCAGCCTGGCTTTTTCGATGAGTTCCCTCCGTCTGTCGAGATAACAGCCAGAGCCGGCGATTTCGTGCTTCTGCACCACCTGGTCCCACACGCCGCCTCGAACAACCGTAGGTCCTTGCCCCGGGTGGCGCAGTTTGTGCGCTTTCTCCGCGCCGACAATCCCCACTACCCCGCTCAACCGGCGCCACCGAACCTCTACAATACGCAGCAGCTGAAAGCGATGGGCGAACTCGGCAAGAAGCTCCTTGGCGTCGAACCCTGGTAGTCCGAGCGAGTTGATGAGGACTGTAGTGCTGGGGCTATGCTGGCGTTGCGGGGAGCTTCCCGTACGCTTCCCCCCAGCGGCAAGGTGAAAGGAGGGTCACCGGGTGCGCTATCTGGGCCGGCGCATCGTGTTCTACGCCATCACCGCTTGGGCGGCCGTTACCATCAATTTCCTCATCCCGAGACTGATGCCCGGCAACCCCGTGCAGATCCTCGTCGCCCGATTCCAAGGTCGCCTGAGCCCCAGTGCCACAGCCTCCCTCACCGCATTATTCGGTTTGAACAACGCGTCTTTGTGGTCTCAGTACGTCAAGTTCTGGTCTGAGATGCTCCATGGTAACCTGGGCATCTCTTTCACGTATTTCCCGGTCCCGGTGACCCAAGTCATCCGTCAGAGCCTGCCGTGGACCGTCGCCCTGATCGGTATCTCCACCATCATTGCTTTCGCCTTGGGGACGTTTCTTGGCGTCATCGTCGGGTGGCGGCGGGGGACGTGGACTGACAGCCTGCTTCCGGTCACCACCTTCTTCTCGTCAGTTCCGTATTTCTGGTTTGCCCTCGTGGCAGTGTTTGTTCTCGGAGCCAGGCTGCACTGGTTCCCGGTGACCGGTGGTTACTCGACGTCGCTGTCAATGGGGTTCACCGGGGCCTTTATTGGTAGCGCCATATACCACGGGCTCCTGCCGGCGCTTACGATCGTTGTGGCGTCTCTTGGGGGTTGGTTACTGGGGATGCGCAATATGATGATCACGACCATGTCGACCGATTACGTCGCCATGGCCGAGGCCAAAGGGCTTCACCGCCGGCGTGTGGTCTTCGCCTACGCGGCTCGCAATGCCGTGCTCCCTTCGATAGCGGGGTTCGCCATGTCGCTGGGCTTCGTTGTGAGCGGGGCGATCCTGGTAGAGATCGTGTTCTCGTACCCGGGGATCGGGTACCAGCTTTACAACGCCGTCACCAACGAGGATTATCCTTTGATGCAGGGGATATTCCTGATTATTGCGCTCGCCGTTCTCGCCGCCAATTTCCTTGCTGACCTGGCCTACGTCTTGCTCGATCCCCGCACGCGGCAGGATAGTTAGTGGTCCTCAACAGCGCAGACCTGGCCGAAGTTGCCGCCGGCGGTGAGACGCCTGTCGTCGCAGGCACACCAAGGACAAAGGGCCGGAGCATTTTTGCAGGGCTGCGGTCACCCAAAATCCTGGTCGGGTTTGCCGTCGTGCTTCTTTTCGTGGGGATCGGCATCTTCGGCCCGCTCATCTATACCACCGATCCTTCGGCGTTGACCACGGCAATTCTCCAACCCCCCTCCGCCGCCCACTTGCTCGGGACTACTCAGACCGGACAGGACGTGCTGGCGCAATTGATCGATGGGACGCGCACGTCGCTGGTAGTAGGCTTCTCAGCTGCGGCGCTGGCGACGGCACTGGCACTTATTGTCGGCTTGTCAGCAGGTTACCTCGGCGGCGTCGGTGACGAGCTGCTGTCCGCTCTGGCCAACATCTTTCTCGTCCTCCCAGCGTTGCCTTTGGTAATCGTCCTTGCCGGTTACCTTCCATCAAAGGGGTCACTGACCATCGCCGTCGTGATCAGCATTACCGGATGGGCCTGGGGAGCCAGAGTGCTCAGGGCTCAGACCCTTTCGTTCCGCCGGCGCGATTTCGTCGAGGCGGCCAGGGTAGCCGGCGAGGGCCCGTTACGCATCATCTTCGCTGAAATCCTTCCGAACGAAGGAGCAATTGTCGCGTCCATCTTTCTCGGTACCGTGATCTTCGCTGTGCTCACTCAGGCGGGCCTGGCGTTCCTGGGGTTGTCCAACGTTTCATTGTGGTCCTGGGGCACGATGTTGTACTGGGCGCAAAACGATCAAGCGTTGCAGGAGGGGGCTTGGTGGTGGTTTGTCCCTCCGGGCCTGTGTTTGGCGCTGCTCGGGACGGGCCTGTCGTTGATGAACTTTGGGATCGACGAGTTCATAAATCCCAGGTTGAGAGCGGCCGGTGTGGGCACGAAGAAGGCGGCCGTCGCAGCCCGGTTGGATGGTGCTACCCGGGCCAAGCAGGGCAGCCCTCAGCCGCGATCAACCGCTTCGGCAGCCCCGCGTTATACTCCGGTGCAGCGGGCCCAGCCCGATCGGCCGGCCGCGCAGCAGGGTCAGGCGACCGCTGACTGATGACGCCTCCCCCCACCGGTACGGCACCAGACGACGACGTGGTGCTTGTGATATCCGACTTGCATGTCGACTACGGGGCGGGGCAAAACGCGCTACACGCCGTGGACGGCGTGAGCTTTTCTCTGAGACGGGGCGAGGTGTTCGGCATCGCCGGGGAGTCGGGGTCTGGGAAGTCGACATTGGCCTATGGCATGACAAGGTTGCTGCGCCCGCCCGGGTTGATTACTGATGGGGTCGTGTCGTACCACCCGAGACACGCCACACCCGTCGACATCCTTGCCATGTCCGACGAGGAGCTCAGGCAGTTTCGCTGGTCGGAGGTGGCGATCGTTTTTCAGAACGCTATGAGCGCGCTCAACCCGGTTTTGACACTGCAAACGCAAGTCTGTGACGTCCTGAAGGCGCACCGTCCCCAGATGTCGCGGGCTGAACGCCTGGCGCGAATGGGTGAACTCCTGTCCATCGTCGGCATCTCGGCCGACCGCTCGCGGTCGTTCCCGCACGAGTTGTCCGGCGGTATGCGCCAACGTGCGGTTATTGCTATAGCGCTCGCCCTCGAGCCGGAGATCGTAGTCATGGACGAACCGACCACCGCGCTCGATGTGGTGCTGCAGCAACAGATCCTGGCGGAAATGATGAAGCTTCGGGACCGTCTCGGGTTCTCGATAATCTTCATCACGCACGACCTGTCGCTGCTTCTCGAGATTGCCGACACTATCGCCGTTATGTACGCGGGCCGGGTCGTGGAGATCGCGCCGGCGGCAAGGTTGGGGGACGAGCCTCGGCACCCTTACAGCCAGGGGTTGTTGCAATCATTTCCGTTGTTGAGTGGCCCTCGGCAAGTCCTGACCGGCATCCCCGGGTCTCCACCCAACCTGAGGGCTGTGCCCAGCGGCTGCCCTTTCAATCCTCGTTGTTCTCATGCATTTGGGGATTGCCGCGTCATCCGTCCGGTTCTCGGGACAATCGACTCCGCCGGTGAGCGGCCCGGCCACAAGGTCGCCTGCCACCTCTACGGCGGCTCGCGGGCGGCGTCTGCCGATGCAACGTCGGCGGCGGAAGTGTCAAGGCCCGGATAATGAGCGATCCCACTTCCACCTCAGCTGTACCCCAGCGGTCGGAGGGGCCAACGCTCCAGGCCGTAGCACTGAGCAAACATTTCCCGATGCACCGCGGTGGACGGGGCGGAAACGTCGGCCCGCGCCGCGTTGTACACGCGGTGGACAATATCAATTTATCCTTGTACTCCGGTGAGATCACTGCCCTGGTCGGTGAGTCGGGGTCAGGGAAGTCGACGGTCGCTCGGGTTCTCACCAGGCTCTACCCACCAACGTCAGGGGAGATCTTCCTTGGCGGCTCCCCGGCCCGAGCCCGCCACGGTCGGGCGTTCCGCCGTTACCTGAGCGACGTACAGATGGTCTTCCAGGACCCGTTTAGCTCACTGAACGCGATTCACACTGTCGAGTACCAGCTCAGTCGGCCTCTCAAGAACTACGGTGTCGCAAGCTCGAGGCGGGATGTCGCTGATGGCGTCGCCTCCTTGCTGGAACAGGTCAACCTGACACCGCCGGGGCAGTTCTCGGAAAAGTACCCGCACGAGTTGTCTGGCGGGCAGCTGCAGCGGGTCGCTGTTGCTCGCGCCCTGGCGGCTCGTCCGAAAGTACTTCTAGCCGACGAGCCCGTGTCGATGCTCGATGTCTCGATCAGGCTTGGCGTGCTCAACCTGCTCGCCCAGCTTGTTGACGAACTCGACCTCGCCCTGTTGTACATCACACACGACATTGCGTCCGCCCGCTATTTCGCCAAGGACACTCTGGTGATGTACGCGGGTCAACTCGTCGAGGGCGGTCCTTCCGAGCTGGTCATCCAGGAACCGTCGCACCCCTATACGAAACTCCTCGTATCTTCCGCGCCTGACCCTCGTCGTCGTGGGATGCGCACCGAGGCCGGGAGCGCCGGAGAACCACCGAGCCTCATAAACCCGCCGAAGGGATGCCGTTTTCACCCCCGTTGTCCCTTTGCCATGCCTGTGTGCTCCCAGGAGCAACCCCCCCTTACGAACCTGGACCGCGGTACGTGGGTGCGCTGCTGGCTCCACGCGGACGCCGCCCATGGAGCCCCAGGCTCTGGTTCGCGCCCCGCGCCCAACGGGTCGGGCGGAGGCGGGCCAGAAGACGTCTCGGTAACAAAGTGAAAGAGAGACGGCCGCCGTCTCTCTCATGTTGTTGCCGAAGTCTCTTGGTAAGACGACTGCAACTACACCCTTGATCTCACGCTGGCGAAGCCCAGACGACTAGAGACGCAGGATTTGGAATTGTCGCCAACGGGACCATTGCGCCCGGCAGTCCTCCCTCGGACAAGGCCAGCGCTTTTACACTGTGGTTGTCGTGATTAGCGACCAGTAGACGGCCGGCATCGGTATCAACCACGACGTCTCTTGGCCGTCCACCACAGGGAGCGCTTTCCAGGAAAGACAGTGTGCCAGTCCGCTGATGGCGCCGAAACGTGGCCACCGTGTTGTCGCCGCGGTTCCCGACGTAGACGAGGGAACCATCCGGGCTCGTCCGGACCGCGCTCGGGAAGTTTGTTACATCGTGAGTTGCAGTCCTCACGATGTCCGTCACCCGGAAACCGTCGCCCGACCGCATAAGCATCGCCATCGTGCTCGCTAGTTCGTTGACCACCACAGCAGCATCCCCGTCGGGAAAAAATACGGCGTGACGGGGTCCCGACCCCGGGGGGAGGTTCAGCGTCTTGTCGCTGAGCTTGTGCAGCACCCCGGTGGAGCGGTCCACGTCGTAGACGGCCACGCAGTCACTGCCAAGATCCGGGACGAGGAGCCGACCGTTGACAGGATCGACCAGGACCATATGCGGATGTGCAGCCTCCTGACGTCGAACGTCTGGCCCGCTCCCAGCGAATGCTACGAGATCTGACCGGTGTTGAATACCGCCGTCGGGAGCAAGTAGGAACGAGGTCACGGAAGAGCCACCGTAATTGGCGACGAACAGGGCCCTACCTTCGGCGTCGAGGCAGAGGTGACAAGGGCCTGCCCCGCCAGTTTCGTGGATTTCACGGAGGGTCAAGTCGGCGTTGTCGTTATTGATGCTCCACGCTGATACCGCGCCACCGTCGCCGGTGCGGTTGGTCGCATACAAGGTCCCAGTCTTCCGGTTTACAGCCAAGAAGGCGGCATCGAGGTAAGGCAGCCCGAGCTCGACGTAGCGCGGCGCAGTGCAGGCGGACGGGTCAAGAAGATAGATGCGGGCGCCGAGCGGGGACCGCTCCTCCGGGCGGGTAAAGAGCGGGTCGTTCGGGAAGGTGCCGACGTAGATCGAGCTGGCCATGCCGCGGTCTTTGCCTTAGCTTAGCCTGGATCCACCGATCGGTAAGGGTCCGTCATTAAGGAGGGCTTGAAAGCTCTCGGACGACGGTGGGTGGCCTCACAGTACTGCGGCGCTCAGGGGGGATGA
>DATJUH010000456.1:0-11712 GCA_035502515.1 Acidimicrobiales bacterium
CACAGCGGCACCCAGGACGTCGAGAACGTGTACGTGGACTGGGGCGATGGCAGTGTGGACAGCGGGGAATGTGGATTGGCCGATCCCTTCTCTGGTGCCGAGTGCGCTCCCGGCTGGACCGCGGTCCCCGGTCAGCTGAACCTCGGGAGCGCCGGGGCGCTCACGCTGACATCCGACCCAGCCGACACCAACATCGCCTTCGCCGACACACATACCTACGCCAGGGCCGGGATCTACTACGCCACGGTCACGGTCACCGACCAGTCCGGGGCGACGTTCACGCAGAGGGTCGCGGAGACGGTCACCGACCCGGCGCCTACGGCGAGCGGCCTCACCCCCACTTCCGTGCTGATCGGCAGCAGCCCTACTGTGACCATCGCCGGAAGCGGCTTCGTCCCAGGCTCGACCATCGAGTGGGACGGCACCCCCCTTACCACCACTTACGTCCCTTCCACTGTCTTGACGGCCGCGCAGGGCCCGACCTTGACCGCTCAGGTCCCGGCCGCCGACACGGCCGATGCTACGGCGGGTGAGATCACGGTCGTCAATGCCGCGCCCGGCGGCGGGACGTCCAACCCGCTGTTCCTTTCACGGCCAGCGACGGGGTGGTGACCACCACGCAACAGGTGACCATCACGGTGGCCAAGGCGGCTACGACGCTGACCTACAGCGGCGCCTCTCTCATTGCCAACAACCCCCCGGCCACCCTGAGCGCCGTGCTCGAGGAGGACGGGGGCAGCCCGCCAGTACCCGACGGCCAGACGGTCACCCTGACGCTGGGCAGCAACGGCAATGCCCAGAGCTGCCAGGGCCAGGTGACGTCGGACGGCTGGGTGAGCTGCCAGATCGCCGCCGTCAACCAGCCTCTGGGCAACCAGCCGGTCTCCGCCAGCTTTAACGGGGACAGCTACTACACCGGCTCCTCAAACAGCAGCCAGCAGGCCCTGGTGTTCAGCTACCTGCCGGCCGGGGGCGCATTCGCCCTGGGCAACCAGGACGTGGACAGTGCCACGCCCGCCACCACGCTTACCTGGTCGGGCGCCAAGTGGTCCAAGTTGAACCCTCTCTCGGGCGGGACGGCTCCGGCTAGTTTCCAGGGCTTCGCCCAGACGTTCTCCAATGGGCCCACCACCGTCACCGACCCGGCTTGCGGCGGGACCTGGACGGGCAGCACCGGCGGCAGCGCCGCGCTGCCGACCAGCGTGCCCGCCTACATGGCCGTGGTCGTGCCGAGCAAGGTGACGCAATCAGGCAGCACGATCTCGGGCAACGTGGCCGAGGTTGTGATCGTCAAGACCAACGCCGGCTACCAGGCCAATCCCGCCGACCCGGGCACCGGCACGGTCGTCGCCACCCTGTGCGGCAGTTAGGCCCTTCCAAATAACTGGCGTCGTTGTGAGTGTTGGGCATGGCCGGCGAGCAGACCTCGCCGGCCGGCTCCTCAGTTCTCGGCGAACACCGCCACCGCCGACGGCGGCGCCATTTCTACCGGAGAGCAACCCGGCAGTATCGCCACACTGGTGGTGACAGGTTCCACTTTTTCGGGGAACAAGGCGGACAATGACGACGGCGGCGCCATCGACAGCGGCGATTACCAGGCCACCGCCACGCTGGCCATCTTCGCCTCCACATTTTCAAGCAACACAGCCAACTATGACGGCGGCGCCATCGACACCGGTGATGACTCCGGGAACGGCACCCTCACTGTAAATAGCACCACTTTTTCGTCTGATTCGGCCGACTGGGGCGGTGCCATCGACAACGGGGACACGGCCGGCAGCGGTACCCTCAACGTCGGCAGTTCGACCTTCACAGGCAACAGTGTCAACAGCGACGGCGGGGCGATCAACAACGGCGATGGCGCCGGCACAGGCTCCTTGAGCATCACTGGGTCAACTTTTATGGGGGATTACGCCAACAGCGACGGCGGAGCCATCGATAGTGGCGACAACGGGGGCGGGGGCACAGTTGCGGTGACCAACTCGACCTTTTCGGGGAACAGCACCGGCGCCCACAATGGCGGGGCCATTGACAGTGGTGACAACGGTGGGACGGGGTCCCTAACCGTGGCCGGCTCTACCTTCTCGAGCAATATGGCCGGGGCCGGCACCGGCGGGGCGATCAACAGCGGGGACGCCGGCGGCACCGGCACCCTCAATGTGACGACTTCAACCTTCTCGGCCAACAGCTCCAGCGGCAGCGGAGGGGCCATCGACAGCGGGGATTACGGCGGTACCGGCAACGCCACCGTCAGCAGCTCGACGTTCTCGGACAACTCGGCCCTCAACTACAACGGTGGGGCCATCGACAACGGGGATGACGGCGGCTCCGCCCGCCTCATTCTGAGCGCCAGCACGTTTTTGGCCAACAGGGCGGGCGACAGCGGCGCGACCGTCACCAACGGCCAAGACGGCGGTACCGGCACCGTGTGGGTGGCGGCCGACATCTTTGGCGGCGGTTGCGACCAGGCGGCGGGCACCTGGAACGACGGGGGCGACAACGTCGGCTCCGACACCAGCTGCTTCGCTCCCACCCCGGCCAGCACGGATGATGACACCGCCGGCTCGGGCCTGGGCAGCTTGCTTGGGCCTTTGGCCAACGACGGTGGTCCTACCGAAACGGTGCTGCCGCTGCCGGGAAACCCCGGTATGTCCATCATCCCCAACAGCACGTCGGTCTCCCTGGACGGCACCTCGGTCACACTCTGCCCGACGACCGACCAGCGCGGGTGGCCAGCGAACCGGGTCAAGCCTGCGATGCCGGCTCGGTGCAAGAGAGCCCGCCCATTGCCATGGCTCAGTCGTTCTCGACCGGGGAGGGGGCCGAGCTGACGGAGCCAGCCGGGACGCTTCAGTCCGGCGCGGTCGACTTCAACCCGGGGGCCACCACCTGGACGGCTCAGTTGACCGCCACAGCCAGTGACGGGACCGTTGTCATCGAACCTGACGGCTTGTTCACTTACACGCCGAAGGGTGGGTTCGTGGGCACGGACACTTTCAGCTACACGCTCACCGATAATCTCGGCTACGTCTCGACCCCGGCGACGGTCACGCTGGTGGTCAGCGCCGCGCCGCCCGCGACAACCACCACCGTCCCCACGACGTCCACCCCCCTCACCGCGACGGCGGCTCCGCCCGTGGCCGCCCCGGCGACAACGGATAAGCCGGCTCCGTCCACCACGTCGCCGCCCCAGCCCTGCCCGCACTCCGGCCGGAGCTACCCCAACGGGGCCGTAGTCAGCTTCGCCGGCCACGATTACGTTTTCGCCGGTGGGCGCGCCTTCCTGGGGTCGGCCAGTGAACTTGCGGCGCTCCGGAAGGTCGACCACGCCAAGGTAACCTCTGCCCCTGTCGGCATGAGCGCTCCCACTTCGACGCGGCCCCGTTCTGGCACCTTGCTCACCACCAGGGCCGTGAATGGCAACGCCACCATCTACTTCGCCGGGACTGACGGCGAAGTGCACGGCTTCTCGACGGGGCACCAGCCGTCCTCCGACGGCTACGACCCCGCCCTGGTCGTGACGGTGCCAAGCTTGGGCAACCTCAAGGTCGGCTCTGCCGCCGGCGCAGAAGGTGCGGCCGCCAGCGCTCTTTCGACCCGGGCCGACGGCGCCATCGTCAACTCGTCGGGTACCTACTACGTCCTCGCCGGCGGGAGGGCCTTTGGCATCTCGTCGCCGCCGGTGCTCGCACGGGTGCAAAAGGCCGACAAAGCCAAGGTGCTTATGGGCTCGGTGGGCACGGCCGAGAAGAGTGCCGCTATTGCCGGCGGGGTGCTGCTGAGCGCTCCGGGCCAGGTGTACGTGAGTTATTCGGGCGCCCTGTACGTGTTCAAGACGACGGCCCAACTCGACGGTGACGGTTATAGTGGCACCACTGCTGTGACCGTCCCCGGCACCGCCGGGCTCAGCGTGGTGTCCTCCTACTCGGGGACGTAGCTCCTCGGCAGTTTCTTCCCCATTTCCAGATGAGCACGCTCGTCGTACTCGGCGCACTGTTGGCTAGCGGCTGCAGCCCCCCGGGTTAGGTCGAACAAGGTCGCAATTTCTCCTTTTGGGTCCGAAAACATAGCTATAAGGACAGTTAAACGCCCCAGTTCGAACGAGCGGGCCCGATGCAAAGCCCAAGAGGGTCGGCCACCCGTCCCTCGCGCCGCTCTGCCGGCACGTCGCTGCCAACCACCGCGACAACGACGCCGGCCAGGACTTCCATCACCGTGGGTATACCCGAACACCGCCAGGCACGATAGTCACACTTGCGAACTGAGGCGCATCCGGGCGTGGCGCCGCCGATTACCCGATAGCTCTTCAGTTTTAGCCGAACCGAGCCCGGACAGCAAAGGGCTTGACTGCCATGGTGCCCGAGGGTAACGATGCGGGCAACGCACAGCGCCACCCGGCGCCGACAGGCAACAAGAGGTGCGTTGGGAGGACGGGTGACTGGCTTGGACCTATCGGATCTGGATGTCATAAAGACGGCGCGCCTCCTGGTGCGCCCGCCCCGGGAGGCTGATCGAGACCGGTTCGTCGAGCTCTTTTGCAGTGAGGAGTTCATGGTGTTCTATCCGCGTGCCCTCACCGATAAGGAGGCCAGCGACCGGTTCGACCACATGGTCGCCGTCTGCCGGGCCGTCCCCTTTGGCAAGCAGCCGGTGGTCGAGCTCTCGTCCGGCGTTGTCGTGGGGTACACCGGGGTCGACTACATCTGCTTCGAGGACCAGACCTGGCTCGAATGGGGGTACCGGCTAGTGCCGGAGCGCAGGGGCCTCGGGTACGCCACTGAGGCCAGCCAGGCTCTGCTGGCCAAGGCTCACCAAACGTACGCGGGCGAGGTGCTGGCCATCATCGCCCCGAACAACCTTGCCTCGCAGAACGTCTGCCGAAAGCTCGGCTTCACCTTCTGGAAACAGGCAAGGGTGCAGGGCCCAGTCAGGAACCTCTATACCCTTGCCGTCGGGAACGCGCCCCAGGTCTAGGCCGCGGCGCGCCCATCAGCATGCGATGTCGCAAATGAAAGCCTTGGCCGAGGACGAGGCCGGCCACGAAATGGGGCTTCCGATCAGGCCAGAGCGGCGTTGCGATCGTCCGACCGGGCTGCGATAGCCAGGAGGCGAGCGGCCACGACAGAGGGGGGCCGGTTCGGCGCCCAGATTGCTCTTATCGCCCGGCGTAGCGATAGGTCCTGACAGGCGACGGCCACCAACTGGCCCGCATGCAATTCGGCCCGCACCGCAAGGGCAGAAATCACCGCCGGTCCAGCCCCGGTCATCACCGCCGCTTTGATAGCCGTCGTAGAGCCGAGTTCCATCGCCGACGTGACACCAAAGCCGTACGCGCTCAGGGCTTCGGTCAGGACTTCGCGGGTACCCGATCCCGGTTCGCGCAGGACCAAAGGGGTTCTTGCCAGTTCGTTTACCGATATCGGCCGGCGGCGACGGCTCCACGGATGATCCACGGGGACCACGATGACCAACTCGTCGGCGAGCACTTCCTTCGACCGCAGGCGCCCCGGGGGCCGAGCGCCCTCGATGAACCCGAAGTCAACCTCTCCCGCGGCGACAAGGCCGGCCACGTGCACGGTATTGCCCATCTCCAGTGAAACCTTCGTGCCAGGCGCCTCGGCGGCCAGCACGTGTAGCCACCGGGGGACCAGGTACTCGGCGACGGTCAGGCTGGCGGCCAGCCGGAGGTGGGAAGTGCGGTCCGCCCGCAGCGCCGCCGTTCCGGCCAAGAGTGTTTGCATTTCGCCGAGGACGGCGGACGCCCATTCCACGGTGGCCATACCGGCCGGCGTAAGGCGGGCGCCGGTAGGTGCTCGCTCCAAGAGGGGGATCTGGAGGGCCCGCTCGAGTGCCCGCAGCCGCATGCTGGCCGCCGGCTGGGTCATCCTGTGCGCCGCCGCGGCCGCACTTATCGACCCGAGCTCGCCTACGCTCATTAGCAGGTCGAGGCTGGCCAGGTCCGGGAAAGGCTCCGGCAGGGGCATAAACCGACCTTAGAAGCTGGCGGCGCTGGCGATAGCCCGCCACTTCATGCGGCGGCCTTGGGACCGGAGGCCGCCTCAGGTCGCCGCTGATGTCGTGCCTTTCACAACGTGCCAGTTAACGCCTGCAGGCCAAGGCTGGCCAGACCCACCGTGAGCCACAGGGTTCCTCCCAGAGCGAGAGGCCGGAGCCCGGCTTGGCGGATTTGCCTCATGTCGGCTGACAACCCAATAGCCCCGAGCGCAGCGGTGATCATCCACGTCGACAGGTCCGAAAGGGCGTGGTGCCAGCCGGCGGGGACCAGCCCAACGGTGTTGGCGATGGCGGCAGCCAGGAACACCGGGAGGAACAGCGGCAGGATGCGGCCCAGCTTGAGCCGCTCACCCGGGGTCACCTCGACGCCCTCCTGACGCCGGCGGCGCCCGGTAGCGGCGAGCCCAAGGCAAATGGGGATGATGGCGAGAGTGCGAGTGAGCTTGACGACCACCGCTTGGGCGACGGCGGCATGGCCATAGACAGCGGAGGCGGCCACCACCGAGGACAGGTCGTTGATGGCGGTGCCCGCCCACAAGCCAAAAGCGTGCTGTGACAGCCCCAGGGCGTGGCCCAGGCTGGGGTAGCACAGGACGGCGACGACATTGAACGTGAAGATGGCGGCGATGGCATAGCTCACATCGGCCTCATCGGCGTCGATGACGGCGTCGGTGGCGGCGATGGCCGATGCCCCGCAAACGGCGGTGCCGACCCCGACGAGGGTGGTCACGTCGCCCCTCAACCCGAGCAGCCGTCCGGCCAGCCAGGCCATGGCGAGCGCCGCTATCAGCGTCCCCAACAGGACTGGCAGCGAACGAGCACCGGTAGTGAGCAGCTGGCCGAGGGAGAGCTCTGAGCCGAGCAGGACTATCGAGCCCTGGAGCACCTTTTTCGAGCCGAACACGATCCCCGGTCTGAGGCGGGCCGAAGGCTTCCTGACCAGCGAGATGACGATGCCGCAGAGGATGGCGATCACAGGGGCGCCCACCACGGGGGCCAGACCACCCACCACAGTGGCCAGCCCGGCCAGTGCCGAAACAAGGACGAGCCCGGGGGTAAAGATACGCGGCCCGGCCCAGACGGACATCCGTGGCACCGGGACCGACGGGAGACCAACCTCGGGGCCGCCGGCGGCCTTTATCTCAATGTCACGACCGGTCGACACCGATAGCCTCCTTTCGATATCCAGTGTCGGCCCGTCCGATGGCCGCCGGAACCGGCGAAGTTCTGATGCAGTTCTAAGCGTTGCTTATAGCCGGGCCGACCTCCCGGCGTTGTGACGCTGCGGTGACACAGCCCACCTACACTCGTTTGCCGACCAGGGACAGAGAGAGGCAGGAGCCTTGTGAGCCACAGCGCACCGTGCCACGACGGGACGCGAACGTCCCGGGGCGCGTCGCTGACCCAGGCTGTCCACGTTCCGACGGTGTGGCGCGTTGCGCCGGCGGGGACGGCACGGCTGGCCGGCCCAAGCCTCGCCCCCTCGCGGGTACCTGTTGGCACTTTCTTTGATGGCGCGGCCCTGGTCTCGCGCCAGCCAGTGGCCCGGCCCTCCCAGGCCCCAATCGCCAGAGCGGGCAAAGACGGCGCCGGCGGACCGCCAGACACTTCGCAGGTCCTCGCTGTGGTGGGCAGGGGGGGAGGACGGCCCCTGGACCCGAAGGTCCGGGCTGACATGGAGGCGCGCCTCGGGTCTGACTTCTCCGACGTCCGGATCCACACCGACGACATGGCGGCCAAGTCGGCGGCGGCCATCTCGGCCACGGCCTACACGGTGGGCAATGAGGTGGTGTTCGGACACGGCTACTTCGAGCCGGCCAGCCACGACGGCAGGCGCCGCCTCGCCCACGAGCTGGTGCACGTCCAGCAGCAGGGCCAAGGGCCGGTGTCCGGCACCGACAGCGGCGGACTGACCATCAGCGACCCGGCGGACGCTTTCGAGCAGGAGGCCGAGAGAACGGCGGCCAGACTTGCGTCCGCCCCCACGGTAGGGGTTGCGGGTGGTCCGCACGGGCACAACCGAGGCAGGTGGCCGGGCCAGCCAACCGCGGGACGGTCGGCGCAGCGGTGCGGGGGCAAGCCCTGTGATTGCCCGGCCGACGAGCAGGCCAGCGTTCAAGGTGGCGGTGCCAGTGTGCCGGCCGTCCAGTCAGTTCAGCGCGCCTCCCTCGCCAGATCAGCCACTCGTGTCCAGCGGGACGACGACGCCCAGGACAAAACGACGCCCGGCCCGTCCGCCGGGCCGACCAGCGCGCTGCCGGGCCCCGGCGAGGCACCACCGAGCGCCGGCGACGGCACCACCGGGACCGTCGACCCCCTAATCGGCGCCGACTCGGGCCTGGTCGACGAGGATGGGGCGCCGGCGGGGGCGCCACCCACCGGCAACGGCTCGGCCAGCATCCAGACAATGCTGCTGCAGCGGGACGGGGCCGCCCCCACCAAGGTGAGGTACCCGCTGGCCAGCACGGTCGACCCCCATGAGTGGGGCGACTTTCAAGGCACTCCCGACAACTCCGGGTACGCCGCCTCCACGAAACCGAAGATCGCCCTCGACGCCAATGGCTTTACCATCAACGTGTTCATAGATAGGGCCGGTTCGTGGGTCCGCAGCAGTGCCATCGGCGATGGGAAGACGCGCAACTCGGCCGACGCCAAAGCGGTTGCCGATTGCCATGCCGGGTTTAAGAGTGGCAATTCGTGGTACCGGTCGACGCCGTCAACAGCGTGCCCGGCGGCTGCCGCGATTGCTTCTTCACCAAAGGCAACGACCGATGGCGAGTGCGAGACCGTGGTGGGTGCCGCTCTGGACCGCGACCGGCTGGCCGAGACGAACCGGCTCTTCCGGCATGAGCTCTACCACATGCGCCTGGCCTTCGCGGTGGCCGCCAGCGCGGCTGCGTCCAGCGACCGCCAGGCCGACCTTGCGAAGGTCAAGAAGGCCAACAACACCTACCAGAAGATGTACGACGACCAGACCCAACACGGGTGCAAACCCAGTCAGTCGTCGTGGGAACAGAAGATCGACGCGGATAACCTCAATCTCGACAAGCCGCAGTGAGCGCCGCTCGGGGCCTCCCCCGGCATCGTCTTCGCGGCATCAGCGCTCTGGAGCAAAGGCGTCCTCGGGGTCATGGTGTGCCTGCCCCGCAATCGGGGCCGCCCTCGGCGGGATCGCCATACGCGGTCACGGCGTGACCTGCCCCCCGAACCCGACAGCACTTGTGTGAGGCCGGGTGGTCACGGCGCGCCGGTGGCGGACGACTCGTGGTACTCGTGGCCGTCGTCCGATACGTAGTCGGTCCAAGCAGCTCCGTCCCAGTAGCGCAGCTGGTGACGACCAGAGGGGTCGGCCGCCCACATCGCGGGCGGCAAAGCCGGCGGGGCCGCAGGGGTGAGCGGGGCCGCGGTGGCGGCAGCATCAGGCGGGTGCGAGTTGTCGCCGGAGGTACCCTCTTGGCTCGAGGAAGCCGTGGCCGACCGCCCAGGCAATGCGCCCCTGGCCGCCTCGGGCGGCGTGGCGGCGTCAAGGTCATCGAGTTTTTCACGCAGCTCTTGTGCGGCTTCCGCACCTTCACCGTTGAAAATGGCAACTGCCACAGCCAAATGCAACCTCACCAGCTCGGGTGACCGACCCTCGTAAACGATGCCGGAGGTCTTCTCCCGGTTGGAGACCTGGATGAAGGTACAAGGCTGGGAAGCGTCATGCGTGATGCCGATAAGCTTGGAAAACAGCCATTCACGGGTATATTTCGCCCCCTGGAACACGACCCGTTGGGTCGTGAAGCTGATGTCACCCGTATCGATAATCGTCGCCTTCTCCGCCCCTTGTATATAAGTGCCCGCGGATTTGCCGATGCGAAAACGGATGCCGTCTGCGACGGGCACCGAGAAACCCGCCGAACGGCCCGACCAGTGGCCCGGCCCGCGTCGCGGCTCGAACAAGCCTCCGTTGCTCAGGGCGTGCACCAGCCGTTCGCCCGCCTTCAGCATCAGGGGCCACCCAGGGACCTCTGCGTTGCCACCCTCGGCGATACCGACCAGGCCAATAATGGAAGATCGCAGTTCGGCGTCGGACTTGGCCTTGGCCGCGGCCTCCTTTTCAGCTCGACGTTTACGTCCGAACAGCATCTCTCCCGCCTGAAGCTACTTTCGGGCTACCGGCACGAATTTTGTGGAACAGGAAGCCTTCTTCCCGCTGGAGCTCACCTCAACGCTGACGACCACGGTGAACCCGGGTGTAGCCGCCGAGATCAAATAGCGCACCGTAGCCTTCCCGAGCGCGTTCGCCACGGACCTCTTGACCGTGCTAGTCGTCTTGTATTTGGCGGTCGTAGTCACCCCGGCCCGCGCCGCAGTCGAGACGAGAACGCTTGTCGTCGAGTACTGCTTTGGTTTGGCGTCGCTCATAGACGCCCGGCACGCCAGCGGTGCGGCAAAGGCCTCCGGGGCGAGTTCGACAGCGCTGACGGAACTAAAGCCGAGGCTGAGCACGGTTACCAGGGCCACCAGATAACCAGGCCTGGATCTCCTGGGACCTCGGCGGTCGAATTGTGGGCCCATAACCACCGACCGTAGTCCTGTCTCGGTCCGGGCGGAACACCGTGCGGTCGGAAAGATCCACCTGGTGACCTTGGCACCACCGGTCTACAGGCCACGGGCCTGCGTGCCGATGATCCTGCCGGCGGGCTCCCATCGGTGGCGCCACAGCTACACGTCCCGTAGGAATACGAGCACACACAGAAGGAAACCATGAAACGCACTTTCAGCATCGCCGCGATTGTCACCCTCAGCCTGGCTGCGGCCGGGACGGCGGGGGCGTCGACGATCAAGACCAACTCGACCAAGACAGTCAAGCCCACCTCAGTGGTGGTCTGCATCAATGCCAAGAACCTCGTCTACAGCGGCAATACGACGGGCGGCTGTCCCAAGGGCACCAAAGCCATCCTTGTCTCCGTGACCGGTCCTCAGGGCTTTCAGGGGCTGAAGGGAGCCACCGGCCCTAAAGGCCCGGGCGGCACCAGTGGGGCGCAAGGCCCGGCAGGGCCAGCCGGCGCCAGTGGCGTCGGTGGTGCCGGACCTCAAGGCGCTCAGGGCGCCCAGGGGCCCCAGGGCCCCGCTGGTCCCCAGGGCCCCGCTGGCCCGGAAGGCGCTCAGGGCCCGGCCGGCCCGGCCGGCGCGAGCGGGGCCAGCTTCTACACTGAGGTCGATAACGGCACCGAGTTCAGCCTTTCGACCAACCCCTCCGTCGCCGATACGTCGGCCTCAGGGGCCTCTTACGCCGACGCCGGGGTCGTGGTCGACGTCGGCCAGGTGGGCGCGCTGACGTCGACGAAAATCGCCTACGCAGGCAGCTCGGACCTGTCCGAGAACATCTGGGTCGGCGACGGCCCACAGGCCTCGACCCCGGGTGTCTACCTGTTGTCCTCGATCGATTTCTGCTACGGCCTGGGCTCGGGCGCCAACCCGACGTCGTTCTACATGACCGGGTCCAACTGCTTCGGCTACGCCGGCCAAACCCTGACGCTGGCCGAAGTGGCCCAGGACTTCCCCGCCGCGCTCGAGGCCTACGCCTGGGTGGGCGTGACGAATTCGACGACCGGCCTGCCCGCGACCATCACGGCCGTGGGCGCCCGGACCATGGACGAGACTGTGGGTATCGACACCGTAGGCAGCCAGCTGCTGCCCTACGTTTCGGCT
>DATJUH010000457.1:0-18986 GCA_035502515.1 Acidimicrobiales bacterium
CCGTGGGTGGTCTGACGCCCGCACCGACAGCCGCCGGCGGGGCGGGGCGTAGGGTTCACAGGTTCCGACGGCCGGAAGGCTCGCATGGGATAGAGCCAGTTGGCCGGGCGGGGCGTAGGGTTCACAGGTTCCGACGCCGGAAGGGCTCGCATGGGATAGAGCCGGTTGGCCGGGCGGCGGCACTAGTAGCAGTTTTGCCCGGAAAACGAGCAAAACTCCGTACAGACGGGCGCGCCCGTCGAAAAGTACCAACTAGCCCGGCTCCGCGGGCGGGGGCTTATTGCATCTATCTACGGCTATCTCCGACTATCTACGGCTTTCCGGCGACGTGCGGACGACGCCCTGCCACTTCCTCGAAAATCTCCACGTAAGGCGCCGGCTCGCCTGCTCGCAGCGGCTGCCTGGCCCGGCGCTGCGCTGTAGTGGTCGTGGCAGGCAAAAGGGTTGCGACGGCCGTTGCCAAAGCGGTCGCATCGCGAGGCGGCACCAGGCGACCAGCGTCCGGCGGGAGGCCCGCCAATATCTCCCGAGCTCCGCCGGCGTCAGTGGCCACCACCGGTGTGCCGCACGCCAGTGCCTCGACGAGTACGAGGCCCCACGGTTCGGGCTCCGTCGAAGGCAGGACGAGGCAGTCGAGATCGGCGATGAGGTCGCCCGCGTCTTCACCGCTTAGGGGGCCAAGCCAGAGCACCCCGAGCTCCTCCGCGTTCTGGCGCAGCCCCCCGGCGTAGGTTTCCTTGTCGCCGACGGTGCCGCCGGCGATCACGACCCGGACGCCCTCTCCTCCCACCCGGGCCCACAGCCGGGGGACACTGTCCAGCAGGACGTCCACGCCCTTCCAGGTGTCGATGCGACCGACATAACCAACCACGAGGGCATCGTCGGGCAGGCCGTACTTGCGGCGCGCCCTACCGGCCCGGCCCGGGTAGAACTCCGCCGGGTCCGCCTCTTCATGCACGACGGTCAGGTTTGCCCGGTGCAGCTGAGAAGCGACGGCCTCGGAGATGGCAAGGACGCGTCGAGCGAAGTGAAGGGCCAGGAAGCGCTCGACGAGCAAGGCGGATCGGGACTGGACGACGATCTCCCGGGCATGCCAAATATGTGGCTTGCCGGCTAGGCCGGCGGCGGCCCAGCCGTACCAGCTGTGCAGCGAGTTGCTGTGCACCACGTCGGCCTGGACCGAGCGGGAGAGACGCCGGAGCGTCAGCACGCTCTTCGGCCAGTTCAGGGCGTACCCCAGCCAGGCGGTGGCCCCGTGACTTGTACTTATGCGCGGCATGGGGACCACGTGGAGCGTCACTCCCGCGGAGGCAAACTCCGCCGCCATCGGCGACGGCGCCGGCAGCGCCACGTGTACATCCCAGCCCGCCGCCGACAATTGCCGGGCCATCCGCAGCAGCGCCTGGTCGGAGCCACCCCGCTCGGCCACCGGTTGGACCGAGAGCACAGTCGGCGGCCTCGGCGGCTCTGTACTCATGCCGGTCGACCGTAGTTGCCGAAAGCCGCCGGCCGTTCCCACTTGCCAAAGGCAGGACCGGTTCCCAGCCGCCAAAGGCAGGACCCGCTCCCGTCGCCAAAGGCAGGACCGTCCTTGAGGTGCCAAATAGGCAAGGCCCTCCCCAGTTGCCAAAGGACAACCCGGTTCTACAGAGTGATGTCTTGCGTGTCGCCGTAAACGTAGAGCAGCTGATGTTGCCGTCGCCGGGAGGGGTCGGCCGTTACACAGCCAAGCTCGTGAGCAATCTGGTGGCGCTTGGTGTCGACGTGCATACGGTCGTGGCTCGGCATACTCCTGGGGAAGTGCGGTCCGCCTGGGCCGAGTTCGACCTGGGCTCTGTGCCCGAACCCACGGTGCTCCCGCTGCCCAGGGCGGCCCTCTATGATTCGTGGCACTTACTGGACTGGCCGGCGCTCAGCCGCCGGGCCGGCATCGACGTGCTGCATGCGCCGTCGCTGGCTGTCCCTCCGAAAAATGGCAAGCCACTGGTGGTGAGCGTTCACGACGCCGCCCCCTGGCTCTTCCCGGCCAGCTTCCCGTTGCGGGGCCGGTGGTTCCACCATGCCGGGATGCGGGCGGCGAGTAGGCGGGCGGACCGGATCCTGACCGGGACGGAAGCCGCCGCCAGCGAGTTGCGGGCTCATACCTCGCTCCCCGCCGAACGCCTCCGGGTCATCCCGTACGGCGTCGACCACCCTCACCAGGAACCTGACCCGGAAAAGGTCTGGATGGTGCTTCGGCGCTACGACCTCGATGACCAGCCCTACGTGCTATGGGTCGGGAGCCTCGAACCGCGCAAGGGCCTGGGCACTCTTCTTTCGGCGGCGGTGAAGCTGACCCAAAGGGGCTCTTCGCCAACGCTGGTCCTGGCCGGCTATGCCGGCTGGCGGAACGAACACCTCATCACACCCCAAGACAGGGCCCTACTAGGCCCGGCTCTTCGAGAAGTGGGGCGGGTGGGCGAGGCCGACCTTCAGGCCCTGTACGCCGGCGCCAGCGTCTTTGCTTTCCCGAGCCTGCACGAGGGTTTCGGGCTACCCGTGCTCGAGGCCATGGTGGCTGGCGTCCCCGTGGTGGCGTCCGACATCCCTGCTCTTCGTGAGGTTGCCGGCGACGCGGCCGTACTGGTCCCCCCGAATAACTCAGACGCCTGGGTGGAGGCGCTCTCACGCGTGCTGGAGAGCCCGTCGCTTCAGGGAGAGTTGGCGGGGGCGGGCCGGCGGCGGGCGGCGTTCTTCTCGTGGAAGAGGACGGCCGAGGCGACTCTCGCCGTCTACGAAGAGGTCGCCGCCGAGCAGTCCTGAGATTGTGGGAACAAGGGGCCCGACGTCGCTTTTTCGAGCCGGAAGCCGGTTCTGCGATGATCGTTGGGTGCGCGTATTGGTCACCGGTAGCGGGGGTTTTGTAGGGCCATGGTTGATGGCCCACCTCGACGAGCGCGGTGACGAGGCGGTGCCGCTCCCGGCGCAGACAGATATCAGAGACGAGGATGCAGTGCGGACGGCGGTGGTGACCGCTCGGCCCGAGGCCATCTGCCACCTGGCCGCTCAGTCCAGCGTGAAGCGTTCATGGGACGACCCGGCCGGGACGACCATCGTCAACGTCGTCGGGACGCTGAACGTGTGCCGTGCGGCAGCGGAGCTGGAGACCCCGCCCCGCGTGCTCGTGGTCAGCTCCTCCGAGGTTTACGGGAGCGTCGGTTCCGCCCGGGGCCCGATAAGCGAAGCTCAGCCGTTCGCGCCAGTGACCCCATACGCGGCCAGCAAAGCGGCAGCCGAAATGGTGGCTTTGCAGGCTTGGCTGGGGCGGGGCCTGGACACCGTACGGGCCAGGGCCTTCAACCACACTGGCCCCGGGCAGGGCCCCGGGTTTGTGGTCCCGGACCTTGCGTCGCAGGTGGCAAAGGCGGCTCGGGGGGAACTGAGCCGCATCGCCACGGGCAACCTGGAGGTAAGCAGAGATCTGACCGACGTACGCGACGTCGTACGGGCGTACCGCCTTCTTCTCCTGCATGGTGAGGCGGGTGAGGTGTACAACGTGTGCCGTGGCGAGACGGTCTTGATCTCGGACCTACTGCGGGCTCTGATGAAGATCGCCGGCACGGACGTCCCCGTGTGGCTGGACCCCGAGCGTGCCCGGCCGGCAGATGTGCCGTTCCAGGTCGGCGACCACACCCGGCTGACTTCCCTGACCGGTTGGCAGCCTGAAGTACCCCTCGAGAAGACGCTCGCAGACATCCTCGCTGATTTCGGCCAATAGAGCCCCCCGTCAGGGATCAACTGGCGGTTCTAGGGACCGGGATATCGCCCACCCTTTCAACGGGATAGCCGGCGGCTCAATGGGACGGCCGGCCGGGGGTTCATTCAGTCCAAAGCCGATTCAGTCCAAAGCCGATTCAGTCCAAAGCCGACTCAGTTTAAACCCCAATCTCGGTGCACCAAACCGTTCTTGTCGCGCTTCGATGTCGTATCTGCATCGAATCGCAACAATTTCCAGATTTTGCACCGAGATTCGCAACTCGCGGCCCGAAGCAGCGGTCTTGTCCACTTGGCGACCCACTTCGTCGCCCACTTCGCGACCCACGTCTGCCTTCCGTCTCCCAAGCTTCCAGTGCCTCGGCACGGGGCCGAGACCAGGCTGAAGACCGACAGTGTCGTCGGCCCCCCTGTTCCTTACTTGCCCCGAGCACGGCGCGCCGCTAGCCCACTGCCTTGGGCACCGATGCGACTCGGGTGACGCCCCCAGCGGCTTAACGGAACGGCCGGCGGCCGCCCGACCCGCGCACCGTCCCCAGAACGAGGCGGCCCAGGGCGACCACTTCTTTCGCCGCCTCTTCGGCTTCATGCGGGAGGTCCTGCGCCACTTCGCCGGCCGCCTTGAGCAGATCCCTGGCTTCCCTGGGCAGCCGCTCGGCGACCTCGCCCAGCCTCTGGTTGAGAGTGTTCGCGGCTCCGGCCATATGGCGCTGAAGTTCACGTCTGCGGACCTGGGCCCGTTGGAACCCGAGCACCCCGAAGCCCACGGCGACGTACGCCGGGGTTTCCAGCGCCTTGGCCACCTTGTCGATACTCACGTCCATCAGGCCAGCGTACTCCCAGTACTCCTAGTCTTGCCGGGGGCCCTGCTACGCTCTTGTTCCTTGATGGGCCCCGAGCAATCCGCGCCCGCGGTGGTCGCAGTAGTCGTGGCCTGCGGGCACGGGACATGGCTGGACGAAGCGCTCTATTCGATCGCGGAGCAGGACTACCCCAACCTCTCGGTCCTGGTCATGGAGGTGGGAGCGGACGACAAGGTCTCCGACCGGGTAGCCACCTTCGTGCCCAATGCCCACTTTGCCCGCATGCCCATCGGCACAACTTTCGCCCAGGCGGCCAACAGAGCTCTGGAAATGGTCGATGGAGCCGCTCACGTGCTGGTGTGCCATGACGACGTGGCTCTGGCCCCTGATGCCGTTCGGCTCTTGCTGGAAGAGGCCTATCGCAGCAATGCCGGCCTTACATGTCCGAAGTTCGTTTCCTGGGACAACCCGGACCGCTTGCTGTCGGTGGGTATGGGCGCCGACCGGCTCGGTGTCGTCCACCCGTTGGTAGAACCGGGCGAGCTTGACCAGGGCCAGCACGACGCTGCTCGGGAAGTCTTCGTGGCCCCCAGCGGTGCCGTTCTCGTCCGGCGAGACCTCTGGCAGGCACTGGGTGGCTTCAGTACTGCGGCGAGTGCTCCGGGGGAAGACCTCGACCTCTCGTGGCGCGCCCACCTGGTCGGCGCCCGAGTGGTGGTCGCTCCCCAGGCACGCGCCCGTCACCTGGAGGCGGGGGCCAAAGGCCTGCGCAGATCCGGGACGAATGGCCGTTCGAAGACAGGGGCGACAAAGGCAGGGACGAACGGCGGCCCAAACGCCGCTGCAAATGGCGGCTCGACAAATGGCGGCTCGGGGGCCGCCGGGCCGGCAAACAGCGGCCCCCCAAACAGCGGCCCCCCAAACGGCGGGCCGGCAAACAGCGGTCCCCCAAATGGCGTCTCGATGAGCAGCGGGCCGGCCCATGCCGCTCCGGCAAACGGTGGCCTGAAGGGGACCAACGGGGCAGCACGTGGCCCGAGGGCGCGCACCAGGAACAAGGCCACAGCCGACGAGCAGAGGCTACGGGTGCTATGGACCTGTTATGGCGCCGCCGGCTTGGTGCTGGTGGCGCCGATCGCCGTCCTGTTTGCCTTCGCAGAGTCTTTCTGGGCCATTTTCCACCCCGGAAAAAGAAGCGGTGTCCTTTCTCCCCTTCGCTCGCTGACCCGCTCCGTCAGCCGGCCGAAGGAGTTATGGGCGGCCAGACGTCACGCTCAGAGGACGAGGCGAGTCAGCGACCTGGCCATATGGAAAGCTCAGACCCGGGGGAGTGCCCGCCTACGGGCCCTTGTCAGGCCCAGCCTGGAACGTAGCCACGAGCTCGCCTGGGCCGCCTCTCGAGGGATGTCGGCCCACGATGGGCCGCGGGCTGAAGACGACGACACTGCCGCCGTGATGCCCCGTGCGGCTCGCATGGCGGGCACCGGCAGACTGCAAAACGGCGTGTCTCAGTGGGATGGCGAGGCCGCGGCCGGCTCCGTTCACAGGTCCCATGCCACTTCTGGCGACGGCACCGGGACCGGGTTGCATGACGGAGACCCGAGCGGCAGCTGGGACCTTAGCGAACTTACCGGCCAGTCCGGCCCGGCGCCGGCGGGCCGGCTCTCAGCCCCGGCGAAGGCCAGCTGGAGGCTGGGTGCCGGCACGGCCACTGTCGTGGTGGTGCTCCTCCTCATTGGTTCCCGCAACATTCTCAGCCAGCCTCTACCTATTCTGGGCCAGCTCCCTTCCCCCGGAGGCGGAGTGGCCTCATGGTGGCACGAGTGGTGGTCCGGTACGGGTCCCGGGCCGCTGGCCACTTCGTCGTTCGCCCCCCCGGGCCTGCTTGTCATGGCCCTGGTCGGCGCGCTGTCGTTCGGTTCGGTCAATGTGGCCGTGCACCTGCTCGTCCTGGTGCCGTTAGCGCTAGGCCCGTTAGGCGTCTACATGACCACACGACAGTTCGGTTCGCAGAAAGGCCGAGCCGCGGCCACGGTCTTGTACGCCGCCTTGCCGGTCCCGTACAACGCTCTTTCGCAGGGCCACTGGGCAGGCCTCGTTGGTTACGCGGCGGCCCCCTGGGTGCTCGCTTGTCTCGGCCGGCTGGGTGGCGAAGCCCCCTACCCGGCTTTGAGCTGGACCAGAGCAACGGGCGGCCTATGGGTGAGGTTCGTCGCCCTGGGCCTGTTGGTGGCGGTGACGGCGTCTTTGGCGCCGGCAACTTTCCTCCTCGTCCCCATCGCCGGTCTGGCCCTCTTCGTTGGCTCGCTGCTGACGGGCAGAGGCGCCGGGGCGGCGAAGTTCCTGCTGGCCTCGCTCATCGCTACCGCCACCGGTTTCGTGGCCCTCCTGCCGTGGTCGCTCGGCGCCTTCCGCTCCTTCCATGATTTCTTTGCCCTGACATCGGGCCAGTCGGGGGCGCTCCCGCTGGGCTCGGTCTTGCGGATGGACACCGGCCCCTATGGCGGCGTGCTGGGCTGGGCATTGGTGGCTGCGGCTGCCATCCCGCTTTTCATCGGCCGTTCGTGGCGACTGGCGTGGGCAGCCCGGCTGTGGGTAGTTGCGTTCGCCTTCTTTGGCCTGGCGTGGGCCGGGTCGAGAGGCTGGGTGCCCGTCCCGCCCCTCGAGCTCGTCCTTGCCCCTGCGGGTGCAGCGATGGCTCTCTCCGTTGCCCTTGGGGCCAGTGCGATCGAACGAGACCTGCCCGGTTACCGTTTCGGTTGGCGCCAGTTCGCCCCCGCCTTCGGCGCCGCGGCCGTAGTCGCAGCTACGCTGCCGTTCCTGGCGTGGGTCGGCGGAGGCCAGTGGGACCTGCCCGCTTCTGGGGCCGAGAGTGCGTACGCGTTCCCGTCGGCGGCGCCTAGCGGCGACTACCGGGTCCTTTGGGTCGGCAGCCTCGGGTCCCTCCCGTCGGCGGCGCAAGGGTCCGTAGGCGACCTGGCCTTTGCCACCTCATTGGACGGCCTGCCCTCGGCCGGTGAGCTCTGGGCGCCTCTCAGCTCGGGCCAAGCGCCGCTGGTGGCGGAGGACCTGGGTTGGGCCGAGAACCGGGAGACGACATATCTGGGCAGCCTGTTTGCGCCGCTGGCCATCCGCTACGTCGTCGTCCCCGTCGGGGAAGGTGCTGTTGGAGCCGCCGAGAACCGGGTAGCAGGGGCTTTGGCCCGCCAGCTCGACCTGGTGCCGGTGGGCACGGACCCGAGCTACCGGGTCTTCACCAATGAGTCGTGGCTGCCACTTTTTTCGGTGCTGGCCAAGGGGACGAACCTCCCCACCGGCGGAGGACAGTGGGCGACGGCGGCCCGGCTCCAGCAGACTGACCTGGCGTCGGCTCAACCTCTGCCAGTGATCGGTTCGGCCAGTGCCTCCTTCGACGTACGGGCCCGTCCGTCGCCGAGCCACATTTACGGTGCCGTCGAGGACGGGTCTTGGCACCTGCAAGCCGGCGGCCGCGCCCTGACGGCTGCCGGCGCCGTCGGGTGGGCCAGTACCTGGGTGGTACCCCGCGGGACGCGGACGGTGGCCCTCAGCCAGCGTGGCGCCGGCGGCCAGCACGTGGCCGACACCGTCATGGTCCTGGCCTGGGCGTTGGTTCTACTCGTGGCGCTTGTACGCCTGCGCGCGCGGCTGCGGGCCCAGCTGAACAAGACGAGCGTCGAGTTGACCATGTCCGGCGCCGAACTACCGGAGATCGACTGGTCTTCGGTCTGGGAAGAGGAGACCGTTGGCTAAGGTCCGTCGCTGGCCGGTGATCATTTCCCTGGGTGCCGCCGTCGTGGCCGGGGTCTCGCTGAGCCAGCTCGGGACCGGGCACGCCGCTGTCCCCGTGGCCCAGGCCGAAGAGGCCGTTGGGGCGCCGGCGGTGGCCCTTTCGGGTTCGTGGTTCTGCGCCGGCGCCACCGAGGCGCCCGGCAGTGTCGCCGCCGGGGAACTTGTTTTCGCCAACGCCGGGCACGCCCCGGTCAAAGGGACGATCCGGCTCGTGTCGCCCATCGGTTACTTCCGCAAGATGAGCATCACGGTCCCGGCCGGTTCCACGAGCACAGTGCCCGAGGAGTTCCTCGGCCTGTCAAAGAAGGCGCCCAAGCCCTGGGTAGGTGCCCTCGTGACGCTTTACGGCGGCATGGCGACGGTGAGCCAGTCCATTTCCACCCCTGAGGGCCCGGCCAGCCAGCCGTGCGCCTCGGCCGCGTCGAAAAGCTGGTACTTCGTCGACGGGGCGACACTGCGCAACGCCTCGGACCACATTTCGCTGCTCAACCCGTACCCGGTCGACGCCATTGCCGACCTCTCGTTCACGACTGATGAAGGACAGGAGGACCCGTCCGCCTTCGAGGGCGTGTTCGTCCCCGCCGACGGCCTTACCGTCCTCAACCTCGGGAGCCATCTCCGCATCCGCGAGCACATCGCGGTAACGGTGACCGCTCGCACCGGCCAGGTCGTGGCCTACGAGACCGAACTGGTGAGCAAGCCTCCGGCCCATGCCGAATTCGAGGGGCCCCATCAGGGGCTCAACCCCGCCGCGCCCATCAGCGGTGCGGCTCTGGAACTGGGCGCCAGCGGGCTCTCGACCTCGTGGTGGTGGCCGGCCGGCGCCGACGGCAACGGGGTCTCGGAAAGCTACATCGCTTACAACCCCGGGCCGGTGCCGGCGCGCCTCTCCCTCGTGCTCCTGTCGCAGGGTACGCAAAGTGGCCCGGGCGCCTCGTCTCAGGTCACTGTGGCCCCGTACGGCACTGCCTTCGTGAAGACCAATGGCCAACCCTGGGCGTTGCCAGGTATTACGTACGCCGCCCACCTCATTAGCACCAACGGCGTGCCCGTCGTCGCCGAACGCTCGGTCACCGCCACAGCGCCGTCATCCATGCGAGGGCTCGGGACGTTGCTCGGCCAGGCCCAGCCGGCGGACTACTGGCTCCTGCCCGGGACATCGGCGATGGCACCGACCAAGCACCGGGGCCAGGTATGGCTGGAGTTCGTGGACCCGGGTTCGAAGGGAGCCGTGCTCAACCTGGAGGCCCTGAGGGGAGGGCGCTTGGCGCAAACAGTCGGCATACCGCCCCTGGCCCTGCGCGCCGGCGACCGGACCGCCGTCGAACTGCCCGCCGGCATGGCTGACGTTGCCCTGGTGGTGAAAAGCTCCCAGCCCGTCCTGGTCGAAGACGACGCCTGGGGGGTCCGGCCCCAAACCGGGGTCAACCTCTCGCCGGTAGTGGCCCTCGGTAATTAGCGCAACCCACAGGAGGAGGTCCGGGCCCTCCTCCTGCGACAAACGAAACGTTACTGGAGCGACGTGGGGCCGGACAGGCCGCCGGCGGGCGCCTCGCCAGGCAATGCCTCCGGGTCGCCGTGCCCGTTCACCAGGGCGGTGGCAAAGCTCGGCACCACCAACTGGTCGTGCACCGGGCGCCCGTACGCCTGGTCAACGAGGCGGGAAACCTCGGCGCCGTCGATGGTCTCGCGCTGTATCAGAGCCTGGGCCACAGAAGCCAGGCCCCGCTGGTGCTCTCGCAGGAGCCGCAAAGCGCGGGCTTCTTGTTCCCGCAGGATCCGTTCCACCTCTTCGTCGACCACCCTGGCGGTCTCGTCGCTGTAGTCGCGGGAGTGCATCAGATCTTCACCGAGGAAGACCTCGCCACCATTGCCCCAGGCCATCGGCCCGACGCGCTCGGACATACCGAACTCACGCACCATTTTCCGGGCCATCTCCGTCGCCCGCTGGAGGTCGTTCGAGCCCCCTGTGGAGAGCGTCCCGAAGATCAGCTGCTCGGCGCAACGGCCGCCCATCATGACGCAGAGCGAATCTTCGATGTACTCCCGCCAGTAGGTGTGGCGCTCTTCGATCGGCAACTGCTGGGTGACGCCCAGAGCCATGCCGGTGGGAAGGATTGTCACCTTGTGGACCGGGTCCGCGTCCGGCAGGACGTATGCCAGTAAGGCATGGCCGCCCTCGTGATAAGCGGTGGCCTGTTTTTCCCGGTCGGACAGGACCGTCGACTCCCGGCGCTGGCCCATGAGCACTCGGTCCCTGGCCGCGTCGAAGTCCCCCATCCCGATGAAGGAGGCGCCCCGGCGCACAGCGTGCAGGGCGGACTCGTTGACCAGGTTGGCCAGGTCGGCACCGCTCATCCCCGGTGTGCCCCGGGCCACGACCATAAGGTCGACGTCAGGACCGATGCGCTTGTCTTTGCAGTGCACCTTGAGGATCGGCAACCGCTCGTCGAGATCGGGTAGGGGGACGACGATCTGGCGGTCGAACCGGCCCGGGCGCAGCAGCGCCGGGTCGAGGATGTCCGGCCGGTTGGTGGCGGCCATCATCACGATGCCCTCAGTCGCTTCGAAGCCGTCCATTTCGGCCAGCATCTGGTTGAGGGTTTGCTCCCGCTCGTCGTGGCCGCCACCGAGACCGGCGCCCCGCTTACGGCCGATGGAGTCGATCTCGTCGATGAAAATGATCGCCGGTGCCTGCTTACGGGCGCTCTGGAACAGGTCGCGCACTCTAGAGGCGCCGACGCCGACAAACATCTCCATGAAGTCCGAGCCCGTCACAGACATGAAAGGCACGCCCGCTTCGCCGGCCACCGCCCTCGCCAACAGGGTCTTGCCGGTACCTGGCGGCCCGACCAGCAACACGCCCTTCGGGATCTTGGCGCCGATGTCCTTGAACCGGTTGGAGGAGCGAAGAAAATCGACGACCTCCCGGATCTCCATTTTCACGCCCTCATAACCGGCCACATCGGCGAACGTGGTACGCGGCCGCTCGGTCGTATAGACCTTGGCCCTACTTCGGCCGATCGACATGATGCCGCCCATCTGTCCCTGGGCGCGCCGGGCCATCCAGATGATCAGGATGATGAACGCGGCCCCGAGCACGATGTCCGGCAGCAGACTGATGAACCAGTTGGTCCCGGGCGTCGTGAACGACAGCTCTTTGCCGCTCAGGTACTTCTCCAGCATCGCCACTTGGGTCGGGTCTTGCAGTGGTGCCGGGCCCTGCGTCTCGTAGACGTTGCCGTTGGTGTCCTGGAACTGGATCCCGCCCGTGTTGGCGTTGACCTGGGCGCTGGTGACCTGGCCGGCCTGCAGCTCGGTCAGGAACTGGCTGTACTTGACCGTAGGAGGCGACGTGGCGGACATTACATTGGAGACCAGGACCGCGAGGGCAACGACGGCGATCAGTACCATCAGCACCCACCGCCAGGAGCGGTCGGGGCCGGTTCCGGGTTGCCCGCCGTTTTGGCGGTCTGGGGAGCGCGGTCGCAGATCCCCGGGTTGCCTGCTCATAGGCCCTCAATCCTACGCCCCTGAGCGGGGTTACCACCGGGCGGGCTCTGATGAGCCTGCTTTTGTCGGTTGCCCGCGGGGTCGCCGGTAGCGCGATCGCACTGGTGTACCCTCGTTAATTCATGAACTTAGCGAGCTGTTCGCGGCCCACTTGCGCGGGTAAGCCCGCCGCCTGGCTCGCCTATGACTACCGTGCCCGCTGTGCCTGGATTGATGATCCGGTCAACGATCCCATCGAAGGGCCGGTCGACCGGTCCAGCCGGTGGCCACTGTGCACGCACCACGCCAATACGCTCCAAGTGCCAAGAGGTTGGTCCCGGGTCGACCGCAGGGCCCCTCTCGGGCAGCAAAGGCTCGGCGGGCCGGGTTTCGATGCCGGCCATCTTGATGCCGGCCACCCTGATGCCGGCCTCCGTGATGACGGCCTCCGTGATGACGGCGATAATGCCGGTGATGAGGATGACCATGACGTGAGCCATTTCAGCCTGGCCCGGGTTTCTTCACGAATTCACTAAAGTCCTTCGGCGCGTCGTGCCGATGCTGGTTATCAGGCAACTATTAGAAACGCCGAAAGAGTACTTGCGGGCGGGAGGCGTCTCTCCCGATCGAAGCCAGGTTGGCTCTGGGTTCGAAACGCGCAAAGTTCTCTGCGGCCGGACTTACCCTCCTTTCCGCCGGCTGTGCTCGCGCGCGCCGGGGGGCAGGACAAGGTCACACGTGAGAAGGGAGCTGGGCTCGATGAAGTGCCCGAACTGTCAAACGCGGGAACTGGTGGTAATACAAATGGTCGTAAGCGGAGAGCCAGTGGTGTTGAACAGCTGCTCTCCATGCGACTTGCGCTGGTGGCAATCGCAGGAGGGCATGCTGTCTCTGTCGGGCGTGCTCGACCTCGCCGCCGTCGGCAGCTGACGCACCCCGGCTGAGGCGCTGCTCAGCGCTTATTCAGCCGGCATGGCCCCCGCGGCGCCCGCCGGCACGTAACAATGGCTAGCAATGGCGTACACAGGCGAGGGAACGGGCTCGCCCTCACTCGAACCCGCGGAACCGGGCCAGCCGCAGAAAATGCCGTCCGGCGTTGGAGCCGGCCCACCTGGGATCGAAGAGGCATCGGGGCCGCGGCAGGGTACGGCGGCGCCAGCTGAAGAAAGCAGCTCGGTGCCCGGAGCCGACCTGGAGCCAGGCCAAGAGGAGCCAGCTCCTGAGGGATCAGGTCAAGAGGGACCCCGTAGAGAGGGACCAGGTCAAGAGGGACAGGGCCGAGCCGGCGAGGACGAAACGGCCATTGTGTACCCGGACCGGAAGGGCTACGCCGCCCTCGCCAGCGTGAACGAATGGCTGCGGCCTCGTACCTTGAGGCTCTTGCGCCCGGAGGCGATCGTCACCTTCGTGGTTGTCGTGGCCTGCGTCGTTTTCACTTTCGTCCAGTTCCAGCCGTCCAACCTGTTCCGCAATACCACCATCTCGGGTGGCGACACCGGCGCTCACGTCCTCCTCCCCTGGGTGGCCGAGCACCAATTGCTGTCGCACCTGCGCCTCACCGGGTGGACGTCGTCGAACTGGGACGGTTTCCCAGCGGTGACGTTCTATTTCCCGCTCCCGATCTATTCGATCGTCGCCCTGGCCCAGGTCATCCCCTATAACATCGCCTTCAAGGTGCTGACGGCAGCGCCCATGATCCTAATGCCCGTGGCCGCCTGGCTCATGGGCCGGATTGCCAAAGCCCCCTTCCCGGTGCCGGCCGTGCTGGCCGCAGCCACCTTGCCGTACATCTTCGGTACTGAGTTCACGATCTACGGCGGGAACATCGCTTCCACGCTGGCCGGCGAATTTGCCTTCGGGTGGAGCCTTTGGTTCGCGCTCGTGTTTTTCGGCATCGTCATGAGAGGCTTGCAAACCGGGCGTTACCGGGCATGGGGGGCGGTCATCTTTGCCTGTGCCTTTATGTCCCATATCGACCCGACGTTGTTCGCCGGGGTGGGCGCGGTCGTCCTCATCGTTCTTTACGCCACCCGCAATCGCGACTGGCGCGGGGCTTTGAGGTGGGCCCTACCTACGCTCGTCGTGGGAGGATTGCTGGCCGCCTGGTGGGCTCTCCCGTTCGAGGTCCGGTTCCCGTACGTCACCAACATGGGTTACCAGCGGATCACCACGTACATCACCACGCTGTTCCCGACGGGCGATACGTGGCTGTTCGTACTGGCGGGTATCGGGGCCGCCCTTTCCATCAGCCGCCGGCGGCGGGTGGGGGAGTTCCTCGCAGTGATGGCGGTCCTGGCCGCTCTCGCCTTCCGCTTCATGCCGCAAAGCATCCTGTGGAACGCGCGCGTGTTGCCTTTCTGGTTCCTGACCCTGTACCTGCTGGGAGGGCTGGCCGTCGCCGAGGCGTACGCCATAATGGCGGAACGGACCACGAATTTCATGGTCACGTTGCGGGCCGCCCTCTTACCGGCCCCGCTGATCGTATTGGTGCTCGTCTTTATCTGGGTCGGTTTCCCGCTCCGCATCCTTCCTGGCGAGCACGCCATAGCTAATGGCGATTACGAGTTCCTGGGCATACCGCAAAAGAGCGAGTCTTTTGTCCCCAGTTGGATCACGTGGAACTACAGCGGGTACCAGTCGGGGTGCCCGCAGTCCTGCGCCAAGACCCGATGGCCCGAGTACCAGGAGATTGTGGCCCAGCTGGAAAAGGCGTCCAAAACCTACGGGTGCGGCAGTGTGATGTGGGAGTACCAGTCGGAAATGAACGACTATGGCACTCCCGACGCCCTGACCATCCTGCCTTATTGGACCAATGGTTGCATCGGCTCGATGGAAGGCCTCTACTACGAGGCGTCGGCCACGACGCCTTTCCATTTCATAAACCAGTCGGAGCTTTCCCTGCAGCCGTCCGACCCGATGGTCGGTATCCCTTACGCCAGCTCGCCCGACGTGGCTCTGGGGGTCCAGCACCTTCAGATGCTGGGCGTCAGGTACTACATGGCCCTCAACACCGAGCTTCAGCAGCAAGCGGCGGCCGACCCGTCGTTGAAGCTCATCTCGACCTTCGGCCCTTATTACATCAACTATTCCGGCAGCGGGAGCGGCGGGCCGACCGGGACCCAGAAGCAGTACTGGAAGCTCTACCTGGTGCAGGGCTCGCCCCGGGTCCGGCCTCTGGCGAACCAGCCGGTGGTCATGAAGGGCCTCAACAATTCGAGCCAGCCGAAGTACCTGAAGGTCATGACCACCTGGTACGACGACCCCAGTGCGTGGGACGTCTACCTGGCCTCGAGCGGCCCGTCCAGCTGGGCCAGGGTGCCGTACGGCGACACCAACGTGCCGGTAAAACCGGAGCCGACCACCAATGTGAGCAACGTCGTCGAGCACAATGCATCCATCAGCTTCGACGTGTCACGTACCGGCGTGCCGGTGGTGGTGTCTATCTCCTATTTCCCCAACTGGCAAGTTTCGGGCGCGGAGGGGGTGTACCGCATAAGCCCCAACCTCATGGTGGTGGTGCCCACCTCGCACCACGTGAGCCTGTCGTACGGCTATACGCCGGTCGACTACGAGGGCTGGGGCCTGACGATCCTGGCGCTGCTGGGGTTGTTCCTCCTTATTAGGCGCCCCGTCGCACCTGTAGTGGCCGTGCGCAGGCCGGGGCTCGGCCGGCGTGAGCCCCCGGGCCCTGCCGAAGCCGCAATGGTGGGGACCGTGAAAGACCTTTGGGGCCACGTTCGTGGGCCCGAACAGCCGCGCCCACCGTGGCCCACCGCTGCGGACGGGCCCACTAACGGAGCGAAGGCCACCGGCCCGGATGGAGCGCCCAACGGCAGCCCGGCCCCTGACCATGGCCACGAGCCGGAACACGAGCGGCAAGAGATCCGGGAGGCAACGTCGGCCGACCCGGGGACGACGGGCCCGGGTGCGCGCTCCGCGCCGGGTATGGACCAAGCCGGGGAACAGGACCTGGCCGGCGAACAACCCGGGGGTGGGGGGCGCTCCTAAGCGCCTGTCTGGCGGACCGGAAGCCGCCGGTCCACCGGACGTGGCCAGTAGCCGGCTGACAGAAGATGAACGGCGCGGGCGGGTTTGTTAGCTTGTCCATGAGCGAACATGAGCCCACTCGACGAGATCTTCAAGGCTTACGACATCCGGGCCGTCGTGCCCGACCAACTTGACGCGGAGCTGGCGCGCAAAGTCGGCACCGCCTTCGCCGCCTTTGCCAAGAGCCCCAGGATCCTGATCGGCAACGATATGCGGCCCTCGGGCCCGGAACTGGTGGCCGCGTTTGCCGACGGCGTCACATCGGCCGGAGTCGACGTGGTCCTGCTCGGGCTGGTCTCGACGGACGAGTTGTTTTATGCGACCGGAGCCCTCGACGCCCCCGGGGCGATGTTCACCGCCTCCCACAACCCGGCCCGCTACAACGGCATCAAGCTCTGCCTGGCGGGGGCCAAGCCGGTAGGCGTCCAGTCCGGCTTGCAGGAGATCCGCCGGGCCATCGAGACCGGTAACCTGCCCGTGGTCTCAGAGGACGAGCGGGGTACGGTCAGCCACCGCGACGTCTTGGCCAACTACGCCGCTCAGGTGAGGAGCTTCGTCGACCTGGACGCGTTGAAGCCGTTGCGCGTTATCGCCGACACCGCCAACGGGATGGGGGGTTTGGTCATCCCGGCTGTCTTCGAAGGCTTGCCCTTCGACCTCGAGATCATGTACGGCGAGTTGGACGGCAATTTTCCGAACCATCCTGCCGACCCCATCCAGCCGGCCAACCTGGCCGACCTGCGCGCCCGGGTCCTCGAGAGAGGTGCCGATGTAGGCCTGGCCTTTGACGGCGACGCCGACCGGTGCTTCGTCGTAGACGACAAGGCCGAGCCCGTCAGCGGCTCCACGACGACGGCAATGGTGGCCAAGGCCATGCTCGAGAAGTACCCGAGCGAAAAAGTCCTGTACAACCTCATTTGTTCCAAGGCGGTGCCGGAAATCATCCGTGAAAACGGTGGTACTCCGGTCGTTACCAGAGTGGGCCATTCGTTCATAAAGGGTGTAATGGCTGAGACGGGCGCCGTTTTCGGCGGCGAGCACTCGGGCCACTATTATTTTCGTGACAATTACCGGGCCGATTCCGGTTCGATCGCGGCGCTGGTGGTCCTGGAGCTCATTTCCAAAGCGGGCGTCGCGCTGTCCGAATTGCGTAAACCTTTCGACCGTTACGCACAGTCGGGCGAGATCAATACGGAAGCCGAGCAACCCCAGGCTGTGGTGGACTCCGTTGGAAGTGTCTTCGCCGCCAAGCACCCCGGTGCCGCTCAGGAGCGCCTCGACGGGTTGACGGTCGACCTCGGGGACTGGTGGTTCAACGTCCGGCCCTCCAACACCGAGCCGCTGGTCAGGCTCAACGTGGAGGCGCCCGACCGGGCCAGCTGCGAGGCCCATACGGAAGAGTTGCTGGCACTAATAAGGGACCCCTCATAACTATGACTCTTGACCCGCTGCTCCTGGAGATCTTGGCCTGCCCGCAGGACAAAGGCCCCCTACTGTATTTCCCCGACGAAGCGGCGTTGTACAACCCGCGGTTGCGGCGCCGTTACGCCATCAAGGACGGCATCCCCGACATGCTTATCGAAGACGCCGAGGACGTCGGCGAGGACGAGCACTCGAGGTTGCTGGCCAAAGCCGATGCGGAGGGCATCAAGCTCAATTTCGAGGCGCCAGAGGGACAGGAGACGTAAGTGCCCTTAATTGACAGCGACGGGATGTTCGAACTGGCGGAAGGTTTCCCGGAGCAAGTGGAGACGGCCTTTCGTGACTGCGCCTTCCTTACCGGGCTCCCCAGGCGAGAGGACATTGAGAGCGTCGTCGTCGTAGGCATGGGTGGCAGTGGGATAGCCGGCGACGTCCTGCATGCCGTGGCCTCGCCGCTCCTCCCGGTGCCGGTCACCGTGGTCAAAGGGTACGAGTGCCCCCACTTCGTGGACGAGACCACGCTTGTCTTCGCTGTGTCTTGTTCGGGCAATACCGAGGAGACGATCGAGGCGGCGTCGGACGCCGCGCTGGCCGGGGCAAAGATGGTCGTCGTCACGAACGGCGGCGAGCTGGGCCGCCTGGCCGAGGCATGGAAGGCGCCGCTCGTCCCTGTGCCCGACATCGTCTGGCCCCGGGCCGCCCTGGGTTCGATGGCCGTGCCACTCATAGGCGTCTTGTGGCGGATGGGCTTCCTGCCCGGCGCCGACCTATGGGTGGAGAGGGCGGTAGAGCAGCTGAGGTACAGGCGGGACAAGTTCGTCAGCGCCGGCGCCGCCTCGGAGCCGGCTGAATTGGCCCGCCGCATCGGCCCGAGCATCCCGGCCATCCACGGCGGGGGCGAAGTGGGCGCCGTTGCCGCCCAGAGGTGGAAGGCGCAAGTGAACGAGAACGCCAAGAGGCTGGCGTTCTGGGGCTCGCAGCCCGAGCTGTGCCACAACGAGATCTGCGGCTGGGCCGACAGCTCGAAGGAGATCGGCGCCCTCATGAGCCTGGTGATGCTCCGCCACGACAGTGAGCATCCCCAGATTGCTCGCCGCTTCGACATCACCGCCGACCTCATCCGCCGCTATGTCGCCGCCGTGGTCGAGGTCCGGGCCCAGGGTGAAGGCGATCTGGCCCAGCTCTTCGACCTCACCTATTTCGGCGATTACGTCTCGTTGTGGTTGGCGGCGGACGCGGGTATAGACCCGGGGCCGATAGACGTCCTCATGTGGCTGAAGCAACAGTTGGCGGGGCGCTAGGGCTGGCCGGGCCGCTGGCGTCGGTCGGGTCGCCGGCGTCGGTCGGGTCGCTGGCGTCGGCCGGTGGCCGGCTGGCCGGGTTCGGTTTGGCTGCCGCCCGCCGCCTCGGCCTCGTTTCGGGGAGTGGTGGGGAGTCGTAGGGCCTAACCCGAACGCGGCGTAGCGGTTTACCGCTGGGAGTGAGGTTTTGGACCTGATGTCGGCGTCAGCCCCACCCACAGCGTCGAACCGGCCGCCAGTCCCCTCATTAGAACCCCAATCTCGGTGCACGGGAGCCTTCTCGTCGCGCTTCGATGTTGTATTTCCATCGAATCGCAACAAGTTCCACGTCCTGCACCGGGATTCGCCACTCACGCCC
>DATJUH010000458.1:0-14391 GCA_035502515.1 Acidimicrobiales bacterium
AAACCACGAGGTCGTCGGGGTGCTCCGCCACCTCGGGGTCGAGATTGTTGTGGAGCATTCGTAACGCCGCCTCCTGAGGCCACCCCTTGCACGAGCGCTGGGTGCCCCGCTCCGCCCGGATCCGGGGCGGCGTCATGCGTAGTCTTGGCCGTCGGGCGGCGCCGGGCTGCCGGCACCGGGTGGGGGGGCGCCGGTTGGGGAAGCGCCGGTAGGGGAAGCGCCGGTTGGGGAAGCGCCGGTTTGCGGGACCGTTGGTTGCGAGGGGCCGGTCCGGAGTGGGCCGGTCGGGGTAGGGCTCGCCTCGGAGGGGCGTGCGTCCGAGGGTCCTGCGTCGGAGGCGTTCGTTTCAGTCACCACCGCTTGTGCGGCCGCAGCCTGCCCTCCGTCCGTCGACACCAACCCCGGCCCGGCCGGGGCGCTCATTGCCGGAACGGTTTGGGCCGGCGCGGTTTGGGCCGGAGCGGTTTGGGCCGGAGCCGCTTGAGGCCCACCCGTTTTCGCCACACCGGGCGTGGCGGGCGCCGGACTGACGGTCCCGGGCGGCAGCTTGCCGACCCCGGCGGCAAGCATGGCCGTGTTGGGGATTTTCAGCTGCCCGTCATCGGTGCGCAACGTCACATACGTAAGGCTCATTTCCAGGACCCAAGCGTCGAAGATGCCACCGAGCGCACCGGAACGAATGCGGATGTGGTCACCCACCACGAAGGGCCGGGCCAAGATGAGCACCAACCCGGCGAAGATGTTGCCCAGGCTCTGCTGAGCGGCGATGCCGAGCACGACGCCCAGCAGGCCCGCCCCGACCAGCAGGCGCTCCACCGATACGTCCAGGACGGCCAGCGCGGACAAGGCCACGATCAGGTACCCGACTATGGCCGCCGTGTACTTCACCGCTCCTTCGACGGCGGGGACATTGCGTTTCGATGCCAGCTGGCTGAGGGAGGTCGACAGCCTCGCCGTCGCAATGATGCCGAAAAGGACGATCACGAACGCGCAGATCCAGGCAACGAGCTTCGGGTTGAGCGCCTTCTCATGGACGTCCCCGTAAGCGGATCCGATGATGAGCGCAGCCAGCGCCAAGGCACCGCAGAGGATCCCGATCACCCAACCGCGAAGCGGGTACCGGCGCGGAATTCTGCCTATCTCCAAGACCTCCAGGACTTCGGGAGCTTCGCCCGGACCCTAGTCGATGTGGCCACTTAGACGGGAAACCCGACGGGACGGCGGGGGCGTGGACGGACTCCCCGGCGCGCCGGCTACTTCTTCAGCAGCCGCCCGACGATGATGGAAGCCTCGTAAAGGAGCACCATCGGTACCGCCAGCGCCGTGAAACTGAAGGGGTCGTTGGACGGCGTGACCACGGCCGCTATCCCGCAAAGCACGACAATCGCCGGCCGGCGCCATTTTCGCCACTTTGCCGAGGGGACGACACCCGAGATCATCAAGAAAACGACGATGATCGGGTACAGGAAGACGGCCCCGAACACGAGGCAGATCAGGACATAAATGTGTACATAGCCGGACGGGGTGAACAGCGGCGCCACGCTCGAACCACTGGCGGAGATCAGCCAGTCCAGCGCTTTCGGCCACACGAGAATGGCTGTGCTCACGCCCATGGCGAACAGCACGAGGGCAGAAAGGACAAACGGGACGGCGTACCGTTTCTCGTTCTTTCTGAGACCAGGGGTAATGAAGCGCCATAGCTCCCACAACCACACCGGGGCGGCGAGTGCCACTCCGATATACATGGATACCTTCAAGCGGGTAGTGAAACCCTCTGTCGGGCTAGAGATCACCAGCTGGGAGGTGATCATGTCCTTATGGTGGTGGTAGAAGCTCCGGTACGGGGCGGTCATGAAGTGGAGCACGGGGTTGTACAGGAAGTAGCCGGCCACCGATGTCACGACAACGGCCACCGCGCAAATCAGTACCCGCTTGCGCAGTTCCGCCAGGTGCTCGAAAAGAGTCATCGTGCCGCCGCCACCGTCGAGCTCGGCCTCGCCCGGCTGGTGGCCGTTGAGGCTGGCGGAGGTGGCCCCGTCCAAGGGCGAGGCGCCATTCTCCGGCAGCGTGATACTGGAACTTTCTGAGCTCACCATCGTCCCGAACGGCTCAGACGGGTCGGCAGCCTGACCCTCTTGCGGCTCCTGATCGGCGGCCATCGTCAGGTCCCTGTCCGCGCCGCAAAACCGGCCCGCCGGTTACTGGACAAGGTCATTGCTAATGCAGCTCCCGGGACGGCACTGATGCCACCTATGTTGCCGCGCTAATTAAGGCTGGGGTCGTCAGGGACCGCGTTTTGCGATGCGCCCACGGTGTCCTGGGGAAGGAAGGGAGCCGGCTCGGGAAGGACGGGGGCCGGTTCGGCAAGGGAGGGGGTTGGACTAGCGGCCACCTCGGCGCCGGCCGAGTTCGCCGCGGCCTGGATCTCCCGGGCGCCGGCTTCGAGGGCCTTGCGGGGCTCAGCGAAGGCACTGTTGAACTCGTCACGGAGCGCTGCGGTGTGCTGACGCGGCTCGTCAAGCAGGTCGCGGAACTCGTTCTGGAACCCCGAGGTGTACTTGCGCACCTCCGCCAGCCAGCGGCCCATGGTACGAGCCGCTTCAGGTAAGCGCTTTGGCCCCAGGACCAGCATGGCGATCACAAAGACCACTATGAGCTTCTCGGGGTCGAGGTTCACCGCTCGCTCCCCGGCTCAGGCGGGCGGCAACTGAAGGGGCGCAGCCGCCATTGTGGTCAGCTCGCCGCCTTGTTCCCCTCGGCTTGGCTCTGCGCGACGCGGTCAGCGACAAGGGCGTCAAGTTGAGCCTGCGTCAGCGTCACGGTGTCGGATGCCGGCGACGCAGAAACGACCGGGGTTATCCCGCCGACCTGCGGCGTTGTGGGCAAGACGGGGGTGGCGGGCGGCGCCACGGGCGTACTGACGGCCGCACTCGCCGACTCCGCCTCCGAATGAGACTTGCGGAACTCCCGGAGTGCCTCGCCTGTATTGCGAGCCAGTTTCGGCAGTTGGGTCCCTCCGAACAGGACCACCAGGGCCACCAGGATGACGATCAGGTCATCCCAACCCGAGAAAATCGTAGACAGCACTGCTCACACCTCCCTTATCAAGCTTACCGGTCAGGACAGGCTCCGGCACTTCGCGAGAGCCTATTACAGGGGCCACGAGACCCGGGGCGCGCGCTGAGGTGAGACGGGGTCATAGCCACATGTTCTTCGCTGCCCAGGTGCCACCTGGATGAGCGGGTCGAAAGCCAATTACGGCCCGACCCTTCTCGACGGCCTGTTTCGCCCACCTCTATAAAGAGAGGCCGGCGCTGTTCGCAGGACGTTCGGGCGCCATATTTATACCCAATAGGGGTATAGAGTGTCTATACCGACGAGCCGCGTACCCGGGTCTCGCCCCTGGTTGCGGCCACCCGGACCGACGAGGAGTGGACAGTGGTCGGCTACAGCGATGACAAAGAAGCCGTGCTCCGGCGCCTGCGCCGCATCGAAGGGCAGGTCCGGGGACTGCAACGGATGGTCGGCGACGATGCCTATTGCATCGACGTACTGACCCAGGTGTCCGCCGTCACCCACGCCCTCGACTCCGTGGCGCTCGAACTCCTCGGCGACCACCTCGGTCATTGTGTGCGGGACGCCGTAGCCCAGGGCGGCCCGGACGCCGACGCCAAGATCAGGGAGGCTCGCGAGGCCATCGAGCGATTGGTGCGCTCGTGAACGGTCACTCGTGAACGGTCACCCGTGAACGGTCACCCGTGAAGGGGTGCAGGTAGGGGCATGGCGGTACCCGAGACGGGGCGAGCCCTTGTTTAACCAGCTCTCGACGCTGATGGCCACGACCACGGGCCAGGCCCTCGACGACGTGGGCCGGTCTTTGCGCGAAGCGTTCTTCATGTTCTGGGAGACCCTTTGGCCGATCGTGCTGGGCTTTGGGCTGTCCGGCGCCGTTCAGGCCTTCGTGACGCCCAGCCACATGGAGCGGGCCCTGGGCAACCACAGGCCGGCGGCGGTGGCGCGAGCCAGCGGCTTCGGGATGGTGTCCTCCTCATGCTCCTACGCCGCCTCGGCCATGGCCAAGTCTGTGTTCCAGAAAGGGGCCGACTTCATATCGGCCCTGGTGTTCATGTTCGCCTCCACCAACCTCGTGGTGGAGCTCGGGATCGTGCTGGCGGTGTTGATCGGCTGGCAGTTCACGGCGGCGGAGTTCGTGGGGGGCCCCATCATGATCGTCCTCCTCGCTTTGTTGGGCGGCCTCGTCCTGCGCCCCGCTTTGGTCGCCGCCGCCCGCCGCCGGCTGGAGTCCGGGGCTGGCGCAGGTGGTCATGAGCACGTTCACGGCAGCGGAGGCCACGGAGGGCGTCAGCCCGAGGACGGGAGCCAATCCTGGCACCGGCAGCTCCGTTCCAGAGCGGCCTGGGCTCAGTCCTCGAACTACACGATGGCTGACCTCACGATGCTCCGGCGAGAAGTATTGATTGGCTACCTCGCCGCCGGGTTCCTGGCCGTGCTCGTGCCCGACAGCTGGTGGAGCTCTCTCTTCGTCCGGGGCCACGGCTTCTGGACCTCCCTGGAGAACGCCGTGGTCGGCCCGGTCATCGCCTTCCTCTCCTGTGTCTGCTCGATCGGCAACGTCCCCCTGGCGGCGGCGCTGTGGAAGGGAGGGATCAGCTTCGGCGGTGTGGTCAGCTTCCTGTTCGCCGACCTCTTGGCTGCCCCTCTGGTGCTCATCTACCGCCGTTACTACGGGGGAGCACTTGCCGTGCGGCTTGTCGGCCTGTTCTGGGTGGTGATGGCGGTCGCCGGCCTCATCGTCGGCGCCCTCTTCTCCGCCGTCGGCCTCGTCCCCCAGTACCGGCCTACACAAATCGTGCCTACCGGCTTCACCTGGGGTTATACGACCATCCTCAACATCGTCTTCCTGGCCGTCTTCGCCGTCCTCTACTGGCTCTACCGCACTGGAGCTCACGCCGGGCATGGGGCCAGCTCGTCAACTGACGCCGGCTATGCCACCGACCCGGTCTGCGGTATGCAGGTCCCGGTCTCCGACGGCGCGTCCCGGCGGGCCGACGGTGACCAGACCTACTGGTTCTGTTCGGACGAGTGCGCAGCGCAATTCGAGGCGGCCAAAAATCGGGCCGGGTGACGGTCGTTAGCGCGCCCAATGGCGAGGGAGCTGGCCTCCTATGTACTGGCCCGTCGGGCACGAACCGATGGGTGCCGGCCCGCCGGCCGGGGAGTCGAGGCCGGGCCACCCATTTTCCCTTCCGTTGTCAAGGCTTGTGCGCGCCAAATGCTCTTATCGTTACACCAGCGCGCAAAGTCTCGGGCCCGGGGTGAGGCGGCCGGGGTATCGCCCGAAGATGGGCGAGGCGACCGGGCAAGGCGACGGGGTGAGCCCGCTAGGTGAAGCCACCAGGCCGATCGCCCGACGGCGAGGCCCCACACCTTCGGCAGTGGCCCGCATTCGGCGCGCTCCAGGCGGCAATTAGGGACCATTTGCAGGCCAATTAGGGGGGCGACCCCGGGCCTGCGATGCTTGGCCCGATGAGCTACATCGTCAGCTTCGTGTTAGTGAAGTTCAAGGGGTCCCAGGCGCTCCGATTGGTCCTGGTCGGTACCGCCTGCCTGTTGGCCGGGGCAGCCTTGTTCTCCGCCACCCAGGGGATCGCCTTCACCACTGCTTTGTACTGGGCCATCACCACCGCCACCACCGTGGGCTATGGCGACATAACCCCGAAGAACCCCGCCGGCCGGGCCATTGCCGTAGGCGTCATGCTCACGACGATCCCCCTCTTCGCCTCGGCATTCGCACTGCTGGCCGGGACGGTGGTGACGACCCATTTGCGTAGGCTGCTCGGCGTGGCCCATCTGGAGCCGGTCGATGATGCCGTGGCCATTTACGGGTTCAGCCCGGTGGTACCCAGGGTCGCCGGCGAGCTGGTCGGGGCCGGCCGGCGGGTCGTGGTGGTCGCCAACGCCGACCGTGCTGCCCTGCCCGAACGCGTGAGGCTGCTGGCAGCCGACCCGACGAATGAAGAGGCGGTCCGGCGTAGCCACCCGGAGAAGGCGAGCCAGTTGCTGGTTACCGCTCAAACGGATGCCGACGTGCTGGTCACCGCGGTTATCCTCCGCCATGTTGCGCCGGACGTACCGACACTCGCCGTGGTGGGGTCAGGAGCAGTCAGCAACGCGTTACGGGACCTCGGAGTGGACACCACGCTGTCGTCTGACGAGCTCCTCGTCCACACGCTGGCCAAGAGCATGGAAGCTCCCCACGCCGGCGAGCTCCTCCTGCGCCTGGTCGACTCGGAGGGTTACCAGCTGAGGGAGCTGCCGATCGCGCCCACCGACCTTGGCCGGGCGCTCGCCACCATCCGGAGGGAACACCCGGGCCTGGTCCTGGGAGCAGTTCACGGGGGCCGGGTGCTGCTAGGGGTGGCGCAAGACGTGGTGCTATCAGAGGGCGACCAGCTGATCGTGCTGGAGGCCGGCCGCTCTTAAGCTTAAGCGCCCGGAATCTGGGTGCAGATCCTGGCACCCGTAGCACTTTTCCCCGGAAATCGAGCAAAAGTACCAACCAGCGCGGCCCGCCCGTCGAAAGATGCACACAGCCTCGCCTCGAAACCGGGAGCAAGCGCGGACTTTTATCCGGGCGGCGGCGGCTTTACCGCATTTCGGGCCCGGGCCAAGTCCGTCTTGGCCCGGATCCAGGCCCGCTGCAGGTACGCTCGCACCGCTGGGGCTCTCGGACCGAGCACTTTGCGGGCGGTACTTCCGATCAGTCGCCGGCCTCGCGCTACCAGTAGCAGCTCGGCGGGCTCGAGCGGGCTGACCGCCCCGGCCCAGGACAAGCCGGAGCCGGCCAATGGTTCCCCGGCAAAGCTTACAGACGGAGCCCCGGCCGCCCGCAATACGGCCGCTATTTCCTCGGAACTAGCGGTGACCTTGTGCACGGCAGGCCACAACACCGCCAGTACGTCCCGACCGACGCCGAGGTCCCCGGTCACGACCAGCGTTGCCCGTTCGAAGCCGGAGAGGGCGGCGGCCAGCGAACGGGCCGCCCGTTCGAGCTCAGCCTGGCCAACAGGGCGACCGGCAGCGGGCCGGCGCCCCCGGCCCAAGGGCCAGCACGGCTCCAGGCAGACGACGACCTCGGCAAACGGGCGGGCCAAAGCGGTACCGCCGCCGGCAGCGCCGGACCCCGGGGCCGAAACAAAGCCGGTCCCCGATGTCAGTACGGTACCAACGCCCGCCCGAGACGGGGACTGAAGCCTGGCCAGCGCCCGGCCCACAGCTGCACCTGCCACCGGGATGACCAGCTGAGCAGCACTGGGGCGGGGGGAAGCCACGACGACTTCAAAGCCGTCAGCCCACGCCCGTCGCACCGCCGCCACAGTGGCGACCGCCGCTGGGCCGGGGGCCGGTGGGTAGCTGCCAACTACGAGGCAGGTAGGAGACCCGGGCCGCCCGTTTTCAAGGCTCCCGTCTTCGGGCCGCACGGATCCAGGCCGCACGTACTCAGACCGCTCTATTCAAAGGTGGCTCGCAAGCTCGCCTCCATCCGGTCGAGCACGCTGGGCCAGCTGTAGTTCTCGAGCACGTACCGCCGGCCGGCGGCCGCCAGTTCGGAGGCCACGTCGGGCTTCTCGACTATTACCCGCAACTGCTCGGCCAATTCTGACGCATCGCCGAACAAAAGGCCCCCGCCCGACCGCCGGCAGTGCCATGCCACCACCTCGCCCCTGTCCCAGGCCAGGACGGGCGTGCCTGCCAGCCACGCTTCCATGATCGTCCGGGAAAAGCTCTCCACCTGGCTCGTCTGCACGTAGGCGGCGGCGGCGGCGAAGGCGTCGTCGCGTTCTTCGTCGGTGACGAAGCCGAGGTCGATGACCCGCTCGGCCAGCGCACCCTGGGCGCGGAGCGGTAACCCGAGCTCACCTTTCCCGATACTGACGAGGTCTAGGTCGAGGCCCTCGTCCACGACGGCGGTAGAAAACGCATCGAGCAGCCATTCGAGCCCTTTGCCTTCCTCCCGCCGGCCGGCGTGGAGCACGAAGGGGCGCTCCAGGCCATGCCGTTTCATAAACCCCTCGGGGTCGTAGCGGGTGGGCACGGGTACGCCGGCGCCCGTTACGCTGTGACGGCGGGCGACGGGGCCGAGGCGATGGCCAAGAGCATGCTCGGGGGCGGACAGGAACCAGACCAGGGCCGGGTTGCCGAGGACCGGCCTGAGGACGTCCAGCCGGGCGTAAGTTTCGTCGTGCAGGCAGGGCATGACAACGGCCCTTTCCGCCACCAGGGGTACACAAACGCTCGTCGTCCAGAACAAGTAGGGGGAAAATATGACCGCGTCATAGTTCCGCCCTTCCCTCAACAGGAACTCAAAAAGTGCCGGAACGCTGAACAAAAAACCCATCCAGCTCACCTGGTGGTCCAGATCCGGGACCCGGCCGGCCTGAATGGCAAGTTGTGCTCGCAGCGCCGGCCGGCTGGGGTGGCGCAAGGTAGGGAAGCGCCGCACGATGAGCCCATTTTCGGAGGACGTGCCTTCGGGTAGTTCGTTTGCCCAGGTGTAGTGGTCAACGGCGCAAGTGGTTACGACCTCGACGTCATGACCCCGGGCGGCAAAACCGGCTGCCGCTTCCCGGGATAAAGCCTCGGATCCTCCGAACACGCCCGGCCCGAACCGGGGCGGGACAAAAGCCAGCTTCATTAAGGAGCCGGCAATGCCCCGGGGACGCTCATCATCCCAAGCGTAGCGGTGCCGCGGAACTGGACCGAAGGCCCGGGCCCCTCATCCCTCCGGGCGGCCCAGTTGCTCTCCCACCCGCCGGGGCTCCCCAACCGCGCCGCCGGCCCTCGTCAGGTAGCCTGCCCTGCGGCCCGCCCCTGCCGGCGGGCCGAACGCCAAAGCCATGCCCCTGAATGTCGCTCTCGACGCCACCCCGCTCCAGGGGCCCCAGACCGGGATCGGGGAGTTTTGTTCCAGGATCCTCGAGGAGCTGGGGAGGACGCCCGGGGTGCAAGCGGGTGCCTTTTCCATCAGCCGCCGGGGGCGAGCCGGCTTGGCCGGCTTACTACCGCCCGGCGTCAAAGCGTTGGGGCCACCCGGTCCCGGGCTACCCGCCCGGCTGGTGCACGCCTCGTGGGCCCGGTGGCCGTTCCCGCCGGCCGAGTTCTACACGGGCAGGGTCGACCTCGTGCACGGGACGAACTTCGTCGTCCCTCCCGCTCGTAAAGCGGCGATGGTGGTCACCGTCCACGACCTCAGCCCCCTGCATTTCCCACAGTTCTGCCGGCCGGCGGCCCGGGCTTACCCCCACCTCGTGAAAATGGCCATCCGCAGGGGCGCCTGGGTCCATGCCGACTCGGCGTTCGTGGCCGGCGAGGTCGTAGAAGCACTGGGGGTGGCGCCCGAACGGGTCCGGACGGTCCACCTCGGGGTCACGCCCCCTGCCACTTTGCCCGGCCGCGAGCCGGAGCCTGACGGCGGCGAGCCCGATGGGGAAAAAGGCGCCCGGGGCTGGCGCCACCTACTGCCGGAGTGGGTGAGCTCTTACGTGCTGGCGTTGGGGAGAGTGGAGCCGAGGAAGGACCTGCCCACCCTGGTGCGGGCCTTCGACCGCTTCGCCGGCCGCCACCCCGGTCTGGCCCTGGTCATTGCCGGGCCGGAGGGTTGGGCCTCGGACCAGTTGGCGGAAGCGGTACGGGCTTCGCCGGTCAGCGACCGGGTCCTCCTTCTCGGCTGGGTGGACGAGAAGACCCGCGACGCCCTCCTCGAAGGCGCCGCCGTGTTCGCCTACCCGTCGCGCTACGAGGGCTTTGGCCTGCCTCCGTTGCAGGCGATGGCGAGTGGTGCGCCGGTGGTGGCCAGCGCCACGGGGGCGTTGAAAGAGGTGCTGGGCGACGCCGCCTGGCTGGTCGGCGTGGGCGACGAGGGCGCGATGGCCAACGCCCTCGAGAACCTCCTCGACGATGACGCCGCCCGGCGGGAACTGACCCGCAAAGGACGGGAACGGGCCGCCCTTTATACCTGGGGCGCCTGCGCCGCCGGGCTGGTGTCGCTTTACCGCCAGGCCACAGAAGAAAGCCGCTCGTGACCGGGGGGCGGCCCCCGGTGCCCAGTGACCGGTGGGCGGCCCCCGGCCCCCGGCCCAGTGATAGGTGACCAGTGACCGGTGACCGGTGACCCATTGACCTAGCCGGCCAATGGAGCTCAGTCGGTCAGATAGGCCTCGATGCCCGCCAGGAGCTGTTTCGACGTCTTCTCGAGCGAAAACGCGGCCGCTCTTTCCTTCGCCGCCTCAACCAGCTGGTCCCGGAAAGAACCGGCCTGGCACGCCTCGTCCACCGCCATAGCGACGGTCAGAGGGTCTTTGTCTTCCACCATCACCCCTGTGCCCCCGAGTGTTTCGGGCACGGCGGCCGCGGCGTAGGCGACGACCGGCACGCCGAGCTCCATGGCCTCGAGTATGGGGACGCAGAAACCTTCGTGCTCGGAAAGGCACACGAACACATCGGCCACCGCCCAGTAGGCCAGCAGTTCGGAGTCGCTGACGCCGTTGAGGATCTCGACGCTGTCGCCCAGCTCCAGTTCGTCGACCAGGCGCTCGAGCGCCCGCAGGTACTGCACGGAAGTCCCCCCGCCGACGAGCGTGAGGCGGGCAGCGTGGTCGAAGACCCGTCGGTAGACGGCGAAGGCGCCCACCACATCGTGCTGGCATTTGTTCGGGGCGACGCGACCGACGAAGAGCCACTGGGCGCCGGAGCGGGCCCGCCGCTTGCGCAGCCGTTCGTACGTACCTTTGTCCGGCGGGCGGTGGTACTCCTCCAGGTCGACCAGCAGGGGGCACACGAGCGTCTGCCGGTAGCCGCAGTCGACCAGCTCCGCTTCGTTGAAACCCGAGTCGGCAAAAGAAAAACTGACGTGAGGCGCCAGCATGGCCAGTTCCTGGCGGGCCTCTTGCATGGCGGCGGCGATGTGCGGCTCCCAGCGGGAGAAGTACTGAGCCGGAGTGATGTTGTGGTAGTGCCCGATCAGCGGTTCGCCGCCTTCCGCCCGGGCGCGCAACCAGCCCGCCATCGCGGAACTGGTCGAAGACTGGTACAGCAGCACCCGTTCTTCACCGGGGCGACGGGGGTCCTCCAGGTACGGCCTCCCCTCGCTGCCCATAGGAGGGAGGATGTGCTCGGCCCAAATGTCCGATTTGAAACCCGCCTTTCGCAGGACGCGACGGGTTTGAAGGGTGTGGTTGCCGATGGCGTCGTGGGGGGCAAAGCCGGGCAGGTACTGATCGATCCTCATTAACCGGTCCTTATCGGGTACTGCTCATGGAGAACAGTTCGTCGAAGTGGTGCACATTCCTCCTATTCATCAACTCTCTTGGGCCGGTCCTCGTTGCTGTCCTTGCTCCCGCCCCGTTTCGGGGCCGCCGTCGGAGTACTCGCCCCCTCGACGTCATTTTTGCCCTTTGGTTCTTGATGGGCCCGCCAGTTCTCTTGAGCCGGGGGCTTCGGCCGGCTGTTGCGGGCCTCACCCAGAGCTTCCAACCGCCGCAGGCGCTCCTCGGCCGCTCCCACTCGAACGGCCAGCTCGTCGGCCGCCGACTCGAGCCCGTCGGTCCGCGCCGCCAAGGTGTCTCCGAGATTGATGACGTGGGCGCCGAACACGTTCAGCTGGGCGGCCAGGAACCGGAAATACCACGACGTCAGCCGTTTGATGGCGATCTTCACGAACTCCCATTCGCGGCGCTGGCTGGCCGTCGGTACCTCGACGTCGAAGGTGGCCACCTCCCGCAGGGCATCCAGTGACACGCGGACCGTGTCGGGCCCCGAACCGCCGAGCGTCGGCTCCCGTGATTTCAAGCGCCGGGTCGCCTGGCGCACCTTCTCGATATAGACGAGGGTGGCGGGGCCCAGGTCAGGCACCCTGGGAGCGGCGGTGCCGCCGTTGGTGTTGGTCATACGAGAGCGCCACGTTAGCGCCTGTCGTCCGGGTGGAGGTGGATGCGTCCGGGCGATGCAGGATGGAGATGCACCGCAGTCGAGCCGCCGCCTGCGCCTGTGGCCGCAGGCTGGCGCCCACGTCGGCACTACAGGCGAGCCGCCGCCTGCGCCTCGTGGGCAGAGGCTGGCGCCGGGCGTCGGCGCTCACCTCACGGTGCCGCGATCCCGACTACAACGCTGGCGTGGCGGGCGGTGCTGGCGGTGCCGAGGTCGGTGGCCAACCCGTAGCAAAACAGCTCGCCACCCGTGTCGACCAGGCGGTAGCCGGCCCCCGTCGGCAGCGCTTCGATGCCCATGATCGGGTCGGCGATCCCGTAGCCGGCGATCGACCCGAGGGTGGGAGCGTCGAAAGCCTTCACCAAGCCGGCTTCGGTGACCAGCCAGTAGCCGGAGGTGGCCGTATCGGTGGCCATGCCGACGATGGGCCCGGTGGCGGGGGTCAAGTCGGCCGTCTTGGCCGAGCTGTGAGCAACGGCGTCGCCAAAAGTGAAGATGGCGCCGTTCTGGCCGGCCAGCCAGTAACCGCGGCCGTCGGGTGTCGCCGCGATGGCTGATATAGGTGCGGCCAGATGGAGCCGGGCCTTAGGGCCGTACCAGCGGGCATCGCCAAAGGCGAAGACTTCACCGTTCTGCGCCACCAGCCAATAACCGTGGCCGTCGGGGGTAGCGGCCATGGCCACGACCGGCGCCTCTAGCGGCAGGCTCCCGGCGGGACCGTAAAAGTTGGCGTCCCCGAAGGAGAAGACCTCACCGGCCGAATTGACGATCCAGTACCCGCCGGCGTCCCTGGTGGCGGCCATCCCGACGACGGCGAACTTCTGGCTCGTGCCGGCCAGGGAACCGCAGAAACCCACATTGCCATAGGCGAAGACGGCGCCGCCGCCATCCACTTCGTAGTAGCCGTTCGGACGTACGGGGGCGCGACACGCGCCGGCATGCGGATCCCGGGGCGGCTCTGGCACCAACGCCGACATCCCGGGGGCGGTGGCGTTACCGGTCAGTTGAGGGTCGTGGTGGAACATAGGCCACGCCCCGAGGCCGTCGACGTAGGCGCCGCTGGAGCCGGCCAGCTCGAAGTGTTCCACCACTCCCTGGTCGTGAGAGTTGTACCCGGCCACCGTGACCCCGACCGTCCCGTCCGGGTCGTCGGTCACCAGGGCAGAGTTCTGCAGGCCGACGCCCCGCTCGAGAGTGGCCAACGGTTGGCCGGTGCGGCCGTCCAGGACCTGAGCGCCTGCCGTCGTGGGCACGATGACGTCCTGGTCGCCTCCGTTGAGATCGGCGGTAACGACGCTGCCGATTACCTCGCCCTCGACCGGTTGCCTCCACAGCACCGACCCTGTCGGCCCGTCGAGGGCGTACACCGACCCGCCCCCGTGACCGTTGTCGGTGCCCTCGAGGACGGCCAGGGTGCCGTTCCCCGAAACGGCGGCCAGCGCCGGGCTGGACCCCGTCGCCCCATCCAGGCTCGCCTGCCACACCAGATGGCAGTGGGCGTCGAACGCCAGCAGCTTGTCGGTGTCCGAGGCGCCGTGGAAATAGGTACCCGTCCCGATGACGATCCCCACCTCGTCGCCGGCCAGGAACTGGCCCACCGCAGGCGATGAGTCCACGGCCTGGTCGGCGTTGTACTCGCACATGAGGCCGCCGGTGGGGCTGCCCGTCCCGGCGGTGCCGGTCGGCGAGATGACCCGGAGGTGGCCGCCCTGGGTGTACTGCACCCAGTTGGCCAGTCCCGCCGTCTGGTCGCCGCCCTCGATGATCTCGGTGACGCCATTGCCGTAGAGGTCGGCCAACGCCGGCGTGGAGAAGTCGCTGTCCGAGGTGAACCACGGAAAACCCTTCAATATCGAGCCCGTGTCAGCATTTATGGCGTACTCCTCCTGGCCAACCGAGGGTGCCACCACATCGGTACCCCCTTGCAGGTCTCCCACTGTCAGCGACGCCCGCACCGCCGAGGTGGCTTTAGCGGCGCGGTCGGTGGCGGGGTTCCGGACGGCGCGGTACCAACGTTCGGTCCCGTTCGGATTGAACGCCTCGTAGCCGCCCTTATGAGGCGTGGCCGCGTCGCCTACGCCCACAAACACAACGTCGTCCGGGGACCGCTTGCCCAGCGGCGCCACCGACGGCGTGGAGTCGACGGGGATCCCACCTGTGCTGACGGGCCAGCCCGGCACCCGACGGCCGGTGGCCAGGGAAAAAGCGTAGACATGCCCGGACCGGTCGCCGACCACGACCGCGGGGGCGCCATGGAGGGTAGCGAGGTTGGGTGAAGACAGCGCCACCGGCGCGCCGGCGTCCGGCAAGGTGTGCGACCAGACCTCCGTGAAGTCCTGGCTCCCGGCCGCCGCCGGACTGACAGCAGGCGTTTCGGCCTGGGCC
>DATJUH010000459.1:0-15567 GCA_035502515.1 Acidimicrobiales bacterium
AGCCTCACGGGCTCGGAGTCCAGGCGCCAGTCGGCGATCAAACGGTGGGTCGAGCTTTGGGCGTCGACGCCGTACCCGTGGGCGCCGTAAAGATCCCGGGCCAACTCGGTGCCGTGAGCGCCCAGGACGTCCAGGTTGAAGTGAGCATTTCGGAACTTAAACGGGTCGAAAGCCCATCGCATGCGGCGGATACCACGGCTCAGTGCGACCTCGCGCTGAGCCAGTTTTAGCTGTCGTCCCACCCCGCAGCCCTGCCAGTCCGGGAGAACTGCCGCGGTTTGAGAATACTGGTAACAAAGCCCATCTGTCGGATCCTGGGCCAGGAAACTGAAGGCGAACCCCACCAGCTCATCGCCGGCAAACGCTCCCAGGACTATGCCGCTGTTGCGAGCCACGGCGACAAGAAGGCGGGCGTTAAGCGAGCCCTCCTCGGCGCGGAGCCCGAATACCCGCCGGTAGAGCGATTCGCATTGTGACATTTCCTCGGGCGTTGTGAACGGGCGGACCTGGGCACTTTGCGACACGGCCGCGTTGGTCACCTTCGGGCGGGTTCCGCGGCACGGGCGACGCGAGGAAAAGTGGAGGAGAAATGACATGCCGAGCGATGGGCCCCGCCACCGCGGGTATCGCCGAGCTCCAGCAGGGCGGGCTCGGATTCTTCACAAACTCGAGCCGCGTACTTGCAGCGGTCCCGGAACCGGCAACCGGAAGGAAGCCTGGACAAATGGGGCGGTTCACCGGCCGAGGCGGCCGACAGCTCGGGGCCCGCTGAACGCAACGTGGGTATGGCGGCCAACAATGTTTGGGTGTAAGGGTGGCGCGGGTTGTCAAAAACGTCGATGGTGGCGCCATCTTCCATGATCCGGCCCATGTACATCACGGCCACGCGGTCGCAGAGGTGGCGCACGACAGCCAGGTCGTGGGCGATGAACAAAATAGACAGCCCGAGCTCACGCCGAAGCTCCGCGAACAAGCGCACAATGCCGGCTTGGACCGAGACGTCCAGCGCCGACACAGGCTCATCGGCGACCAGGAGTTCCGGCCGGGGAGCCAGGGCCCGGGCGATGGCAACACGCTGGCGTTGCCCGCCAGACATCTGGCGGGGCCGGGCGGGGAGCAGCTGGCGGGGCAAGTGGACTTGGGCGAGCAAGTCCTGGCAGCTGCTCTCTAACATCGCCCGCGGGACTACGCGGTGAAAGCGCAGAATTTCTGCCAGCTGCTGGCGCACGCTCATTCGGGGGTCAAGCGAGGAGTACGGGTCCTGAAATACCATCTGGACACGGCGCCGGAGCTCCGGGGGCCGGTCCCGCACTGTCAGCGGCGCGCCATCGAACCAGGCTGTCCCGCTCACCGTGTCGCACAAGCCCACTACCACGCGCGCCAACGTCGACTTACCCGATCCCGACTCGCCGACCAGCCCGACGATCTCGCCGCGTCCTACGGCGAGCGAAACACCGTCGACGGCGCGGACCGGCGGATGGCCACGCCTCGCCTTGAAAACGACCGTCACATCGGACAGTTGGAGCAGGGGGCCGCTCATGGGACGGGCTCGAGACCCTGGGTCGCCCGCTCGCACGCCTCGACGTGAATGCAAGCGCTGGCCCGGCCGTGGCCCAGGTCGACGAGAGGGACCTCGGTGGTCGAGCACTCGCTGGTAGCAAAGCCGCACCGCGGGTGGAAGGCACAACCCCCTGGCCTGGCCCCGAGGTGCGGCGCCGACCCCGGGATCCCGACGAGCTCGTCGACCACGGCGTGGACGTCCGGCGTGGCGCGGACCAAGCCCAGCGTGTAAGGGTGACGAGGGGAGCGGAAAATCTCGGCCACCGATCCCTTTTCGACGATGCGGCCCGCGTACATCACCTCCAGGCGCTGGCAGAGCTGCGCCACCACCGCCAAGTCGTGGGTGACGTACAAAAGGCTCATCTCAGTTTGGTGGCGAAGCTGGGCCAGCAACCCGACGATCTGGGCCTGAATGGTGACGTCCAGGGCGGTCGTAGGCTCGTCACAAAGTACCAGCCGGGGCTGACAGGCCAAGGCGGCAGCGATCATGACGCGTTGGCGCAAGCCGCCCGAAAGTTCGTGCGGGTACAAGGAGAGGACGGTGTCGGGGTCCCGAATGCCCATATGACGGGCCAGGCGCAGGGCATGCTCACTGGAGTCTTTCCGGCTCCAGTTGAGCTGGCGCCGGGCGGCGTCCACGATCTGCTCGCCTACGCGGACCACAGGGTTCAAGGCGGTCATCGGTTCCTGGAAGATCATGGTGATCCCCGTGCCACGTATGCGTTGCACGACCCGTTTTCCCGCCGTCAGCAGGTCGAGGCCTTCGAAGCGCACAGCCCCGCTGGCGACGTCGGCGCCGGCAGGAAGGAGGCCGAGGATGGCCCGGAGGGTGAGGCTCTTGCCGCTGCCCGACTCGCCAACGAGCCCGACAGCCTCGCCGGTCGACACCCCGAACGAGATACCGGTGATGACGTTGACGCGGCGGCGTTCACCGGGTGGGGTCACGGTCACGGTCAAGTTTTCCACCTCGAGGAGGGGCGGCCTCCCTGAACCCGTGTCCGTGGGCAGCTCCGAACTCGGTCGCGCTGGTAGCGCGGGAGGCCCCGTGGTCATCGCTCGACGCTGAGTACTTCGGCCAGGCCGTCGCCCAGGAGGGAGAGCCCGAGGCCGGTGAGGACCACAGCAATGCCCGGGATGGTGGACAGTTCCCAATGTGTAGTGAGGAACTGCTGACCACTGGCCATCATTTCGCCCCAGTCAGGTGTCGGAGGTGGTATACCCAGGCCAAGGTAACCCAGGGTGACGATGGCAAGGATATCGAGGACGATGTCAGAGGTGGCGAAGACGATGGCCTGAGTTACGACGTTGGGAAGCACGTGGCGCCCGATGATCCGCCCAGTGGAAAATCCCTCTGCCTTGGCCGCGAGCACAAACTCCTGGTTTTTTGCCACCAGTGTCGCCCCCCGCACGATCCTGGCGTACGAGACCCAGCTCACGACCGTGATCGCAATAATAATGCTGATCGTCCCAGGGCCCATGAGGAAGACTAGGAGCATGACGAGCACATAAAAGGGGAAAGCGACCACCACGTCTGCGGTCCGCATGACAACACTGTCCAGAGCACGGCCGAAGTAGCCGGCCAGGGCACCGGCGATAGTACCGAGAACGAAGGGGGAGATCACGGCAATGAAGGCGACGAACAGATCCGTCCGGGCACCGTATACAAGTCGAGACCAGACGTCCCGGCCGAGCTGGTCGGTCCCCAATATGTGCGTAGCGCTCGGCCCGGCCAAGATGTTGGTGAGGTCCTGTGTCGTGGGGCTGTAGGAAGTAACCAGGGGAGCGAAGATAGCCAGCCCCACGATTACCCCGAGCAGGCTGCCCCCGGCGATCAATGCCGGAGGCAGCCGGCGCCGCTGGCCCGCCTTCTCGAGCGCGAACTCGGCGGAGACTGCGGTCATCGCAGCCGCACCCGCGGGTCCAGGACGGCGTAGGCCAGGTCGGTCAAGAGGTAGACCAGCACGACCATGACGGCGAAGACAAGAGTTATGCCCTGGACAACGGGAAAGTCGCGGTCGAGGATGGACTGGACCATGAGGGAACCAAGGCCTGGTAAGGCGAAAACGTTCTCGATGACCACGGTACTGCCGACCAGGAAACCGATATTGACGCCAAGCACGCTGACCCCCGCTACGGCGGCGTTGCGCAGCCCGTAGCGAGTCAGCACCAGGCGCGGGCTGGCCCCCTTGGCCCGGGCGAAGGCCACATAGTCCGACCCGAGCGCTTCGATCAGGCTCGTCCGCAGGCTTCGCACCAGCATGGGGGAGACCGAAATAGCAATGGTCAGCCCCGGGAGCACTAACGACCACAGGTGGCTGGGCCACGTCTGCCCGTAGCCTCCCACCGGGAAGACGGGGATGACCAGCCCAAATAATATGATCAAGCTCGTACCCACCCAGAAGCTCGGCATCCCGATGCCGACGGTGCCAACAACTCTCACACCGTGGTCCGCCACGCCGCCGGGACGGAGAGCAGCCAGAGTCGCCAGCGGGACGGAGATAATGACCGACCCGATGGCCCCGTAGGCGAGCAGGATCAGGGTGACGGGTAGGCGGCTGGCGAGCAATCCGACGGTCGATGATTGGTAAAAGAGCGACTCGCCCAGGTTGCCATGGACAAGGCGGTCGAGGAAGAGCCAGTACTGGACGGGTATCGGGTGATCGAGGCCCCACGCCCGATTAAGGGCGGCGACAGCTGACGGCGTGGCGCGATCACCGAGGAAGCTCCTCGCCGGGTCCCCCGGTACCAGATGGATGCTGAAAAATAGCAGCAATGTGACGCCGAACACTACGGGCACAAGCAGCAGAAGCCGATGAGCTAAATATCGAGCGAGCATTTCCCTAACAATCTCTTTTGACAGCTACAGGAGCAGACCTTGGCCGGCGCGGGCGCCGCGCTGAGGGTACCACTCCGAGCACCCTCGAGCGCGGCGCACAGGTCACTGTTAGTGGCTAAGCCAGACGTTCTCGAGATGGTAATTGCCGGTGGGGTAGACATCGAAGCCGTGCACCTTGGTCGAGTAGGCGTACGCGAACGGCTCGTAGTAGAGGAAGGCCATCGGTGCCGCTTGGGCCACGGCGACCTGGATCTTGTCGTAGAGCTGTTGCCTTTGGGCCTGGTCAAAGATCCGCTCCGCTTGTTCCGCCCACGTGTCGACCTGGGGGCTGTTCCAGTTGGTGAAGAGCGCCTTTGTGTCCTGTCCGGTAGTGCCCCCCATGGCCGAGAAGGTGATCATCTCGTCCGGGTCGATGATGTCAGTCGTGTCGTAATTGAACGCCATCTGGTACTGGCCGTTCTGGATGTCCGTGTACTCACTGTTGGGGTCCACTTCCTTCAACGTGACATTTATCCCGAGAGGCTTGAGCTCGGCCTGGACGATCTGGCCCAGGGAGTTTTCGTTGGAGTCCCCCGACCCCACTATCAGTGTCGTGGAAAAACCGTGCGGGACCGAAGACTTGGCCATCTCCGCTTTGGCTGCCTTCACGTTGTACTGCAGGCCAGGAGTGGAGGGGTCGTGCGCCCAGAGCGCGGGAGACAGTATCGAGTTGGCGACGGTGCCGTGGCCGAACAGGACCGCTTGTACCATGGCGGAGCGGTCTACCGCGTACGAAATGGCGCGGCGGACGGCGAGGTCCTGAAAGGGCTTCTGATTTTCGTTGAACTGCAGGAACTCGGTCCAGCTGGAAGGGAAGAGCGTCATCTGCACGCCGCCCGTGTGCTGCAGCGTACCTACGCTCGAGAAGGGGGGGAACTCGTCGATTTGCGCCTGGCCTGACTCCAGCTGTAGCTGCCGGGTGTTGTCGTCGGGCACCGCGGTGAAAGTCACGCCGTCGAGGTAGGGTTTGCCGCTCTGCCAGTAGTAGGGGTTCTTTACCAGCTGGAGCTCGCTGCCCTTAACCCATTGTTTGACCATGAAGGGGCCGGTACCGATGGGGTGGGCGAAGAACTGCGCCTCGCTTTCCCCGCCGAAATTGTTCGGGATGATGCCGTTGGCGAACAGTGCCATGTCCGACAGCAGCGGTGCCCACGGGTACTTCGTGGTAATGACGACGGTGTCGGCGTTGGGCGTCGTAATGTTGGCAATTGCCGCGTCGATAAAGGCAAAGGGGTTGGTCTTCTTGGCCGATACCCGTTCGATCGAGAACTTGACATCAGCCGACGTAAGCGGTTGACCGTTCTGGAAGCGGACTCCGTGGCGAAGATGGAAGGTCCAGGTGAGGTGGTTGGGTGAAAGGGTGTAACCAGTCGCCAACCAGGGTTCGAGCGAATGACCGTTAGAAGCCGAGACGTAAAGCGTCTCGTAGATGTTCTCGGCCGCCCAGATGCTCTCGTTGTCCGTCATATTGGTCGGGTCGAGGGTCAAGATATCCGTACTCCGAGCGAACACCAGAGTCCCCCCCCGTTGCACGGCGTCGTGCCGGACTGCGTGTGCCAGTGGCGATGCCTCAGCTGTCGAGGCCGCCATGGGCAGTGTGATTAATGCACTGGCTACGATTGCGGTAAGTGAGGATAAACGTCTCATTTCTGTTTGCTCCTTTTATTTATTGGTCGGCAGCTGACGGGAAGGACCGGATTGGCGCCACGAACTGCGGGCCAGGGGTGACGTCATTAGCTCAGCGAACTGGGTGGCTGCGATGTTCCCACCTGACAGCACGACGCCGACTCGCTGGCCCTGGGCGGCGACCGCGCCTGACAGCAGTGCGGCCAGGCCGACGGCGCCGCTGGGTTCGACGACGAATTTCATCTGTTCGAAGCAAAAACGCATGGCAGCTACGATGGCCTCCTCAGGGACCAGGACGACCTCGTCGACGAGCCGCTGGTTGATAGCAAAGGTGTGCGCGCCGGGGGCAAGGGTCCGCAACCCATCGGCGATGGTCTGCGGCGGGCGGGGGCAGGCTTCGATCCGTCCGCTGGCGAGAGAGCGAAAGGTGTCGTCTGCCGCGGCCGGCTCGACGCCGATGATACGGCAGCCAGGGAGCAGCGTGGCAATAACGGTGCCGACGCCTGCTATTAGACCGCCACCCCCCACAGGGACAATTATCATGTCGAGTTCGCCGGCGTCCGCCACCAACTCCAGGGCCAGAGTGCCCTGACCGGCCATCACTTCGAAATCCTCGAAGGGGGGGACGAGGACCGCCCCCGTGGCTTCGGCGATACCTTGGGCCACCACCTCTCGGCGTTCTCGGTCTGGGCGATATGTGCGGACCTCGGCACCATAAGCGTTGATCGCCATAACCTTGGCGGGAGCGGCACCTTCTGGTACCACGACCGTGGCCGGTGTGTTCAATAAAGAAGCGGCCAGCGCCACCGCCGCCCCGTGGTTACCAGAAGAGAAAGCAACTACGCCGGCTTGGCGCTCCGCCTCGCTCAGCTGGGCCAAACGGTTGTAAGCACCCCTGAACTTGAACGACCCGCTGCGCTGGAACTGTTCCGGCTTCATTATCGCTCGCACCCCGGTGAGCCGGTCGAGGGCAGTGCACGTGGTGACGACGGTACGGTGGGCCACGCCACTGATGCGCAGCGCGGCGGCGCGGACTGAACCGATCGTCAAAAGGGAGTCGTGAACGCCCGTGGGGAACTCGGTATGGCTGGTCACGTTGCCTCCGTGCCTGGCGCCGCAGACCCGGCCCGTCTGGGCTCGCTGAACGCCCGCACCAGCGGCCCCGTTTCGGAGTAAACACCGAGGTCGCGAGCGAGCTCTTCGCGCGCCGTCAGACGGCGACGAGCCGACCTGGCATGGACCGCCGTGATAGTGACGAGAGCGTGGAGGACCGAGGCAATGGCCGTTGGAGAGTCAACCAGTGACTCACTGCCGATCTCAGCTACGAGCGGCAGATCTACCAATTTCGCCAACGGGGAAGCGGCGTCATCGGTGATCCCGATGGCGGGCGTGCCGGCGCGCCGAAGGGCTGCGGCGGCGGCAACGGACCCTCGGCTGTAGCGCCGCACGCTGAAACAGACGGCGACATCGCGTGGCGTGGCGTCAACGAGGATGTCCATTGGCCGGTTGACCAAGCCGTCCAGTACGGTCACGGCGGGGAGAAAAGATTGCAAGTCCGCCCCCAAAAGGTGGGCATAAGCATATGACTTGCGCTCGCCGATTATGTACCGCCGTCGACCGGCGACCAGCATCCCGGCGGCCAAGGCCAGCGAGCCGTTGTTGGCCAGCGAGCGCAGCGTCGACGCTACGTTCCCGGTCTCCCGTTCGATGATCCGGTCGACCAGAGATTTGGAGAGCGGCCGTTTGGCCAGGCGAGCCGAAAAACGAGCCCCCGGGGTCCGCAGGCCGCGGTCGACCATGATCTGAGCCCGGTGGCGCACTTCGGCGAAGTCACGAAACCCAGCCGCGGCCGCCAGCCCGTCTAGGAGTTGGGGCGACGCCCCGCTGCGCCTGATCAGCCGAGCGGGCTCTTCGAGCAACCCGTGCGGGTAGTCCTGGGCGATGGCGCGAACGAGGCGCCGGCCGGGCTCGCCAAAGGCGGGGACCGCATCTTCGAGGCACTGTAGGAGCGACGTCGGAGGGTGCGGGACGGCGCCTTCGCCACCAGCGCTGGTATTTCTACTCCTGGTAGAACTCTTAGCCGTGTGATAGCTATTAGGCGTGGCCAAGGTTCTACCACCAACGGAGCAGGAGCGCATGGCGCGGAGCACGAGCAGGGATGAACAGTCTGTTAACCATCTGGCGCTGGTTGTCGCTGAGAGCGTGCGCGGGCTCAGGAGGAGCCGCGGGGAGACCCTTGACGAAGTCGCGGCCAGAGCCGGTCTTTCGCGAGCATTCGTTGGCCAGATCGAGACCGCCAGCGCCAACCCGACACTGGCCAGCCTGACGTACTTGGCCGGAGCGCTCGGCAGTGACCCGTTCTCGCTCCTTCGGCCCGGGCCGACGCCCGTCGGCCAATTCGAGCCTGTCTTACGCCGGGCTCGCGCCGTAGGGCGCTGGCCCGCTCACTCGGGGCGGACATACGAGCTCTCAGCTCCCGAAGCGAGCGCTTTCGCCGCTCAGCTGACGGACGGCGCACCCATCGACCACGACCAACTGCTCGGTCACGACGGTGAGGAGTTCTGCATGGTCCTCGACGGGTCTTACGATGTGTACATAGGTCAAGATGAGTTCCGCCTCGGCCCCGGCGACTCTTTGCACTACGCCGCCTCTCGGCCCCACAGGATCACGCCGGTACCGGAGGGAGGCCGAATTCTCGTTATCTTCGGCCCCGTCCCGTAGCAGACCGGTCTCGTAAGAAGTGACGATGACAAGCTCAGCGCACATAATGGAGGACAAGGCCACGCCAACCGCCGGCGCTAGGCGCGCCGCGGCGGCACCGCTACCACTCGCGGTCTCGCCGACGCTGGAGATCAACGAACGCGTGGCGGAATTGCGCCGGGCAGGCAAGGATATCCTCCACCTTGGTTTTGGCGAGGCGGGCCTGCCGGTACACCCACTGTTCCGTGATGCGCTGGCCAGCGCGGCGCACCTGAACTCGTACGGCCCTGTCGAGGGTAACGGCGCCCTGCGGGCGGCTGTCGCGGGCTGGTTCACCCGGCGCGGGTTGCCGACCGACGCTGGTCTGGTGGCGGTCACCCCGGGTTCAAAGGCGGGGCTCTTCGCCCTGCTCCTGGCCCTGCCGGGTGACGTCGTCCTTGGCCGCCCGTCCTGGGTGAGCTACGCACCGCAGGCGGTCATGCTCGCCAAGCGGGTGATCGCCCACCCCACGCCGGCGGTTACAGGAGGGATCCCAGACCCGGCCACGTTGCCGGAGGCGCTCGCCCACCACCGGCGCCATGGGCTCGACCCTCGCATCATCGTGGTGACCGTACCGGACAACCCCACGGGTACTTACCCCGACGCCGGGCTGCTCGCCCAGCTGGCCGAAGTGGCCTGCAGCGAAGGGTTGACCATCATTGCCGACCAGATCTACGCAGAGCTGGCCTACGATCCTGCGGCGGTCCCTGACGTCGCCGCGATGGCGCCCGAGGCCACTTTTGTGACTACTGGCCTGAGCAAGGCGTTCGCGTTGGGAGGGTGGCGGTTCGGTGTGGTCCGCGTGCCCGCCAATGAGCTGGGAGAGCGGACGCGGACGCGTTTACGGGCTATCGGCAGCGAGATCTGGTCGTGCGTACCCGGCCCGATAGCGGCGGCCGCGCAGATAGCGTACGAGCGTCCGGCCGAGTTGAGCAGCTATCTCGACGACGCCCGAGCCGTACACGCCGGCGTATGTTCTGCCGTGTACGAGATCGCCAGACATGCAGGCTTGAGTTGCAGACCGCCGCAGGCCGCCTTCTACGTCTACCCCTCGCTCCACGATGGAGGGTGCCCGGCGTGGTCGGCCGACGACGTCGCGGCGGAGCTCCTCGAGCGGCAAAGCGTCGCCGTCCTCCCAGGTACTGCATTCGGCGACGACCCCGCCTTGTTGAGGTTCAGGGTGGCCACGAGCCTTCTTTATGGTGCCTGCGATGAGGAAAGGTGGGAAACGCTACAGAGCGCCCGTCAGGGCAACGTTCTGTCGCTCCCGGGAATAGCGAGTGCGCTCGACCGGGTCGACGCCGGTTTCAGTGCGCTGGTAGCCGCACACGCTCGCGTGCACCGGTGATGGGAGAACAGGACCTCGCAGGAGGAGTTCGACCTTGAGGAACGCAGCCTGTGTCATTAGCCGGCTCGCAGCCAGAAAGCTAGACTTTCCCGGCGTCTTGACCATCTCCCTCCGCTCAGTGCCGTGCCGCTCCACCTCGACGAACTGAACGCTCTCGTCGCCGAGGGCAACGTGGACACGGTCATCGTCGCCCTCACCGACATGCAGGGCCGCCTTCAGGGGAAGCGCTGCTCGGCCCGCTATTTCCTCGACGAAGTCGTCCCCAATGCAACCGAGGCATGCACCTACCTGCTCGCGGTCGATGTCGAGATGCGGACCGTCGGGGGTTACTCGATGTCGTCGTGGGAGCGGGGCTACGGGGACTTCGTCATGCGCCCCGACCTCGCTACCCTCCGCCTCCTGCCCTGGGCCCCCGGTACCGCGCTCGCCCTGTGCGACCTTGAATGGGACGACGGCACCCCGGTCGCGCCGTCGCCCAGGCAGGTCCTGAAGCGGCAGCTCACCCGCCTGGAAGAACGAGGGCTCGTCGCGTACGTAGGGACCGAGCTCGAGTTCATCGTCTTCAACGAGCCCTACGAGGAGGCGTGGAGGCTCGGGTACGACAACCTCACCCCGGCGAACCTGTACAACGTCGACTACTCGATAATCGGCACGGGCCGAGTCGAACGCCTGCTCCGGCGTATCCGCAACGAAATGGGCGGTGCGGGCATGTACGTCGAATCGGCCAAGGGCGAGTGCAACCGGGGCCAGCACGAGGTGGCCTTCCGGTTCTCAGATGCCCTCACGACCTGCGACAACCACGTCATATACAAGACAGGGGCCAAGGAGATCGCGCACCAAGAGGGCATGAGCCTGACCTTTATGCCGAAATGGGACGAACGAGAGGGCAACTCCTGCCACATCCACATCAGCCTCCGGTCCGCTGCGGGTGAGCCGGTTATGGCCGGGGACCGGGAGCACGGGTTCTCGGCCCTGATGGAGCAGTTCATCGCCGGCCAGCTGGCGTGCGCCCCGGAGATGACCTACTTTTTCGCCCCCAACGTCAACAGTTACAAACGTTTCGTGCCTGGTAGCTTCGCCCCCAGGACCTTGGCCTGGGGCCGCGACAACCGGACGTGCGCGCTTCGCGTCGTCGGCCACGGGCCGTCTTTACGGGCTGAATGGCGGGTACCGGGGGGAGACGTCAACCCGTACCTGGCGGTCGCCGCCCTGGTCGCCGCCGGGCTCCATGGCATAGATAACGAACTGGAGCCACCCCCCGAACTTGTGGGCAATGCCTATGAGCCAGGTCACCCCTATGCGTACCTACCTGGCACCCTGCGCGAAGCGGCCGGCCTGCTCCAGGAGGGCAAGGTGGCACTGAACGCGTTCGGCCCGCCCGTGGTCGACCACTACTTGAACGCAGCGCGGGTCGAGCTGGAGGCTTTCGACTCCGCCGTCACCGATTGGGAACGGGCCCGCGGTTTTGAACGCCTCTGAGCCGCCGGCCCTCCCCCGGCCCTTGATAGGCCTGTCCACCTACGTGGAGAGGGCTCAGCACGGGGTATGGGACGAGAACTGTGCCCTCCTGCCCTATAGCTACGTGGAAAGTGTGGCGCAGGCGGGAGGCTGCCCGGTACTGCTACCACCATCGGGCTCGACGGCAGAAACGGTGCTCGGTGCCGTGGACGGCCTGGTACTTACCGGTGGTCCTGACGTTGACCCACGTCTGTACGGGTCGCGCCCGCACCCTGAGACCGACTCCCCGCGAACAGACCGGGACGCCTGGGAAATGGAGCTCTGCCGGCGTGCGATCGAACAGGACACGCCCCTTCTCGCCATATGCCGCGGCCTGCAATTGCTCAACGTCAGCCTCGGAGGCACCCTCCACCAGCACCTCCCCGAAATCGTGGGCCACGACACCCACCGGGCATCATTGGGCCAGACGAGCCCTAACCGGGTCGTCCTCGAGCCGGGCAGCACCGTCGCCTCTGTCCTCGGCCCCGAGGCTGAGGGCCGGTGCCATCACCACCAGGGAGCCGACCGGCTCGGCGGGCGGCTGCGGGCCGTCGGGTTTGCCGACGACGGCAGCGTCGAGGCAGTCGAAGTCCTCGGTGCCGCGTTCGCCATAGGCGTCCAGTGGCACCCAGAGGAGGACACCGGTGACATCCGTTTGTTCGTCGCCTTGGTCGACGCCGCGCTGCGTTATGCGGGACAACGCCCCGCCACGCCTTCCGCCCAGCTCACCTGATCGGGCTCCCGATGACCGTCACCAGCGTCGTAAACCCGGCCACCGAACAAGTAATCGCAGACGTCCCCCAGACTCCTCTCGACGAGGTGGACGCGGCCATCGAGAAAGCCAATCGTGCGTTTGGTACCTGGCGTCAGGTCGCCCCGGCAGACCGAGCGCGCCTGCTGCGCCAGTTCGCCGAAGCCGTCGACACCAACTGCGAGGAACTGGCACAACTGGAAGTACGCAACTCAGGCCACACCATCGGCAACGCAAGGTGGGAAGCGGGCAATGTCCGCGACGTCCTGAATTATTATTCGGCCACGCCCGAAAGGTTGTTCGGACGCCAGATCCCGGTGCCGGGCGGAGTCGACATCACCTTCAAGGAGCCGCTGGGCGTAGTCGGGGTGATCGTCCCCTGGAACTTCCCCATGCCTATCGCCGGCTGGGGCCTGGCGCCCGCTCTGGCGGCCGGGAACACGGTCCTCCTAAAGCCGGCCGAACTCACTCCCCTGACTGCGCTCCGCCTGGCAGAGCTGGCCCTGTCCGCCGGCTTGCCTGAAGGTGTGCTCACTGTGCTGCCGGGCAAGGGCGACGTGGTCGGCGACCGTTTTGTCAGCCACCGCTATGTCCGCAAGGTGGTCTTCACCGGGTCGACGGAAGTGGGCAAGCGGGTCATGGCCGGTTGTGCGCAACAGGTCAAGCGGGTGACGCTCGAGCTCGGGGGCAAGAGCGCCAATATCGTGTTCGCCGACGCAGATATCGAGCGAGCGGCGGCAACCGCGCCCATGAGCGTGTTCGACAACGCCGGCCAGGACTGCTGCGCCCGGTCCCGGATCCTGGTCGAGCGGCGCGTTTACGACCATTTCCTCGAGCTGCTCGAGCCCGCGGTGAAGGCCGTCCAAGTAATGGACCCGACCCTTGACTCGAGCGAAATGGGCCCTCTGATAAGCGATCAGCACCGGCAGCGGGTCGCCTCGTACGTCCCCGACGATGCGAGCGTCGCGTTCCGCGGTAAGAGCCCGGACGGCCCCGGCTACTGGTACCCGCCAACCGTCCTGGCTCCGGCCGGCGTCGAAGACCGCGCTTTCCAGGAAGAGATATTCGGCCCTGTCGTAGCGGTGGCACCCTTTGAAGACGAAGCCGACGCCATCCGCATCGCCAACAGCACCGACTACGGCCTTTCCGGCTCCATTTGGACGCGCGACATCGGCCGGGCGATAAGAGTGGCCCGGGGCGTGGAAGCGGGCAACCTTTCAGTGAACTCTCACTCGTCGGTCCGCTACTGGACGCCCTTTGGGGGGTTCAAACAGTCCGGCCTGGGGCGCGAGCTCGGGCCGGATGCTCCCGACGCCTTCAGCGAGGTGAAGAACGTCTTTATCGCAACGGAGGGATAGGCCATGTCACAACCCGTTTGCCGTCGCCTCGAAGGCAGGGTGGCGGTTGTCACCGGCGGCGGTGGCGGCATCGGCCTGGCCACGGTGCGCCGGCTGGCGTCCGAAGGCGCCCGCGTCGTCGTGGCGGACATCAACCCGGACGCGGCCAAGGCCGGCGCTCAAGAAGTCGACGGCCTCCCGGTCGCGGCCGACGTAAGTAGCACCACCGACGTCGAGCGGTTGTTCGGTATTGCTCACGAAACGTACGGACGGATCGACGTTGCCTTCAATAACGCCGGCATCTCCCCGCCGGAGGACGACTCCATACTCGCGACCGGGATCGACGCCTGGCGACACGTCCAGGACGTCAACCTCACGTCGGTTTACCTTTGCTGCCGTACCGTCATCCCTTACATGCAGCGCGCCGGCCAGGGTTCGATAATCAACACGGCTTCGTTTGTGGCCGTGCTGGGGTCGGCCACGTCGCAGATCTCGTACACGGCGTCGAAGGGTGGGGTGCTCGCCATGTCCCGGGAACTCGGAGTGCAGTTCGCCAGGGACGGCATCCGAGTCAACGCCCTTTGCCCGGGCCCGGTACATACGCCGCTCCTGCGGGAGCTCTTCGCCAAGGACCCGGAGCGGGCGGCGCGACGGTTGGTCCGTGTCCCGGTCGGGCGTGTCGCCGAACCCGAGGAGATCGCGGCCGCGGTCGCGTTCCTGGCCAGTGACGACGCGTCCTTCGTCACAGCTTCGACGTTCCTGGTCGACGGCGGGATCTCGGGCGCCTACGTGACGCCGACATAAACCTGGAAGGTCAGCTGCAACCGCCCCAGCCTGGTCCGAACCCTGGGCACGACCGGCTTCGACCGGATCGTCACGATGACAGACACGGTGGACGAGGCCAAAGCGGCCTTCGAAAAGCCTCGCCAAGCAGCCAGCCCCGGTCAAGGCCGTGTCGGACGTCTCATTCAGCGTCCGCACCGGAGAAGCGTTCGGCCTCGCCAACTCGTGGGCGAGCGTATTGACCCGCTGAACCGGGCCGTTCCTCTACTTGATCGCCCCTACGCATTGGCCACTATTTCGACAGGCCGACGTGTCACGAGTAAACTTGGATTCGATACCAAGCGACGCAAGGTTGCGAGCGCAGCCTCGGCCTCAGCATTATCAGAGCAGGACAAAGCGCTGGTCAGGCCATTGGTATGTCGTGTGACGTGCTCTTTCGTGCCGCAGTGAGCCACTAGAAGACGGTTCGTGCCAGTTCGTTTGGGCACGCTTGGGGCACGGCGGAAGTCGACTCGCGCCAAGCCTTAGCCCCTAGCCCTGCTTTCGCCGGCCCGGCCAAAGACCTTGCGTCGGAGGTTGTGCGGTCGAGCTGGTGACAATGACTTGACGGGTTTTGGGCGAGCTTCACTCATGCCTTGCGGGGTCGCCTGCCCAAGGAAACCGGCGTGGGAGGGACAAGACTCTAAGTTTGCGAAGTCGATTCCGCCGCAGAGCTGCAGATCGATGAAGTAGATCAGACGACGCAAGAACTTGGCGCCGCTCGGAACATCACGCCGCCTGAAAACTCGACACGCCCGAAGTGGACCACGCCGCCGTCGAAAGTGTCTCTAGCGTAGACCTGGCAACCGGAGAACTTGCTGGCGCCGAAACTCGCCACCAGAGCACACGCCGTTGAAGGCGACGAGGCCGGAGGAGAACTCGGCGCCGTGGAAGCCAACCACTACCGCCAATGGCTGACCAGGGACATGGTCCCATGATTGGCCGGACCGAGGTCACCAGCTGGCGGAAGATAGTCGGGTCCGTAACCTTCTGGTCGGTAGTAGGGCCGGTC
>DATJUH010000460.1:0-2431 GCA_035502515.1 Acidimicrobiales bacterium
GTTCGCGGCCGAGGTGCGAGGCTTTTACCCCCAGATGGCGCGTATCACGATCAAGCCCCTCTGGGTGAAGGTCTTGGACTTCGAGGCACGTCTCCCCGCCTTTGTGGAGGAGCTTGCGCGGCGTAAGGGTTAGTGCCGTTACTTGCCCAGAGCTACGCGCGGCCCATGGCATCATCTCCGTCTCGGCGTTCGCGGCCCCGGCGCCCCAGCCCTGGCCGAACCGGGCCAAGTATGACCCGCGGAGGAAAGCAACGCCTGTCGCGCAAGGAAGTATGTCGAGGTTCATCTGTTCGCAGACTCGGCGATGCCCGTCCGTCGTCTGTTTGCCGCGGCGCCCGCTCACTCATAAGCACCAGTTACCGCGTCACTCTAGAAATGACCGCCTCACAACAAGGATCCGGGCGTCCTCCAGGCCGGCCAGCACATCAAACGCTCACGCATCGGTCATCCATGTACTGAGCTCTAATTGGTAAAGCGCGGCGGCCCGTGCCGCAGTGGCTCGACCAGTCCTCCCAGGCCTCCTCATCCCGGCGCCACTCGGTGAGCCTCAACCCGACGTTGGGTCCGACGTCGAGAAGCGCCGTGTAGAGGCCGGCGATCGCCACGGTGTGGCGAAGGCTCCCGATAGGTGTGCTGCTCACGTGCGCCTCTCCTGTCTTCAGTTCGACTTGGCCTGGCCGAGGAACGAACCGACCAACGCTGCGAAAGGGGTACTGTCCTGGAACAGGAAGCCGTGGCCGGCGTCGGGGTAGAGCTTCAGCGTCGCCCCCGGGATCAGCCGTGCCAACAGGTGGGCGTTGGCAGCAGGGTCAAGGCGGTCAGCGGTCCCGTCGGCCACGAGGGTGGGGACTGCGATCTGGGCTACCAGGTGGCCGGCCGGGTCGCCTCCCGCCCACCATTGGTCGAGCGCTTTGGACTGGGCGCTGTCGATGGCCTGGGGGGCCGGTGGCGACTTCGGGTAGGCAGAGATCGCCACTTCGTACGCGATATCCGCGTCGACCTGGTTGGCGGGGAAGAGGGCCGTCGGGTCGCTCGTCGCGTCCAGGATGCTCCGGGCCGGCAGCACGACGGCGCCGTTGCCCGGGTAGGGGGCGCAAAGGACCAGGGCGGCTACCTCGCTCGGGTGGAGGACGGCGAGGGCCTGGGCGACCGTGGTGCCCATCGACCAGCCCAGCACGTCGGGCCGCCCGAGGTGCAGGGCATCGATGAAAGCGGCGGTTTGGTTGGCCATGGCGTCGATCGTGAGCGGTGCCGGCAGCCTCTGGCTGCGCCCGATGCCGGCGTTGTCGAAGATGACGACCCGGTGGTGCTCGGCCAAGGCGTTGACCAAGACAGGGTCCCATCCCTCCATCGTCCCGCTCCAGCCGGCGATCATCACCAGCGCCGGCCCCGCCCCGATCGACCGGTAGGCGACCGTGCCGAGAGCGGTGTGCACCGTTTGCACCGGGACCGAGGCGATCGAGACGGAATCTGGGACCGGGGCCGTCGAGCTGGTCGTAGCTTTGGCTACAGCAGCCCGGGCGAAAGCGGCCACGGTGGGGACTGCCAGGGGCCCTAGGTCCAAGTAGGACAGGTACCCGTAGTACTTAGCGGCCCGGAAGAGGACGATGTCGACGTCGGACCCGCCCCGGGAGCCGGCCTCCCCGATGGTCCATGCATAGGCGGACGAGCTGGGGCCCACCGGCCCCAAGGCCAACCGGCCCCCGGTCGCCACGACCTTGGTGCCGTTGTACAGAAAGGTCGCTGCCCGGCAGCCGGCGAGAGTGGCGCCGAAGCGCTGCCACGCCTGTTCGGCCTGCGCGCCGCTGGCCAGTGCCTCGTGCAGGCTCGGGAGCCCGGCGCCCTCACCGAAGCTGGCGCTCGCGTAGGTCGGCCCGAGCGGGTTCTTGGCCAGGCCCGGCACGCTGAGCGCGCTAGCCGGGCTCAACACCGCCACCAGAGCGTCACCGCATGCTGAGGTCGTCAGCTGGCCCTTTGCGCTCCTCACCGGTGCCACCGACCACCCGTACGGCAGGTCGGCAACCGACAAGAGGCGGCTCTGCAGCGTCGCACTGCGGGTGGCCGCCTGGGCCGTGGCCCCCAGACCTGTGGCCAGCAACGCGGCCACAGCGAGCCCCACCCGAGCCAGGGCGCCAGGGCGTCGTAGGCCCAGCGCCCGCCCTGTATCGTTGTCGCCCCCAGGACAGCTCCGGCCCCTCCAGGCACTTCCTTTGCGCTGCTTGCTCATGGGAACCTCCATGGTCCTAGTGTCACATCGGTAGCTTTACTATTTCATAGTGATATCATATCGATCGCATGAGGTCAAGCAGCAACTTCAAACAACGCCCCTGAGCAGGTCGACGGCTATCAAGAGGCGGCAAAGAACGCGTCGACCACTGTCCGTTGTCGTTCGAGGTCGGCGTCGGGTTCCGGCATGCCCCGAACGCGACGC
>DATJUH010000461.1:0-8871 GCA_035502515.1 Acidimicrobiales bacterium
GGAGGGCTCGATCCCGGCCCGGGGAATGTCGAGCCGAGGGCCAAAGTCTTCGGCCGCGCTCAAAAGATATCGGATAAGCCTTGATGTTCCCAGGGACGTGGACGTCGTGCTGCCCGTCGGGGGTCGGCGGCGATTATGTCCAGCCGGTTGAGGAAGTGGGGCCCTGACGGCGATGTGGGCAGAAAGGGCCGCGAGGGGTAATGCTCGTGCACCTGTATGCCAGAGGCAGCGGCATTGCTCGGGCGTCCGGGGAGGCGGGGGCTACCGAGAGCGAGAAGCATCCAACTGCAGAGCATGACGCACCCCCGGGCCGTGACCCGTTGGTACGACAGGGTCCCCGTGATCTCTGCGGCGCGGCGCTTCGGGAGTGTGAACTGCAGAGATGGCGGGTACGCCTCTTGTATTGCGGAAAGATTAAATTCGGAAAGGGGACCGATGACAGCTAACGGCGAAAGCAATGGGTGGCAAGAGCATGACCACGAAGAATTGCTGCACACCCACGAACATTTCCACGTGACCCATAATCACAACCACGACGGCTTTGAGCACCTGAGCTCGTTGCACAGCCATGCGCACAATCATCCGGCGTTGCGCCACAGTCACGTGGCTCATCAGAACTTCGAGCACGAGCACCAGGGAGAGGCGCACGTCCATGACCATGATGCCCCCACAACCAGCCGCCCCAATGGTAAAAAGACCGCGGTGCAGCGCAGGACAGCTCCGGCACCTACCAGGACAAAATAAACTGACCAGGGCCTTTGCGACGAGCTAGAGAAGTAACCCTGCCTGTCTGCTCATACCCAGTGGTCCAGACGGTCAACCGTTGGCGCGAAGGAGGTGCCGGCGAGCACCGACTGCGGAAGAGCGGGTACCGGCGCGCATATTTGGGTACCGGTCCATTATGAGCCCGCCAAATCTGAAGATTGTCGCCATCGCCCGGCACGAGGCGCACGCCTACGCCGGCGACGAGGACCGCCCTCTTGGTTCCTACCTCGCCTTAATGGGCGGCTACGGTGCCTTCGTCGGTATGCTCAGCGCGGCGGTGTGCGTGTCGCGACGGTCGCTCCCTCGGCGACCGGCCGTCGGGGACGTCGTGCTTACCGCGATTGCTACCCACAAAGTGGCCCGCCTGTTGTCCAAGGATCCCGTTACCAGCCCGTTACGAGCTCCGTTCACTCGATTTCAGGGCCAAAGCGGCGAGGCCGAGATTGATGAAGAGGTGCGCGGGACGGGGCCCCGGAAAGCGCTAGGCGAAGTCGTGACGTGCCCGTTTTGCTTAGACCAATGGGTGGCCACGGCGTTCAGCTTCGGTCTCATTTTCGCCCCTCGTGCGACGCGGTTCATTGCCGGTGTGTTCACCGTAACGACCCTCTCCGACTTCCTCCAGTTGGCCTACGGCAAAGCCCAGGCCTAAAAGCGAGCTGAGCACCTCCAGGCCATTAAAACCGACCTGTTGCCTCGGCAGGGAGGATCTCGACCAGGCTGGTCGCCGTGGTGCCGGCTGGGCGGACCGTCACTGCGGCAACGTCGTCGATGGGGACGGTCCTGGCCATCGGGCTCTGCTACGGTGCCGCAGGTGCAACCCCATCATGAGCGAGCGATTGAGACATTTGTGAAGCAGGTCGAAGCGGAAGGCACGTTCGACGCCGTCATCCTGAGCGGCTCGATCGCTAAAGGGACCGCCAGGGAGTCGTCAGACATCGACGCCTACCTTGTCGTGGCCGAGGATGTCTACAAGCAGCGAAAGGCGGTGGGCGACCTGGCGCACATCGTCACTTGCGATTACCCGGGCGGGTATGTGGACGGCAAGCTCATCACCGTCGAGATCCTGAGAGACACCGCGGCCCGAGGCCCCGAGCCGATGCGTGCCTCTTTCATTGGTTCGACGGTGGTCTACTCGCGCGTTGGCAACCTGGCGCCGCTGGTGGACGCCATACCCGTTTACCCGGAGCAAAACCGGGCCGTCAACATGCGTGATTTTTTCTCCTACATGGCTCTTCATGCCCAGTATTTCGGGCCGCAGGCGCTGGCGAAGGAGGACCCCTTCCTGCTCAGTCATTCACTGTCACAAACGGTGTTATTCGCCGGGAGAGCGCTGTTGGCCTACAACCGGGCCCTATTTCCGTGCCCCAAACAACTCCTCAGGGCGGTCGAGCAGGCGCATGAAAAGCCCGAAGGTTATATGGACCGGACCCGGGAACTTCTGGCTGCCCCTACACCCGAATTGTTTGCCGGCTATTTCCAGATGATCAGAGCGTTCACGGACTGGGGGATACCCGAATCGGCGGTGCTGACCCGCTTTATGGAACTGGACGAGTGGCTGTGGCTCAGCGCCGAGCCGGAGTTGAGCCAGAGATAGGCAGACGCTGCGGGACAACACAGAGCCGCAAACCCTCAGTGCGCCAATGCGCCGTTTTGCTATTTAGGCCGGAAGGAGTTGGTCGGCCATAGCGTCGATGGCGCTGAGGAACCGTTCCCCCATGCTCCCACCGAAGTGGCCGGCGTCGTCGACTACGACCAGGCGGCTCACGGGCCATGCTTTGTGCAGTTCCCACGCCGTGTCGAGGGGGCCCGAGACGTCGTGGAGGCCGTGGACCAGCGTGGCCGGGATGTGCGCGATGTTCGCCATGTTGGCGAGCACCTCGTTGTCGGCCAGGAAGCAGCCATGGCCCCAGTAATGCGTCACCAGCCGGGCGAAGACCATCTGCCAGGACAGCTCCCGCACACTGAGGTGCGGCTCGTAGCCGGGGGCGAGGGACATGTGGGTGTCCTCCCATTGGCACCAGCGCCGGGCAGCCTCCTCCCGCACGGCCTGGTCCGGGCTGTCGAGAAGCCGGGCGTAGGCGGCAGCCAGGTCGCCGCTCCGTTCCGCCTCGGGTAGCAATTCCACGAAGCGGTCCCATTCACGGGGGAACACTCGCCCCATGTCCCGCGTGATCCACTGGGTCTCCTTCCAGCGCCCTGACGTCACTGCCCCCAGCACCATGCCAAGGACGCGTCCAGGGTGGCGCTGAGCGTAAACGAGGGCGAGCGTCACCCCCCACGAACCTCCAACTACGACCCATTGGTCAATGCCGAGGTGCGTACGCAGCCGCTCGATGTCGGCGACGAGGTGATCAGTGGTGTTGGTCGTCAGGTCTGCGCCGGCGTCGCTGGCCAGCGGCCGGCTGCGGCCGCAGCCTCGCTGGTCGAAGATGGCGGCCCGGTAGCGGTTGGGGTCGAAATAACGCCGGCTGCCGGGAGAGGCCGGGCCGCCCGGGCCACCGTGCAACCAGACCGCCGGGAGCCCGTCAGGCGAGCCGACGACCTCCCAGTACACGGCGTGGCCATCGCCAACCTCGAGGTCACCGGCGTCGTATGGCTCTATGGACGGGTACATGGCCGCGATCTTTGCAGACAATGCCGTCTTTCCCCGTCAACCGGTCTCACCGAGGGGCCGCACAATCGAGGAAAGACCGATCAGGATTGCCCGCGCCGCGATGATTGAGTCGGCTCCGTTGCGTCCTAACAGTCACTCCAGCCAGTAAGGAGGCCAAACGGTGCGAAATCCAGCCATCGACGCCCTGGACGTCCTCGTCGGTGAGTGGTCGTTGACGCTCACGGACGCCTGGTTCCTCGAGTCCCGGGGCGTCCGTCAGCACGGACAGGCCCACGTGCGCTGGCTGAGCGACGCCTTCATCGAACTCGAAGCCGAGCTCGAGGGCGCGCCTCTGTGGCACTTCGTCTTCGGTCGTAGTGACCCGACCGACCAGTTGGTCGCCCTCTATCACGACCCGAGACCAACCTCGCGTCTATTTCGCGTGAGCTTCACCGGGGACGAATGGCAAATGTTGCGAGAGGACCCGGACTTTTACCAGCGGTTTGCCGCCACTATCTCTGGTGACCGCATTGATGGGCATTGGGACGCATCCGAAGACCAGGGTGCGACATGGAGAAAGGACTTCGACCTCATTTTCGAACGCACTTTTTGAGTAAGCACCTGGGCGGCGCGGCAGAGAGGGGGACCACTACTGCGCCACGGAGTAGGGGCCGCCTCGCCTGCCTTGGAGCAATGCGAGGTTCACCACGGGCCGCGCTCTATCTTCATCGGGAGCGGGGGTATTTGGCAGACTCGTCGCCCTGACAGCCGCCGGAAAACCCTGACTGGCCGCCGGCAACATCAGGCCGGCGGGAGGTACAGGCGGGCCTAAAGGGCCCAAATGGCTCAAATGGAGAGTTGGCCGGCCAGTTCTGGGTGCCACCACCGTCTTTGGGTGTCAGAACCTAACTGTATCGACGGTCCTGGTACCCAGTTCGGCGACGGGTGAGCCTGTCCGGTAAGCCACACCACCAGGTCACGCGCATCGTCAGGCTGCTGGGCCCGGGCCGGCACGGTGGCCAGCACCGTCGCTCCCACGCCGCGTAGTCTCAGGGCCAGTTGGAGCGTCCGTAACCGGGGCGTCGCGGGACGCGAAATGCCCCGGTTACGGAGCCAACGATCAACTGCCGCTCGAAGCCAGGAGGGCTACCTGGAGGTCGTTCTCGAGGTGTTGAAGCTCTCGCTGACGCGATGCTTTGTCGGGCAGACGCAGGATAAAAGAGGGGTGGATGGTGGCTACTACGACGGAGCCGATGCCGCCGGCATCGATGAGCGTGCCTCGTTTTTCCATGAGCCGGAAGTCGCTTCCCAGTAACGCCTGGGCGGCTGTGGCTCCGAGCGTAACCACCACTTTCGGATCGACGAAAACAAGCTCCAGGTCGAGCCAGCTTCGGCACGCCACCCGCTCGGTCCGGCTGGGCGTGTCGTGGATCCGCCGCTTTCCGACCGCCTTCCACTTGAAGTGCTTGACCGCGTTCGTCAGGTAGACCTCGTCACGAACGATGCCGACAGCGGCGAGGGCCTGGTCAAGAACATGGCCGGCCGGCCCAACGAAGGGGCGACCAGCGAGGTCCTCTTTGTCGCCGGGTTGTTCACCGACCAGCATTAGCGCGGCGTCCACTGGTCCCTCGCCAAAGACAGTCTGCGTGGCGTGTTCCCACAACGGGCACGCCCGACAAGTCGAGGCGGAGTGGCCGGCGTCGGCCAGCCCTTGCCGGCGTCGACCTGCTGATGCAGCGGGCCCCGGTCGCTGCGGCACCCTGGTCTCCGCCCGAGACGGTTCCAGGACTATGTTTTTACCCAGCTTCCTCCGGTGAAATCCTGAACTGGCCAGCGCCCCGTCCCGTTGCCTCAGAGCCCGAGCGCGGCGGGTTACGACCTCGAAGCGTCATTGCGGCTCGGTGTGGCGGCGGCGACGCTCAATGTCACACGACACGGGCCGGCTACTGGCACTCGTGAGGAGATCGAGCGTCTTGCTGGCCATATCGAGGTTCGGGAAAAAGGATAACTTCACGAGGTTTTCCCCTTGAGGCCAACGCCTGGCAGCGCGGAGCGGTACATCGACCGCCTGGCCCAGGGAATACTTTTCCGCACGTCCGGCGCACAACATGGGTAGAAGAAGAGCGTGACTCGTCAGCGTCACCGATCTCTCGCTCATATTCATTGTCGTGACATCAGATGCCCCATTCTCAAACAAAAGACAAACGCTTCGAGACAGTGCTCAGCGTCTTGCGCTAGCAGAGCAGGACGAGCGGTCCAGGCCTCCCTGTGAGATGATGGGCCGTGCCGGGTTACTGAACCCCGAGGGTTACGAGGGCGGGCCGGAGCCACCTGGGCAGGAGGAGCCACCCGCGATGGCGGGCAGGGAGCCCATAACCGGCGCCCAGTCGCCCGGGCAGAGCACCCCGACTTCGGTTGCCGACGCGTTTTTCACCGCTCTGGCTCACGCCAGTGGTGACGTCGACCAGGACTTGCCGGTGCTACTGCAGGTGATCGCCGAGTGCCTTGGCTTCGAAGTGGCGACAATGTGGTGGTGGAAGGCGGAGGAAGGCGTTCTCCGTTGCGAACACGTGTGGCAAGCCCCGGCGGCGGAGTGCGCGGCGTTCTTGGAGTTGGCCCTGCGGTCTGCGCTCGCCCCCGGTGAACCCGTTCCCGGCGTGGTCTTCAGAGATGGCGCACCGGCCTGGGTCCCGGACGTGAAGAGCTATCCGAGCTTCCGACGCGGTCCAGCGGCGAGCGCCGCGGGCTTGCGTAGTGGGGTGGCATTTCCGATCCGGGCGCGCCACGACATAGTCGGCGTGTTCGAACTGTTCACCCTGGAGCAGCGTGACCTGGACGCGCCCCTGCTCGACGCCGTCGCCAATGCCGCCGCGCACCTGGGCGACTTCATCGAGCGACTGAACGTCCACGCGGAGCGCGACCGCCTGCTCGGCGAGCTCCACGCGGCGCACCGGCGGCAGCGCTTCTTGCTCGACGCCAACCGGGCGTTGTCTACGACGAAAGGCCTCCGCGAGACGATCGACAAGTTGGCCAGGGTGGCGGTGCCGGCCATCGGGGACCTCTGCCTGATCGACGTGGTGACGAAAAGTGGTGGGATCGAACGGCTGTCGGCCTACCACACGGACCAGTCACTCGGCCTCGTCGTGGACGAGCTCCGGCGCTTTCCACCACTCCCGGATGGCGATCACCCGGCGGCGATCGCCATCCGTTCGGGGACCTCGCAGATCGGGTACGAAATGCCTCGGCGGTTCCTGTCGTCGACCACCCAAAGCCCGCGCCACTACGAGCTGACACAACAGCTCCACTTCACGTCGTACGTCTCTGCGCCTCTGCATTCTGGCCAACGGCCCGTGGGCGCATTGACGGTCGTATCCGCCGGTTCAGGGCGGCACTTCGGCCACGAGGAACTGCAGCTCGTCGAAGAGCTCGCCGCCCAGGTCAGCTCGGTGATCGAGCGCGAACGGCGCTTCGACGAACAGCGCCATATCGCTCTCATCTTGCAGCGGAGCATGCTCCCGGAAGCCGTCGAAGCACCCGAGGGCCTTGACGTCTCGGCTCGGTACTTCGCCAGCAGCCACGAGACTGAAATCGGCGGCGACTTCTACGACCTGGTACACCTGGGCGCCTCGAGGGTCGCTCTCGTCGTCGGCGACGTCCAGGGCCATGACCTTACGGCCATCACGGTTATGGCCAAAGTTCGTAATGCACTGCGGGCCTTTTTCCAGACAATGCACGGTCTGGACGAAGTCCTCCGGGCCGTGGACTGCTTCGTCAGCGCGCAGCCAGAACAACGCTTCGTCACCCTCGCCATAGCCGTACTAGACGTGCCCACCGGGGCCGTCGAGGTGGCGCTGGCCGGCCACCCGGCCCCGCTGAAGCTGGGGGCCAAGGTAGAAGCGCTCACCTGCCACCCCGGGCCTCCGATCGGTGTGGCGCACCGTCTCGGGCATAACGGCTACCAAACAGTCCGGTCTCACTTGCCGGTCGGCGCCGGTCTCGTCTTCTACACTGACGGTCTCATCGAGGCCCGTCAAGGCGGCCCGGAAGCTCGATTGCACCGACTGCTCCAGGCACTCGACCGGCATCGCCACGCACCCCTCGAGCGGGCCTGTGACGCCGTCATCGCTGAAACGCTGGCCGGCATCACGCCGCCGGACGACGTGGCCGTGCTTTGGGCGGTCCGCACCGGCGCAGAAAAAGGCCGCGGAAAACCCTCCGCCCCCTCCGCCTCTACTACCTAGAGCGCCCGCGCCCCGGGGAGGAGAGGCCGGGGGCCATCCATCGGCTGCCGGCCGTGTGCTCGCCGGGACTATTGCGCGCCAGGGGCGATAACGGCGGCGCAACGGGTATGCCCGTTTGGGAACAGGTGGCGCGGGTATGAGTGGCATTTGGCGGACTGCGGCGGCCAGCGCCGCAGCTCAAAGGAGGTCACTAATGGCGACTGACTCTGGGCCACAATACGGCGACGGTAAGGCGGCTCGGCACGAGGTGCAGTACCTGGACCAGACCGTGCTTCGAGGCAAAGGGGGAGAGACCCACCAGACGGACGGACGGCGGCCCTTACTCACCACGCAGCAAGGTGTGGCCGTTGGCGACGACCAAAATACCTTGCGCTCGGGGGAGAGGGGCCCGGCCCTCCTCGAAGACTTCCATTTTCGCGAGAAGCTGTTCCACTTCGACCACGAACGCATACCGGAGCGGGTTGTCCACGCCCGGGGCTTCGGCGCCCACGGTCATTTCGAGAACTACGAGCCGCTGACCGACCTGACCATGGCCGACCCGTTCCAGGGAAAGGGCCTCCGTACACCGGTGTTTGTTCGGTTCTCCACGGTGGCCGGCAACAAAGGCTCCTCAGACCTGGCCCGGGACGTCCGCGGGTTCGCGGTCAAGTTTTATACACGTGCAGGCAACTGGGACCTGGTAGGCAACAATATCCCGGTCTTTTTCATCCAGGACGCCATAAAGTTCCCCGACGTAATCCATGCGGCCAAAGAGGAGCCGGACCGAGGCTTCCCGCAAGCCCAGACGGCGCATGACAACTTCTGGGACTTCGTTTCGTTGATGCCTGAATCGACGCACATGCTGATGTGGGTGATGTCCGACCGGGCTATCCCCCGCTCGTTCCGGTTCATGGAGGGCTTCGGCGTGCACACCTTCCAACTGGTGAACGCCGAAGGACAGTCGACCTTCGTGAAGTTCCACTGGAAACCAAAGCAGGGCCTGCAATCGGTGGTATGGAACGAGGCCCTGAAAATCAATGGCTTTGACCCCGATTTCCACCGGCGCGATCTTTGGGATGCGATAACCTCCGGCAAGTTCCCCGAGTGGGAGCTCGGTTTACAGCTCTTCGATGAGGACTTCGCCACCCGCTTCCGCTTCGACATCCTCGACCCCACCAAGATCATCCCCGAAGAAGAGGTCCCCGTCCGGCTCGTCGGACGGCTGGTGCTCGACCAGGTGGTCGACAATTTCTTCGCCGAGACGGAGCAAGTGGCGTTCTGCACGCAGAACGT
>DATJUH010000462.1:0-7746 GCA_035502515.1 Acidimicrobiales bacterium
GTCGTCGAGGTCGTACCGCCCGACGACGAGACCTACGAGAAGCTACCCTTCTACGCCGCGCACGGCGTCGACGAGGTGATGATCGTCGAAGGCCAGGAAAGGCGCGTACGCATTTTCTCTTTGGCCGAGGGCAGCTACCAGGAGACCGGCCACAGCGAGCTGCTTGACGTCGGCGCGGCCGAACTGGTTGCCGCCGTGCAGTGGCTTGCGTAAGTTCTTCTCGGCACTCTTGCCCCGTCTCGTCGCGTCGTGGAAGCCCCTCGTCGATTACTAACGCCCACGATGACGGCAGGGATGCGTGACCCATGAGGTCCCAGACCAATAGTTCGCGTGGTTCGATCTCAAAAACGTCCAATTTTGACGCATTGTCGCCAAATCCCAGTGGAGCTACGGCAGTGCTGGGGCGAAAAGCCACCACATGCCGTCGCCGCGATAATGCTGCCGTTGGTTTCGGCTCCAGGTTTTTCGATCCGGGCAAAAATGTACCGGACGCGGCCTTCTCACAAAGAAGAACCAAGCTCGTCCCGTCTAGGGCACTGTGATGTCCCTAGCCAGCGTGTCGCCGATGGTCGCGCCCCCACCTGCCGCAGAATTTACCTGGAAAAGGTAGCCCTCGAAGCCGACCAGCGGCACCGTCTTGGAGACCGGGACGTTACGGGCCAGGGTGACATGGAAGGTGATCGTCTCGGACGAACGTGGCGCCATGGTGGCGCCCACGGCCGGGCCGAGGTAACCGTTGATGTCGTTGCCGCCGCTCGTCGACCCCGTGAGCCGGACGTTGGCGAAGTGGCCGCTCGGGCCGTGAGTCGAGTACGACAGGTGCACCTGGCCGGCGTCCACGTTCTTCTTGGTCCCTGTCCCGGCATAGATGTAGAAGTTCACCTGGGCGTCGGCCAGTGGGTGAGGCGAGGGGTTCGTCGCTGTCATGGTGAAGCTGGTCGTACTGCCCGGGCGCAGCGAGGTCGGGAACTTGGCCACCAGGCTGGGGCTGTACTTTACGTCCTTACCCTGGTAAAGGATGGACTCGGCCCCCCGGCCGCCCTCGGCCTCGGTGGCCAGCACCCAGCACTGCACGTTGAACTTCGACGCTGTGTAGGTCACAGTGGCGTGGCCGTAGTAGTCGGTGACCGCTTCGTGGCTGCTGAGCTTGCCGCACAGGCCCGTCCCGTACTCGACGCCGGTGCTGAAGTGGACATGGTCCCCCTGGACCGCGTACCCGTGGGTGTCGCCCACGGCCACCGTGATGGTCGAGGTCGCTTTGCCGTTGGCGGCCAAGGCGGTCGGGAAGGCGTCCGCGAAGGCGTTGCCTATGGTCGTGACCCCAGTACCTGTCCCGGCCGCCTTGGGCTGCTCCGCCAGCGCCTCGCTGAGGGCGCAGCCTCTGCCTACACCGGACTTGGCGTAGGCCAAGTTGCTGAACAGCATCTGGGTGTAGTACTTGTGCCCGTTGATGACCTGGTTGTACTCGGTGCCGCCCGGGTCAGAGGCGCTGGTCGACCCCAGCGGGCTCCCGTAGTTGTTGTCGCACATGTCGGCGATCTCGTTGCCCTTGCCGTCGAACCAGGCGTACTGGGGATTGAGCGGGTCGGTGATGGCTTCGTTCAGCTCGTGGGCGAAGGTGCTGACCTCGCCATCGGCGCGGAGGTTCCCGTTCGGCGCCTGGCCGGTGTCGCAGCCGCCGTTCGAAGGAGGGTACGGCAGGTCGGCGTAGACGGTCTGGTCGGCGCCTGAGCCGAAGGCCCGGTGGTAGCCGCAGTAGTCGCTGGCCGAGTTCGTCCCGTCGATGTCCTCGGTCTCCACCCCGGGCGGCAGGAAGACCGGGTAGAAGTGGGCCATGTCGGTCGGCCATCTGTGGCTGCTCGTGACCGCCCTCAGTTCGGCCCGCAGCTGGGAGTCCGTGATGCACTCGGTGAAGCCGGGAGCCGGCTTGCAGCCGCTGGCCGGGAAGGCGTCGGTGTCGACCAGCGGGGCCCCTGCGGTGACCTTGTAGGTGATGTAGGTCTTCAGGCCGCCCACGACGTCGTAGTACTCGGTGTCGACCGAGTAAATGTTGTCGGTGCTGCCGCTGGCCGCGGCCACGTCGGCGATGTACTGGTCGAGGAGGCTTACGTAGATGGCCGGGAACGCGTACCGCCCCCCGCTCGGCTGCCACCAGATGGGAGTGACGGTGAGACCCGTGGCTCCGTTGGTCGACATGACCGGGCCGCCGTAGTAAATGAGCGGCGGGGAACAACTCGAGCACACCTCGGGCTCGATTTCCCCGTCCGGGCCGGGGGTGTCTGCGGGGGCAACCCGCCGTATGTGCGGGGCCCGGAGAGCAGCGGCTGCGGCGACGGGGCTGGTCGCCCAGGCGCAACATGCACCGCACGCCAGCACAGCAGCTATGAACCTGCCAGGATGGGCCCGGCCCGGGCCATCGGCTCTTGCCGGCCCGCTCGTCTGCGCCCCCCGAGCCTGGAGCCACTCAGCCATCCCGCTCCCCCCCACTCACCTCGCCGTCAAGACGCTAAGACGCACAACGTGCTCATCTCACCACATCGCGCCACCTCCGGGCAACATTTCGGGCACACGCGGCTCGTTCCGAGGACTAAGGCCGTATAGCGCAGACGGGGCCACTGACGCAGGGGCCGGACGGCCCTCACTTTGGGCAACTCCCGGCCGTGTATCGGCGGTCATGGCTTTCGCGCTCAGGACCCCGGAGCGCGGCCGAGGCACTCAGCAACGCACCCCCCGGGGGACCGACGATCTCCTCCGACCTGGAGCTGTTGGCGCTGCACCCAGTACGGCCGTCATGCGAGGCCCATGTACCGGCTCCGCCTACCAAGGGAGGCGTGCTGGCGCAGAACTGTTCGGCCACCGAACGCACGAACTGGCTGCCCATTGTCTCGGAATCGTAGCCGCCCGAAATCCCGACTAGCGCCGCGACCGCCGCTGGGCCGAAGCTGTGGGGGCCGTCCACCACGGTCAACGACGCCATCGCAGCCTGGCAAGAGAACGGCTGGGATGACCTCTTCCCCCAGACGGCTCGCCACTACGAGAGCATCTGGCAGGTCCACATCCGCAAGTCGATCGGGGCGCAAGATAGCCACGCTCGGGTCGTACGACATTGAGCGGTACTACCGGGTGCCGAAGGCACAGGGGCTATCACAAGCGACTGTCCGCCAGGTCGAGGCCGTGTTGCACCGGACGTGCCGGCTTGCTCAGATGTGGAGCGCCGGGACGGTGTACAACCCGGCCGCTGATGCCGATCTGGCGGTTTGGCGACTGGACGAGCGGACGGACGCGGTCAGAGCACCAGAGGTGGAAGAGGTCAGGAAGTTGATCGCTGCAGCCGACGCGGAGGAGCTCAGGTTGGGCACCTTCCTCCATTTGTTGGCGGCCACCGGGATACGGAGCGGTGAGGCTTGTGCGTTGCGATGGGCTGATGTAAGTGGCGCGGCTGCGGGACGTCTTGCGGGGGCAATGAGAGCGATCGCCGCCGTGAAAGGCAGAAGCGAGGCTAAAAACGAGGCCGGCCGCCGGGCGGTCCCGACGGCCGGTACTGGTGTCCCTGTGTGGCTGTTCCCGCCCCTACCGCCTGCTTCAGCTGCCTGCCGTGCCCGAAGCGGCCGCCTTTTTGACAGTAACTATGACGACGTTCGACTTGCCGGCCAGGTAGTTGCCATCACCGTCGTAGGTGGCGAACTCGGAGTGGGTGCCCTGCGCCAGGGGCACGGGGACGGGGGTGATGGCGGCGTAGCCGTTATCGATCAGCGCCACGCCGAGCACATTGCAGCTCGGTTTGGACGACGTGCCTTCGCAGGCCCCGCTCTGGTCGTCGTAGAAGGTGACCTTGCCGCTGGCGTTTGCTGGCACCTCTGCCACGAGCGACTTCGGGTCCTGGCCGGCGGCAAGCGTGGTGCCGTTGACCGTCAGGGCCAGCGTCGGGGTGGCCCTCGACACCGTGACGGCCACCGGGGCGGAGCCGCCGCCGAGGTAGTGGGTGTCGCCCCCGTACCAGGCGTACAGGGAGTGGGTGCCGACCGCCAGCGGGACGGTTGGGTCGGTAAGGGTGGCCTGGCCGTGCACGATGGACGCTGTCCCGATGCCCTTGTCCGGCCCCGGGAGCGAATTGTCGTAGAAGCCGACCGAGCCGGTGGCGTTAGTGGGCAAGGTGGCGGTCAGGCTCACCAGCTGGCCCCAGGCCAGGCTGGTGCTCGACGCGGACACGCTGATGGGGGCAGCCGTCTTGGCTACCGGGGTGATGGTCACCGAGCCGTTCTGGCCTGATGTACCGACGCTGTAGCCGATGTTGGAGCCGCCCGGGACGGCGAAGCTGGCCCCGCCGGCCCCGCCGCCGCCGGCGGCCGCATAACCGGCGCCACCGCCGCCGCCGCCTCCGAAGTAGCCGGCGCCGCCACCGCCGCCACCCAGGTAGTAATGCTGGTATATGGCGGGGTAGACGCCGCCGTTGCCGCCGGCCATCATGCCACCATCACTGCCGTTGCCGCCCGTGGCCGACGAGTACTGGGGTTGGCCGGCGATGCCGCCCTGATTATGCGGGGCCGGCTGTCCTGGTTGGCCTCCGTTTCCAGCTCCCGGGTCGTTGGCGCCCGCGGTGGCGCCTTGGCAGGACAAACCCGTCTCCGGGCAGCCGCTGCCGCCCTGGCCCCCGTCCAGGTGCAGTGAGGCGTCACCCTCGGCGTCGCCGGGGCTGTACACCCCGCTCCCCCCGCCGCCTCCACCGCCGGCCACAACCAGCCATTGCGAGCAGTCAGACGTGGAGCTGACCCCGGAGGCACCGCCGCCGCCCCCGCTGAGGTCGTTGTACTCGTCGGGAGAGGCAGCACCGGCGTTGCCGCCGCCTCCCACCCCTCCGGTTACCCCCTGGGCGGCGCCGCCCACTTGCACGTAGAGGGTGTCACCCGGCGTGACCGGGAACGTCTCAGTGACGATGCCACCGAGGCCACCGGCGGCATTAGGCGTCCCGTCGAGCAGTCCGGGCGCTCCCGCCCCGCCAATGGCACTGACCTGCACCGCGGCCACCCCGTCCGGGACCGTGTACGAGTTGGCGCTCGAGCAGGCCGACGGGGTCGAGAACGTGGTCGGGCCAGGCACCTGCGCTGTCACCTGGGCCGCGGGGTCGTCGCCGGCCGGGCGCGGGCCCTGGCTGGCGCTGTCGGCTGTCGGCCCGGTCACGGCCCGTTCGTCCTGAGGGGCCGCCGAATTGGCCAGCCGGGGTGCCTCCAACGACGAGGCCGAGAACGGTGGCGGGGTGGCGGCCGGCTGGAAGTCCTGGACCAGGAACAACCGGCCGGCGATGTCGTTCTGCGGGCTGCCGCCGAACGACGGCCGTTCCAGGGTGAGGTAGGAAACCCCGGGGTACCAGTCCAGGACCCCGTAAGGCCCGCTGGCCGCGCCCATGCTCACCAGCACAGGGGGGATGACGTCCCAACTGGCGTCCTTCCCGCCGAAGTGGGACGTTACGCTCGCCGGGGCGAACATGTCGAAGTGGTGGGCCGGCCCCCAAACGGTGAGCTCACTGGTGGCGCCCGCCTCCAGGGCCTGCCAGTCGGCCATGGTGGGCACCCGCCAGCCAGAAAGGCCGTCATAGTCGTCGTCGGTGATCATGGTCGAGAGGGGTTCGGGCGACTGCAGGACCAGGTTGGTGTCGCCAATGACGTCGCCGCCGACGAAGGTGTCGTCGTAGCAGAACTGGGCCGTGCTGGCGCAGTAGTACGGCGTGGGGCTGGCCGGGTAGCCGTTCAGGGCCACGGGGCTGTCGGTCCACAGCATCGGGTGGCTCTGGACGCGGTAGTCGAGCACGGTGTCGTCCGGGATGGGGCCGCCTATAGCCTGTCCCTCACCCTGGCTCACCCAGTTGGCCGTCCCGTCGCCGAGAGGCCCGTCGGAGAACGAGACGCTCCAGCCGTGGAGGTCGGTCTCGGCCAGGCTGAGAAACCTGACGATGCTCTCCGGGTCCGAGGTGTAGGTGTTGGTGCCGTCTTTGAAGTTCAAATGGGCAACGTTCGCGTACATGAAAGCAGCCTGTTCTACGACCTCGGCGTAGTAGTCGATCTGGGCGTAGGCGGCATCTACGAACGCAGCTGGGAATATATGGGTCTTGTACGGGTCGTAGCCGAAGTTCTCGGCCAGGATCTTGGCGTACAGCTGCACCAGGTTGCCCGACTGCGCCTGGGCCACCCCCTCTACCTGGTTTATCTGGTCGACGAGACCGCGCAACCCCGTGGGCGTACCGCTCAGCATGGCCTCGAGGTCCTGTTTGTCCTGCGAGCTGAGGGCATTGGCGTCGCCCCCGTCGGCCTGCAAATCGTCGACTATCTGGTTGAAGTCGCTCTGGTAATTTTCGACCGAGTTGACATAATTGCCGACGTCGGTGGCCTCGTCGTCGTAAAAGCCTTTGTCGACGGTGTTGACCGCCTTGTTGATGGCGGACAACATGTCCTGGCAGTCCTGGTACTGCTGCTGGGCTAGCGAACCAAGCTGGGAATCGATGGTGTCCACCTGCGACTGGATCTTGGCTGCGTCGACATTGGGCTGTTGCCCGCTGACCAGGTTCAGCAGCCAGCCAAGGCCGTAGTCTTCTCCCCAGCTCTCAGCCCCGTCGGCCAGGATCCCGATAATCCCCAGCGGGTCGGCGTCGTCCCCCAGCAACGTTGGCCCCGCCTTCAAGCTGACCGTGTTGGTGCTTGTCCCCGAGTTGGGGACGAGGGTGGGCGGCGCGCACGTCGGGCCTCCGGCAACGGCACTGGCGGCTCGGGCGCCCGGCGCCAGGGCGTGCTTCAGTGGCTGCGCGGCCGAAACGCCCATTTCGAACGGTGAAGCCAAAACGCCGAGGCTGGCAAACACGGCCAGGCCCGAGCGGGCGAAAGCGGCTTTGGTCGGTGCTGTGAAGCCGTGCCGGCCGCGGCCGGGCTTTTCGCCGTTCCTGCCATTTTTGCCGGAGAGGCCATCGGCTTGCTGGTTGCGGCTACGGCCGGAAAACTTGCGGGACATTTTTGTGGTTCCTTTCACTCCTATTTGGGTCACTTCTCATTGCGGTCGTCCGGGCCTGCGGGAAAACCAAGCCCATGCCATAACTTTGAATTGCGCGGGCGGCGGGCACCCCACGGAAACCCCGTAGTCCCGGGGCCCGAGGTGGACCCTCAGCCGTTCGTGCTGTCGGTCGAGTTGACGGTGACGTCGACGGCGTTGGACCCGGCGGGCTGGTAGTCACTGTCGCCGCCGTACCAGGCGTACAACGGGTGCGTGCCGACCTCCAGGGGCACGGTGAGGGCGGTGCCGGTGAGAGTGGCAGAGCCGTCCACGATGGGGGCCAGTCCGATGCCTTTGTCCGGGCCGGGCAGGGCGCTGTCGTAGAAGCCGACCGAGCCGGTGGCGTCTGAGGGCAGCTGGGCCACCAGCGAAACGGGGGCGCTGCCGACGGGGAAGACGGTGCCGTTGACCGAGAGGGTCACCTGTGGGCTGGCCTTGGACACGGTAACGGTGACCGGAGTGGAGTCGTTGGCCACGTAGTGGGTGTCGCCACCGTAGGAAGCGTGCAGGTAATGGGTGCCCACCCCCAGGGGGACGGTCACGTTGCTGAGGACGGCCTGGCCGTCCCGGATGTTGGCTACGCCCAGGCCCTGGCAGGCAGCGCCGGGGGTGGCGCTGTCCTCGCAGCCGCCGTTCACGTCGTCGTAAAACCCGACGGTGCCGGTGGCATCGGCGGGCAAAGTGGCGGTCAGCGCCACCGGCTGGCCCCAA
>DATJUH010000463.1:0-12422 GCA_035502515.1 Acidimicrobiales bacterium
TTGGCTTCGGCGATGCCCTGGTTGTCCGGGTAGAGGCCCGTCTCGGAGGTAAGAAGGTCGTCGGCCGTGTGGGCGATGAGCGGCGTGTGGTCGTTGTCGAGCACGGTGCCGTACCGTTCCATGAAGTTGAGCAGCGCCGGCATTTGTTCGATATCCGAAGGGACGTTCGGGTTGTCCCTCAGGAAATGGGTATTGTCGAACTGTATATAGATGACGTGCCGGATGTTCCCGCTCGGGCCGAGCACGCAGGTAGTGCCGGGCGAGTTCGAAGGCCCTCCCGTCGCCGGCGGTGCCGCCACCGCGGTGCCGGCGGGCAAGGCCAGGGTTCCCGTTGCCAGTCAGACGACGCCCAACGTTCGCCAAAGGCGACCAGAAGCCATTGTTTTCTCCCCTCGGGACGGAAAAGCTGGGACCGCTGATGGGAACTTAGGCCGACCACATAACCCCAGACGGCGCCCGGCTCAACATTGCGTGAACGGTCGTCGACAGCTCGGGGCAGCCGGGTCTTGACGAGTGGTTGATATCGTGAGATAGTGTTATCAACTGTGGAGCAGGGAGAGCCGTAGCTGGACCGCCTGTCGGAGGCGTCCGGGTCCCAAGATCGGCAAATAAGTGCGCAAAAAAGGGTGGTCGACGGGAGACCGGTACAAAGGCGCCTGTAGCCGGCTGGCGGTCGGAACTGATCGGTTGTGGTAGGGCTTGGTCCATAGTTGCCACGTTTCGTGGCTTCGCGGGGTAAAGGGGCGGTCGTGAAGAAGCTTTGCAGCCTGTTGGTGGCGGTGGTGGTCGTTTTCCCGGCGCTGCTGGCCGCGATGCTCGCAGTGGTGGTGACCGCCGCGCCGGCCGCCTCTGCGGAGGACAACGGCGGAGGGCTGACGCCGGCCATGGGCTGGAGCAGCTGGAGCTTCCTCCGCCACGGCTTCGACAGAGGCCAACATCGAAGCCCAGGCCAAAGCCATGGTGACCAGCGGCTTGTCGCGGGTCGGTTACCAGTACGTAAACCTCGACGACTTCTGGTACGTCTGCCCGGGCAGTCAGGGCCCGGCCGTGGACGCGTACGGGCGCTGGGTACCTAACGCCACCACCTTCCCGCCCGTCTCTTCGACTGAGAACGGGATTCAGGCGGTGGCCGACTACGTGCACAGTTTGGGCCTCAAGTTCGGATCTACGTAACACCCGGTATTTCCAAGCCGGCCGTAACCGAGAACACGCCGGTCCTCGGCCCCAACGGGCAGCCTTCGAGCTATACCGCCGACCAGATCGCCAATACGTCCAAGACGGAGAACAACTACAACTGCGGCGGCATGGACTACCTCGACACGCAATCGGGTAACCCGGACCTTTTGACCGCCGGTGCGCAGGATTTCCTCGACTCGTGGGCCGACGAGTTTGCCTCCTCGGGCGTCGACTACCTGAAGCTCGACGGGGTGGGCAGTTTTGACATCGCCGATGTGGCCGGCTGGTCTCAGGCCCTCCAGCAGACCGGGCGGCCGATCCATCTCGAACTTTCCAACAGTTTGAACATTAATTACGCCTCCACGTGGGAACCGTACGCCAACGGCTGGCGTACCGGCAGCGACATCGAGTGCTACTGCGGGGCCAATGGCGCCAGCTACCCCCTTACCGACTACGGCAATGTCGAGGGCCGCTTCAACCAGGTGGCGGCATGGCAACCCTACGGTGGGCCGGGGGCGTTCAACGACTACCACTCGATCGAGGTCGGCAACGGCAGCAACGGTGGCCTCACGCTGCCGGCGCGCGAGACACAGCTCAGCTTGTGGGCGCTGGCCTCCTCGCCCCTGATCCTGGGCACCGACCCACCAACCTGGACCCCGCCGACCTCTCGCTCCTGGAGAACACGGCGGTCATCGCCGTCGACCAGGACGCCATCGACGCTTCCCGCGTGGCCGAGACGTCCACATCGCAGATCTTCGCCAAAACGGAGAAAAACGGTGACGTGATCGTCGGTTTGTTCAAGCAGCCAGCCGGAGACCATCTCGACCACGGCTTCGGCCCTCGGCCTGCCGGGTGGCTATACGGGTTCGGCTCGACGACCTCTGGGCCGGGACGTCGACCGAGACGGCCGGCACCATCGAAGCCGGGGTGGCGCCCGAAGGAGTCCGGCTACGCAGGACGCCGGCATATTCGTGACGTCTCACGCCACCGGGTCGCCCGGCCGGCCGGGGACGGTGAGCGTGGACGGTGGCGCGGCCCAGACCCTTCAGTTCCCAGCCACGGGGAGCTACACCACGGTCGGGACTATGACGATCACCGTCCCGCTGAACGCCGGGGACAACACAATCGAGTTCGGTGACCCGAGCGCCTACACTCCTGACTTCAATGCCATCCTCATCGGGAGCACCAGCCAGACCTGAGGTTGCCGCTTGCGGGCGGATGAAGGCCGCGATCGGCCGGAGGAGGGGCGCTAAATCCCTGGCCCGGGTAATGCGCTGGTTGCCCCCGGCGCTGGTTATCGGTGTAATGGCAACGAACTTGGCCGCCCTGGGCCCAGGCGTGCCCTCTGCCGGGGCCGAAAACAACGGGGTCGGGATGGCGCCGGCCATGGGCTGGAGCAGCTGGAGCTTCTTGCGCCACGACCCGACGGCAACCAAAGTCGAAGCCCAGGCCAAGGCGATGGTGACAAGCGGTTTGGCCAAAGTCGGCTACCACTACGTAAACCTGGACGACTTCTGGTACATATGCCCGGGCGCTCAGGGGCCAAAAGTGGACCACTACGGCCGTTGGGTGACCAACCCCGCCGCCTTTCCTCCCGGCCCATCGGGCCGCAACGGTATCGAGGTGGTGGCCGATTATGTGCACAGCCTCGGCCTCGGCTTCGGGCTGTACGTGACCCCGGGCATATCCAATCAGGCCGTGGCCGAGAACACGCCCATACTCGGCCCTGATGGCCGGCCGTCGGGGTACACGGCCGACCAGATCGCCGAGCCGTCTGCCAGTGAACGCAACTACAACTGCGGAGGAATGGACGGCATAAACTACAAAGCGCCGGGAGCGCAGGACTTCATCAACTCATGGGCCGACGAGTTCGCCTCCTGGGGCATCGACTACCTGAAACTCGACGGCGTCGGCAGCTTCGACATACCCGACGTCAAGGCGTGGTCGGAGGCGCTCCGCCAGACCGGCCGGCGCATCCACCTCGAACTATCGAACAGCCTCGACATCCACGACGCCGCCACCTGGGCCGAATTCTCGAATGGATGGCGCACCGGCAACGACATCGAGTGCTATGGGTGCGAGCAAAAGGGGTCGAGCTATCCCCTCACGGACTATGCCAATGTCAAGGCCCGCTTCAACCAGGTGGCAGAGTGGCGTCCTTATGGCCGGCCGGGCGCATTCAACGATTACGACTCGATCGAGGTCGGCAACGGCGGCAACGACGGGCTGACAGTGCCCGAACGGGAGACCCAGCTCAGCCTCTGGGCGCTCGCGTCCTCACCGCTGATCCTGGGCACGGACCTGACCCACCTCAACACCACCGACCGCGCCCTGCTCGAGAACACGGCGGTGATCGCAGTGGACCAGGACGCCGTCGATGCGTCACGAGTGGCCCAGACTTCGACGGAGCAAATCTTCGCCAAAAAGGCGATAACCAAAAACCAGAGGAACGGAGAAATTGTCGTCGGCCTCTTCAATACCGGGACGAGGAGCGAGAAGGTCAGCACCAGCCCGGCCTCTGTCGGCCTGGCCGCGTCCACGGGCTACGAAGTGGACAACCTGTGGTCTCATCAGACCTTCACGACCCGCGGGCCGATCGAGGCCAATGTCGCCGCCCACGGGGTGGCTCTTTTCCGCGTAAGTGTTGGCCCATAGTGGCGACCGAATGCGTACTGGCGGTCGACATCGGGACCCAGAGCACCCGCGCCGCGCTGGTCGATTACGAAGGCCACGTCATTTCCACCGCGTCGTCGCCCATCGAGTTGTTCACCCCCAGGCCCGGCTGGGCCGAACAAGAGCCGGCCCAATGGTGGTCCACGACCGTCGACAACATCGCTACGGTCGTCGGCCGCCACCCGGGGGTACCGGTGGCGGCCGTCGGGGTCGGCGCCCAGATGCACGGTGTGGTCGCCATTGGAGCCGAGGGCGACGTGATCGGCCGGCGGGCGGCCATCTGGAGCGACAAGCGGTGCACAGACCAGGTCCGGGAGTTCGAGAGGCGGGACGACGCCTCCACTTTGGCGGGACTGGCGGGCAACCGGCCGCTGCCGGCCTGGGCCGGCTTCAAGATGGCGTGGTTGCGCCGGCACGACCCCGATGCTTACGCGCATTCGGCCCGGCTCCTCATCGTCAAGGATTTCGTAAACCTGTGCCTGTGCGGAGAAATGGCCACGGACCCGTCGGAGGCGTCCGGGTCGTTCCTTTGCGACGCCGCCACCGGGCAATGGTCGCCCCCGCTGATGGAGGCTCTGGGCGTGGAGCAACGCAAGCTCCCCGACATCGTGAGCTCTTCGGCCGTGATCGGCGGGGTGCGGGGCGAAGTGGCCGTTAGTACAGGCCTGCGGGCGGGGACGCCGGTGGTGGCCGGGAGCGGTGACATGATGTGCCAGCTCCTGGGGGCCGGGCTCACCAGGAGCGGCCGGGTGGCCCTGGTCGCCGGGACCGCTTCGATCATGTCCGTGGCAGCGGACGCGCCGTCGCCCGATCCCCGCGTGATGAACCTCCGGTCAGCCAGTGGGAACTGGGCCCGGTTCGGGATCGCCGATGCTGCCGGCGTCTCGTTCCGTTGGTTCATGGACGAGTTCTGTGGCCCGCTCGAACCAGGTGAGTTAGTGAAGAATGCTTTCGACCGGCTGACCAAAGAGGCGGCCGGCGTGGAGCCCGGTTCCAACGGGCTCATTTTCTTCCCGTACTTGCTCGGTGAGCGGACGTTGGGGAGCGACCGGTCCCGGGCCTCCTTCATCGGCGCCACATTGGGGCACCAGCGGCGCCACTTCGTGCGAGCCGTGTTGGAGGGGATAACGCTGGAGGACCGCAGATCGCTCGACTGCGTGTGCCCGGAGGGGTTTGACGGCCCGGTACGGTGCACCGGGGGCGGGGCGACGAGCAGCTTGTGGAACCAGATCAGGGCGGACGTGTTCGGCCACCCCGTCCAGACCCTCACCGCTACGGAGGGGGGGATCCAGGGGGCGGCCATCCTGGCCGGGGTCGGGGCCGGTTGGTACCCCGACCCGTCGACCGGGGCCGACGAGGTAGTCCGGGCCGCCGGGACGTGGCAGCCGGGCCCCGGGCCGGTGCGCAAATACGACGAGGTGTACCAGCTCTTCTGCGCGGTCCACGACCTCCTCGGCCGCCAATGGCCGCGCTGGGACGAAGGCGGCCCGGTTTGAAGCGGCCGCCGGGCGGCCTCATTGTCGACATGGACGGCGTCCTCTACCGGGGCGAGCGCCCGATGCCAGGTGTGCTGGAGTTCTTCTCGCTGTTAAGAGGGCGCCCGTTCGTGCTGATGACCAACAACTCGACCGTGAGTGCGGCCGATTGTGCGGCCAAGTTGGGCCGGATGGGTGTGGAAGTGCCGCCTTCTTCCATCCTGACGGTGGCGGATGCTACGGTGCATTACCTGGCCGGCGCCGGTCTGGGCGGGAGCCGAGTGCTGGTGCTGGGTAGCCCCGCCCTCAAGGCATCGGTGGCGCAGGCGGGCGTCGAGCTCGTGGCTGTAGGCAGTCCGGCCGACGTGGTCGTCATGGGCCTCGACCGGGATTTCACTTATGCCGCCCTTTCCCACGCAGTCCGTCTGGTGGCGGGCGGAGCGGCGCTGGTGGCGACCAGCCTCGACGCCGTGCTCCTCACTGAGGACGGTGCTGTCCCGGGCACTGGAGCGCTGGTGGCCGCAGTTTGTGCGTGTGTGGATGCCACCCCGGTATGTGTGGGCAAGCCGAGCCCGGCCATGTTCGAAATGGCCAGTTCGTTGATCGGCGTGCCGCCCCAGGAAAGCCTGGTGATCGGGGACAACCTGATCTCGGATATCGCCGGCGGAGCCGCCGCCGGTGCCCACACTGCGCTGTTGCTTTCCGGCGTCAGCCAGGACGACTTTGACGCCGCGAGCGACGTGAAGCCTGACCTTGTTTTCCCTGGCCTCCCCGAGCTTTGTGTTTACCTCACGGAGTCCTGGGGGCCCTCCGGGTCGTTGGGGGGGCGGTGAGGGACGAGGTCCTTTAGCCGGCGGGCGGCGTCTTCCGGGTCGACCGGGTTGAACATGACGCCCGATCCCAGTTCCCCCGACGCGACATAGCGGGCCACGCCGCTGTCCCGCCTGGTCGGCGCGATGTGAAAATGCACATGGGCTGTAGGCCAGACGCTGCCGTCGGTCGGCCGCTGATGGCACCACAGCATGTAGGGCATGGGGGCGGAAAAGAGGCCGTCCAGCGCCGTCAGGGCCGCCTTGAGGACCGCGACCAGGCCATCGTGGCCCGGGCGAGCCTCGGCCAGGTCGGCGAGGTGCTGCTCCGGGGCGATCAGGAGCTCGTAGGGGTAGGACGGTGCCCACACCGTCCACGCTTGCCAGCCGCCCGAAGACGCCACCACCCGGCCGGGATGAGAGGCCCCCGGCGCCCCCTTGCCGTCCAGCTCGTCACAGATCGCGCATGACGGTTCCCGAAGTTCCACCAAAGGTACTGGTGGTACGAACCCGAAGGAGTAAATCTGGCCATGGGGGTGGGAAATCGTCGCCCCCACGTCGCTGCCGCGGTTTTCGAAAACAAGTACGTAGTCCACGTCCGCCCTGGCGCCGAGCGCCTCCGTCCGTTCGGTCCACAACGAGACCACCAGGCCGAGTTGGGGCGGGCTCAACGAACCGAGGCTTTGCGAGTGTTCGGGCGAGAAGAGAACCACTTCGCAGCGGTCATCAGGCAGTGGCGGCCAGCGGTTCTTGAACCAGCGCACCTCGTACGGCTCCGGCGCCTCGAGCCCGCCCGGGCAGAAGGGGCAGGAGTTGGCGTTGGGAAGATTGGGCCGGTTTTGCCGCCCCCGGGCCACAACCACCAGGCCCTGGCTCAGCGGGTCCTGCCTGATGTCGGCCTCTCGAACGGGCGCGACGTCTGCATCACTGGAAGCGGGAGCGGTCTCGGCCGCCCGGGAACTGCGCACTGAGGATTTCAAAACACCACATGTTAGCGCATTATCTACTACGTTCTCGTCGCAGCCACCGTCACTTTCGTATTGGCACCCTTCCGCCTGGGCTTTGCCGGGGGGAAATGTTAGGCTTCGCGGGCCGAGGAGGGCATCATGTTGGCTCTATTGAGGCGGAAGCAGATCCTGGAACAGCTCCGGGCTCGGGGCGGCGTCCGGCTCACCGAACTGAGCGAGGAACTGTCGGTGTCGGAGATGACGATCCGGCGAGACCTTGACGCCCTGCAAAAAGACGGCCTTATCGAGCGGGTCCACGGCGGCGCGGTGCTGGCCCAGTACGGCACCGAAGAACCCGGCTTCGAGAAAAAGGTACAGCGCGAGCAGCAGGAGAAGGCGGCCATCGCCGAACGGGCGGCGGCGCTGGTCAAACCCGGCTCCGCGGTAGCGCTGTCGGCCGGCACCACTACCTGCGCTCTGGCCGGCCGGTTGTCCTCTTGCGAAGGCCTGACGGTGGTGACCAACTCCATGAACGTGTGGACCGAACTGCAGCGGGCCGGCAGTAAGGGAACGACGGCCATCCTGACCGGCGGTGAGTTCCGCACCCCCTCGGACGCCCTGGTAGGCCCGACGGCGGACGCGTCGATCAGGTCGCTCTACTTCGACGTCTTGTTCCTCGGCGTCCACGGGCTCGACCCGGTGGCCGGCCTGACGACACCCAACATCTCCGAGGCCGAGACGAACAGGACTTTCATCTCCCGCTGCCGGCGCCTCGTAGTGGTGGCGGACCACACCAAGTGGCGCACCACGGCACTGTGCAGCATGGCTGACCTGTCGGACGTCGACACACTTGTCACCGACGACGGGCTCGCCGAGGAGGCCCGCCGGCAGCTGAGGAGCCAGATAGGAGAGGTCATCATCGCCGCCAATCATGCGCCCGATGTGAACCGCGTTGCCGCTTCTGATAGGTTCTGATAGGACTCGGTAAGATCCACTGACCGCTGGAGGGTGGTCAACGGGGGAGGGGCCAGAGTGAGGGCAAGGCCAACAGGGGGAGTGTGGTGGCGCTAGCTACTGGTGTCGTCCCCGCCGACAGCGAGGAGTTCGCAAAGGACAAGGGCCCTCAAGCCGGGACCAAGCGCTCGGGCTTCAGGACTTTCATAAGGGCTTTCCCGTTCATAGCGCCGAGCATGATCGGGGTCGTCCTGTTCCTGGCTGTCCCGGTGGTCTGGGTCATCGTCCTCAGTTTCCTCAACTACAACCTGGCCTCCCCTTCGAGTTGGGCCGGTGTCCAGAACTACATCAGCATGTTCAAGTTCGATGGGGCGGCCCACTCGCTCGGGGTCACGGCGTATTACGTGCTGTTGAACATCCCGGCCCAGACAATTCTGGCCCTTGGCCTGGCCGTCATGCTCAACCGGAGGAGGGTCGGGACCGGCCTCTTCCGGATCCTGTTCGTCGCCCCCTATCTGTCCACTCCGGTGGCCATGGGGATTATCTGGTACTGGGTGTTCGACCCGAAGCTCGGTGCAGTGAACCACTTTCTCGGCTTGTTCGGCATCCAGGGCCCGGACTGGCTGTCTTCGACCAGTTGGGCGATGCCGGTGGTGGCCGGCGTGAACATCTGGCAGTTCCTCGGGTTCAACATGCTCTTCTTCCTGGCCGGCCTGCAGGCCATCCCGCGGAGCCTTTACGAGGCGGCTGAAATAGACGGGGCCAGCAAGTGGCGGCAGTTCTTTCGGATAAGCCTGCCTTTGCTCAACGCCACGCTGCTCTTTGTGCTGATAACCGACGTCATCGGGTCCTTCCAGGTCTTCGACACCCTTTACGTCCTGACCCAGGGCGGGCCCGGCGATTCGACAAAGGTGATGAGCTTGTCGATCTACGACATTGGCTTCACCGATTACCGGCTGGGAGAGGCAGCCGCGCTTTCGGTCCTGCTGTTCGGCGTCATCCTCGTCTTCAGCGTCGGTCAGTTCATCTTCTTCAGGAAACGCACGACCTACGACTATTCGTCATGACCACTATCGCCATCAGCCCCTCCGCCACCAGTTCGGCGGCCAAGAAGCCGACCGGAGCCAGGGCCGTCTTCCACGCCGGCAAGCTGACACTCTTCTACCTCGTGCTCACCGGCTTTGCCGCCATCTTCATGGTGCCGTACATACTGGCGCTGTTCGCCTCGCTGAAGCCGGCCAACCAGATCCTGACCGAGCCCCCCTGGACGATCCCCCACCACTTGGAGTGGTCCAACTACTCCAACACTCTTTTCCAGCAGGACTTCATCCGCTACCTCGGCAATACCGCCCTTGTAACGGTGATATTGACGGTGGGGCAGGTCTTTTTCAGTGTGATCGCGGCCTACGCCTTTGCCCGGATGAGGTTCCCCGGCCGGGATGTGATTTTCTGGTTCTACCTCATAACGCTCATGATCCCCAACATCGTCACGATCATCCCCCTTTATACGATCGTGCACTCGCTGCACCTGCTCGATACTTACTGGGCCATATTCCTCCCCTATGTTTTCGGGACCCCCTATACGATCTTCTTGATCAGGCAGTTCTTCTTGAACATCCCTCAGGAAATCGTCGACGCCTCGAAGATGGACGGCTGCAGCGAAGTAGGTACTTTGTGGAAGATCATCGTCCCGCTCTCCCGCCCGGTCATCATAACGGCGACGATCATTGCCTTCGTGTTCAGCTGGAACAACTTCTTATGGCCGCTCATCGTGACCAACCCCACACATTACGTACTGACGACCGGAATAGCCAATTTCCAATCCAGTTTCGGGGATGACTGGAACCTGGTCCTCGCCAGTGCCATGATCACTCTGCTCCCACTTATCCTGATCTTCACCGTTTTCCAACGTCACATAATCCGGTCCATCCAGCTGACCCAGGGTCACTGATGCGGATATTTTGAGCGTCCGGCGGCGACACACCAGTGGCAACCGGCCACCGCCACCCCGAGAGGGAGCGCAAGAAATACAAGGAAAGGGAGGAAAAAACCAATGAAGCATAAGCGGCTATTGCCGCTAATAGTGGCTACGGCTACGGCTGCAAGTTCGATGGGCCTGGTAGCCGCAATGGAGAGCAGTGCCAGTGCAGGCGGGACCGTCCACCTGACCTACACGCTGTGGGACCCGAACGAAGAGGTTGGTTACAAGCAGTCGATTGCCGTGTTCGAGAAGAGCCACCCCAACATCACCGTCAGCGTCGAGCAGATCCCTTACGCGGCGTACCAGACGAAGCTGCAAGAGGAGTTCGCATCCGGGAGCGGGCCGGACCTCTTCTGGATCAACACGCCGTGGCTGTCGACATGGATCAAAGACGGCTTCCTGGTGAACTTGGCCCCCGACATCAAGAAGGCCAACATCAATATGTCCCAGTACATCCCGGCGCTGGTCGCCCTGCACACCTACAAGGGCGCCATTTACGGGCTGCCAAAGGACTGGGACACTATCGCCATCTACTACAACGAAAACTACATGGCCGCTCACCACTTGACGCCGCCCAGCAACTGGACCTGGAACCCGACCAACGGGGGCACCTTCCTCAAGTTCCTGGAGGAGGCGACTACTGATACGAGCGGCAACAACGCCACGTCGCCGAACTTCAACCCCAACAAGGTAGCTACGTACGGTATGGAAATGGACAACGCCTTCCAGACCGGTTTCGGCAGCTTTTGGCAGATGGACGGCTGTCACGTCATCCCCGCAGCCTGGGCCGCGTCGACCAGCTTCGATACGCCGGCCTGTTACCAGACCACCCAGTTCATCAACAACCTGATGTACAAGTACCACGTGCTGGTGCCCGGGTCGGAGCTGGGGTCCAACGGTGAGAGCCCGAGCAGCCAGGACCTCAACCTGTTCGCCGCCGGCAAGATCGCCATGTACCTCGAAGGCGACTGGAACACCGATCCGGCATGGAAAGCGATCGGCACCAAGTTCAAGATCGGCGTCGTTCCTCTGCCCGCCGGCCCTGACGGGCGCTGGAGCGTGTTCAACGGCCTGATCGACGGGATAAACGTCCACACGCCACACTTCCAGCAGACCTGGGAGCTCGAGCAGTGGCTGGGGTCGGCTGCCTCGCAGAAGATCATGGGCGAAGGGGGCTACATCTGGCCGGCGATCCCGACGCTGGACAAGTACTTTACGGCCGCCTGGGCGGCGAAGGGCATCCCGATGGCACCCTTCGCGCAGGAATCCCTGGGCAAGGTGGTGGACTGGCCCAATACCCCGGGCATGAACCAGGCCCTCACCGACATGGGCACGGCCATGGGGCCGATCTGGTTGGGGCCGGAGACCTTGTCCAAGACGACGTCCCTGCTGAAGACGGCCTACGCAGATGCCAACCACGACTTGCAAGCGGCAGGCGCCTGACGCTCCGCACGGAGCCCGCTTGACCCTGTAACAGCGAGCCGCCCCCAGGGGCCGAGGCGCACAGCCCCGGCCCGGGGGGCGGCTTTCGCTTTGCCCCTTTTTCTTACGAGACCGGGGAGAACCGCCGTGCCGACGGTTGCCACCGTTGCCTGTGGCGATATGGTCGCTCGCTACGAAAAAGACGAAGTCGCCGGCACCGTGCGGCTTCAGGTATCGCCGGGGTCAGGGGGTGGTTCTACGGCCGCATGGTTGCGGCCGGGGGCCGGCTAGCCCTTCCTGGAACTCCGTGGCCGGGCCGAAGCCTCGGGCGGAGCCGACTGGACCTCTAGTTCGAAGCGGAAACTGTCCCCCCTGTAGTGGGCGACGAAGTGCTCGAAAACGGTTCCTTCGCCCGAGCGGGTGATGCTTTCCACCCGGAGGCCCGGCGCCCCCTTCGGGACCTTCAGGTGGGCGGCGTCCTCCCGTGACAGTGGCACCGCCTCGATGGCGCGATGCCCGCTCGCTGGCCGCAAACCGTAAGAGTCCCGTAGCACCTGGTACAAGGACCGGTCCGTCATGTCGAGGTCGACGAGACCGGGGAGCAACCGAGCCGGCATGAAGGCCCGCACCACCTGGACCGGCCGCCCGTCCACACTGCGGACCCGGTCGAACCGGACGATCTCTTCCCCCACGCCAATCTCGAGCAGCCGGGCCACGTCCACCGTGGAAGGCTCGGCCGCCAGCGTCAGGATGCGGCTCTCGACGACATGCCCGGCTCTCGTCATCGACTCGTAGAAGCCGAGGTTGTCCTGGATGAAGCTCGTGTCCAGCTTGCGCCCCGTCACGAAGGTCCCCTTGCCCTTCACCTTGAGGACCAGGCCCTCGTTTTCGAGCTCGGACAGTGCCTGCCGGACCACGGTGCGGCTGACCGAGTACCGGGTGCACAGCTCGGCCTCGGAAGGCAAGAGGCTGCCCTCGGTCCCGC
>DATJUH010000464.1:0-3417 GCA_035502515.1 Acidimicrobiales bacterium
ATCTTGTTCGCCTCTGGACCTCGTAGTTCGCGCCGTCCCTCCCGGTTCGGGCCGGGTCGGCTTAGCTGTGAAGACCTCGTAGGTGCGGCGGAACAAGGGTTATGGCCACCTTGGCGTCAGTAAAACATCGTGCTGGGCAACGGTTTTTCGCACACAACGGCGCGACCTAACGGAAGGCTTGTAAAAAACCCTCCATAATGACGCCGATCCAAAGGCGTCGCCGGCTGAGAGGTCGTCTGGCTTTGGCCCCCTTCTCCCCTGTCGGTGCAGGGACGGTTCTCGTCGTGCTCCAATGTCTTTTTCACGGGTTGGGCAGGCCGAAATGGGCCAATGGACAGCTAGCTCGGCCAGTTCTGGGGGCCACCACCGTCTTTGGGTGCCAAAACCTAACTGTAACGACGGTCCTGGTACCCAGTCTGGCGGCGGGCGCTGACAGGCGACCGCCTCTAAGCCTGACTAAGGGGCCGCCTCGATACGACGGACAAGCTCCTCGCGCCCGTAACCGTGCTGACTGGCGAACTTTACGAGCTCGTGGACCTTGCGCTGGAGCGCGCCGGCGGCTACTGAAGGCTAATAAAGGCAGCCGTCAGGTGAAAGGTCCAAGGCCGGCATCATTAGACCTGCGTCGTGCCAGACGGCCGGCGTAGAGCGCTCGTATTTGCCTCAGAACGCGAGCAATTGGTGCAGAGCAAGAAGCCGGAACGGACCCGAGTGCGTCCAATAACTGTGGTCGGCCACGTCGCCCCGTGTGCGGAGTGGTCCCCAGCGACAAAGACGACCGCCCGACGCATGGCGATCATTATGGTAAGCCCAAGTTGCGCGGTCTTGGGATTGCGAGCATTGTGCCTTCGGTCCCAACTATCGTTTCAAGCGCTGAGTCGGGACGAGCCGGCGCAAGTTCGAGCGCGAGAGCTCGTGCCATAGGAGCGTGGTCCTGGCGAGTCTTCCTGGCCGGTGTTCATCTTTTCGCACCGCGCCCCCAGGCAGCAAGGCAACGTGGCGCGCCTCTGCTGATCGCTGGGGTGTGACCAGAACGGACAAAGGTGATCCCCCGAGGGCCACCGACGGATGCTACACACGCGCAAAAGCCACTTTTGGTAGGGGATGAGCAGTTGCTCAGATCAGCTATGTACATTTCGGGCACGGCCGACGCCAGCAGCCTGTCGCCACAGGCAACCGGCATGTAGGAACTATGACTCGACCAGGATCACCAGTGTTTCTGGCCGCACCCCGTCATGTGCTATGGCCTCAGCCGCCTCTGGGGCCTGCATGGCGGTGTTGAAGGGGTTCCATGTCAGGAACATCCATCAAAAGTGCGACGTGGTTCGGGTTGTGCGGGTCGACGAACGTGCGGATGTTGGTCACTCCGAGAGGCCCGAAGAACTCTTCCCGCTTGGGCGAAGCCAGCCAGTGCTGGCGGTTCTTGACGTCGTGGTGACCCATAATGGTCGGCATGGCGGCCTCCTCGGCTTCCCGGACAGCGGCAGTTCCGCGTCGGGCAGCCAAACCGTACAGCCATACCTACCACGTCTGCGCCGGAACTTGCTCAAGATATGGCCGCCGCATCGAGCTACCCAATTCGTGCAGGAATCGCAGGCGGGGGGGCGCGGCGGGCGAGACACACGAGATTACTGACCTTGTCCGGTTAGTTGTCCCGGAAGGCGTGCAACCCATATCGACCTGACGCGGAGTCAGACCTCACGCTGTCTTGCACAAAGATCGGCGTACCGTCTACCATTTTGGTAACGACTTGGAGGGGTTGAGCAGATCGGGGTTCGAAGTCCTGAACTACGCCCCCCAATCGGGACGCCAACCTGGACCGCCCGTAACGGCGATGCCCATTGGAGCGCGAGTTCATGTCGGAGGACCGACATGCGCTCAGTTGTGCTGGCAAGCCCCTGGTCAAAGTTGTGGTGCTGCCTGTGACGGAGCCCGTTTCAGCTCTTCGGAGCATCTCGGCTGCGCGTCACAAGATCGAGTACGTCGACCAGTTCGTCGACCACGCTCGGTGCCGCGGCAACAAGTAAATCGTGACCCAGGGAGTCGTAGCTCCGCGGCCCGGAAGCCTGAAGTACGCGGCTTGCAGCGCGGCCAGTACGGACGACAGCACCGCCTTCGCGCGCGATCAGCACTCCGGCCCCGACGTCAATCGGGTCAAAGCCGCCGAGGACGATGCCGGTGGCCCGCCCAGCGCCAAGGCTGGCCAAGGATAGAGCCGACGACCCCAAGACCCGGGTAACGCACTCCCGGCGGCTAAGTTCACACACCATATCCGTAAACCCAGGCCAACACGCTGTACCTGCCAACTCGCTCAGTACCAGGCCTCCCACGAGATCGGTCCCTCCGGCGCAGCTGACCACCTCATGGTCAACCCGCGCCCCGCGCCCCCGCACAGCACTGAAGACCTCGCGACGGTGGGGGTCGGCGACTATGCCCAGGACGAGGCCCTCGTCGTCGGCCAAGGCAAGGCTGAAGGAAGACCAGGGCAAGCCGTGGACGAAGTTCGTCGTCCCGTCTACCGGATCCACGTACCAAAGGGGGGTTCCCACCGTGAAGTCGGCGGTGCCACCGAACTCCTCCCCGACGATCAAGTGGCCCGGAAAAGCAGCGAGCAACTCCTGTCTCACATGCTGCTCGATGCCGATGTCGACGACCGTGACCCAGTCGGACGGCCCCGACTTGGTCGAGCGCTCATGCGCTAGGACCCGGCGGCCTCGCATCTCGGTAACCGCATAGTCAGCAAGCGCCATCGCCAGCTCCTCACAGTCGCGCAGCTCGGCCGCATCAATGGGCATCCGGGACGTCCTCCAACCCTCGAGAGGTAGGCAAGGTCACAGGTCAAGCGCCGGAAGTTGTCCCGCTGGCCCCTGCCACCCGTCCACGTAGCAGCTCGACCAGCAGGCCTACGCGGTTCGTGATGATGGCGTCAGCGCCCATCTTCGCCAAGCGCGCCATCCTCGCGGGGTCGTCGACGGTCCACGTCGACACGCCGATACCGGCATTATGCATTTTGGCTATTCCATCGGGCACCAAGAGGTCCCAGCGGGGATTGAAGAACTCTGGGCGCAGCTTTTCTAGTAACGCGTCGCTGGGCAACGCTCGTTCTGTCCAGGTTAAGGCGATACGCGCGTCCGCGTTCTTTTTCCTCAGCGCCTCGAGGCCCGTCAAGTTCCCCGCGAACAAACAGCGCCCAAGGGCGCCAGCGCTGACGACCTCCCCGAGCACGTCGAGGACCGATGCCGGGTCGTCCATGTCCACCATAACGGGCACGCTCAGGGCATTGAGTGCCTCCTCGAGACCGGGGACGTGGTACCCATCGACGTCGAGGCCGCGCACCTCGTCAAAGGTCAGCTCTGCGGCCGCCTTTTTTACACGCCACAGGCGCTCGAGTGTCGGGTCGTGCAAGACTACGACACG
>DATJUH010000465.1:0-3467 GCA_035502515.1 Acidimicrobiales bacterium
TGCCACGGGTAGCCGGTCGCTGTAGGGGTGCCCGATCGGGCGGGGCACCGGCTGGTCGACCAGGAGCTCGTCGGAGGTGAGGTCGAGCTTGACCTTGGGCATTGAGTGGTCGTCGTTCGGCCCCCGGTAGGCGAGCCGCCCTTGGGTGGTCGGGTTGCCCCGCTTGTTCTTCCTGCGCTGGAACGACTTCTCGTCGAGCACCAGTTGGATACCAGACTCTTCGCGGGTCCACTCGGCGACCTCGCCGAAGATCGCCATGAGGTCCTCGGGCTGCTCCGGCCCCCCGCCCACGACCGTGAAGTCGAGGTCTTCGGAGAAGCGGTACGTCTCGTAGTAGCACTTGCGGAGGCAGGTGCCGCCTTTGAAGACCCATGTCCGGTTGAGTGCGTAATCCGGCGGAAAACGGACACCGGTTCCGGCGCAAAGCGGACAGCGTTCCGGAGTTATCCGGACAAGGTTCCGGCTGAAAGCGGACACCTCTAAGCCCCTGACGAGGGTGGGTGGTGCCTTGGTCCACCCAAGAGGGCACGTGGCCCTCTTCACTAGTTACACCCGTGTAACAAGGAGGACCACGTGCCCAGAAAGAGGCTAACCATGAGGAAGATCCGAGAAGTCCTGCGGCTCAAGGCCGCCGGGCTCAAGATAAGGGAGATCGCCGTCAGCACCGGGGCGGCGCGCACGACCGTCTACGAGTACCTGGTGCGGGCCGAGGGCGCAGGGCTGTCGTGGCCGTTGCCCGAAGACATGGACGACGAGGCCCTGGAGGCTCGCCTGTTCCCGCCGGCCACCGCCGAGCTCGCCCGGCGCCGGCCCGTGCCCGACTGGCGGGAGGTGCACAGGGAGCTCCGCAGCCGCAAGCACGTGACGCTCAAGTTGTTATGGCTCGAGTGGAAAGAGGATCACCCAGACGGCTGGGGCTATAGCCAGTTCTGCGCCCACTACGAGCACTGGGTCGATTGCCAGGACGTCGTCATGCGCCTCAGCTACCCGGCCGGGGAGAGGGCCTTCGTCGACTTCAGCGGGGCCAAGGTGCCCGTCGTCGACCCCGGGACGGGTGAGGTCGACGAGGCCGAGGTCTTCGTGGCCGTCCTCGGCTGTTCGGGGATGCTCTACGTCGAGGCGACTAGGGACCAGGGGCTGAACAGCTGGCTCATGGCCCACGTGCACACCTTCGAGGCATATGGCGGCGTAGCAGTGGCAATTACGCCCGACAACTTGAAATCAGGTGTCACCAAGGCCTGCTATTACGACCCCGAGGTAAACCGGTCTTATTCCGAGCTGGCCGACCATTACGGCACGGTCATATTGCCGACTAGGACCTACCGGCCTCGTGACAAAGCCGCCGTCGAGGCCGGTGTCCAAGTCGTCGAGCGATGGGTGCTGGCGCCTTTGCGCCACAGGCAGTTCTTCAGTCTGGCCGAGCTGAACAAAGCCATCCGCCAGAAGGTGGCCGAGCTGAACGAGCGGGCCTTCAGGGGGGAGCCGACCTCGCGCCGGGAACTGTTCGAAGAGCTGGAGCGCCCGGCGCTAAAGCCGTTGCCCGCTAAAGCTTACGAGCTGGCCGAGTGGAAAAAGGTCACCGTCAATATCGATTACCACGTCGAGTACAGCGACAGCTCCGGCCGTCATTATTATTCCGTCCCCTATACGCTCGTGCACCAAAAGCTCGAGCTGCGGGCGACGGCCAGCACCATCGAGGCCTACAGGGGCGGCCGCCGGGTGGCCAGCCACGCTCGCGAGCACGGGCGCCGGAGGTACACAACCGACCCGGCCCACATGCCCCCCAGCCACCGCGCCCACCTGGAGTGGACGCCGTCGCGCTTGGTCGAGTGGGCGAGGACGGTGAGCCCCCATGCCGCTGACCTGGCCGAGAAGATCCTTTCTTCCAAGCCACATCCCGAGCACTCTTACCGGGCTTGCCTGGGCCTCATGTCCCTGGCCAAGCGTTACGGCCACGAACGCCTGGGGGCGGCTTGCCAACGAGCACTTGCCTCTGGGGCCATTTCCTACACCTCGGTCAAGTCGATCCTGGCCCAGAACCTCGACCAGGTGGCGCTCCCGGCGGTCTCGGCGGCACCTGCGCCCACCGAGCACGAGAACCTGCGCGGTGCCGCCTACTACGCCACCGAAAAGGAGGCCTGAGGGCGATGTTCGCCAACCAGACGATAGAGAAATTGGAGGGGCTTGGCCTCCACGCCATGGCCGCCGGCCTCGCCGACCAACTGTCGGCACCGGGCACCTACGACGAGCTCGCCTTCGCCGACCGGTTAGGCCTACTGGTCGACAAGGAGGCAGACGCCCGCGACAGCCGCCGGCTCACCGCCCGCCTGAAAGCAGCCAAACTTCGCTACCCGGCGGCCGTCGAGGACATCGACTTCCGAGCCCCGAGGGGCCTCGACCGCTCGGTCATCTTGGGCTTGGCCCAGGGGGCGTGGGTGAGGGAGCACCACAACGTGCTCGTGACGGGGCCGACCGGTTGCGGGAAGAGCTTCTTGGCTTGTGCGCTCGCAAACTCGGCCATCCGCCAGGGCCATACGGCGCTTTACGTGCGCACGCCGAGGTTATTGGACGACCTGGCCCTCGGGCGGGCCGACGGCCGCTACGCCCGCACGCTCTCTCAGACCGGGCGCGTCGGCGTCCTCGTGCTCGACGACTTTTTGTTGACCCCCGCCCCGGTCGAGGCCTGCCGGGACCTGCTGGAGGTCGTGGAGGACCGCTCCGGGCTGCGCTCGACGGTCATCGCCAGCCAGCTACCGGTCGAAAAGTGGCACCCCTCGATGTCAGATCCCACGTTGGCCGACGCTGTCCTGGACCGCGTCTGCCAAGCGGCCCACCGGCTCCCACTGAAGGGTGCCTCGATGCGCAAACGCCAGCCCGGGCCCGCCACCGAGGACGCCGACAATGCGTGACACTTCGCGCCGGCCAGCCCGGACGCCCCTCGACGAGGAGCCCCGCCGCACCAGTTTCACCTGCGCCTGCTGCGGCCGGGAGGTCGTCACCGCCATCGAAGGGCTCTTCTACAACCACCCAGTCGGTTCCGAGCGTCGCTTTTGTGATGCCGCATGCAGGCAGGCGGCCTGGCGCAGACGCAAAGCGGGCGCTCCCGAGGGCACACCGCTCCAGCGCCGGGGAGGCCGCTCCCGAGGGCTGGGCAAAGGCGGCGATCCGGCGGGCTGAGCAAACAAGGTCGTAACCTGTCAGGTGGCTCGGCCCATCGGCTGGGCCATTTGACAACTGAACACGACCATAAGCTCCCGCCCGTCCTCTGGCTTGTCCGTTTTCGGCCGGAACCGCGTCCGCTTTCAACCGGAACGGGTGTCCGAAATCACTGGAATGCGCACGGCCACAGCCTCGTCCGCTCGACGCGGCTGCGGCCCCGCATTGAAGGCAATGTCTGGGCGCGGGACCAAGCCAGCGGCAAAGCGAAATTGCTCGACCGGGAAGAAGAGCATGCATTTTGGGCCTGG
>DATJUH010000466.1:0-3109 GCA_035502515.1 Acidimicrobiales bacterium
GCGTCGCTGACGCAGACAAACGCCGTCGGTGGGGCTGCTCCGTCCAGCATGTGTTCGGTCAGCGCCTTGCCTGAACCGATGCCGTCTTCGGCCCGGGCCACTAGGCGCATTTTCCGCACCATAGGCCGGTAGCGGGCAGACGGTTCTGGCTAGTTGTGCCTGCGGTGCTGGGTTTTCTGCACTCCAGGTGGGTTGAAGAGCTCAGGTGCGTTGTGCCAACACTCAGAAGAACATCCTTGTAATTCGGTTTTGTCTGCTGCTATCGTTGTGCCAACGATGTACGCGAGGGTCAAGAACGTCCGTAGAGGAGACCAGGTCCACCAGTACGTGCAGCTTGTCGAGGGCCGTCGGGAGGGCGGCAAGGTCCGGCAGCGTGTTGTGGCAACACTGGGGCGGCTCGACGAGCTGAAAGCTTCTGGCCAGCTGGAACGTTGGGCTGGGGCGTTCGCCCGCTTGGACCCGCCGCCGGCCGGCACCCGCCGTCAGGTTGGGCCGCTGTTGATGGTCGCCCACTACCTGGCCCGTCTCGGCTTGGTGGGTGCCATCGACGAGATCGCCCCCATGAGGGGCCAGTCCTTGCTCACCCACGGCGAGGTGATCGCCGTGCTGGTCGCCAACCGCCTGTGTGGCCCCGCCCCGCTTTACGACATCGCCTCGTGGGCGTCTTCGGCCGCGGTCGCCGAACTGTTCGACGTCCCCGCGGGCCTGCTGAACGACGACCGGCTGGGCCGTGCCCTCGACGCCATCTCCCCTCACGCCGACAAGCTGCGCGCCAAGCTGCTGCTCCGCAGCATCGAACGCTTCGAGGTAGACGCCAGCCGTTTGCACCTGGACCTCACCGCAGTGCGCTTCGCCGGCGGCTATGAGCACTCGACGCTGGTAAGAAAGGGCTGGTCGGCAGACCGGACCATCAAACGGCAGGTCAAGACCTTGCAGGCTTCGACCAAGTCCGGTGTGCCGCTGTACTTCCGTCCCCACCAAGGTGCTACCAGCGAGCTGCCCGCTTTCATGGCCGGCATCGAGACCCTCGCCGCCGCACTACCGCCCGGGCTGGTCGTCGTGGCCGACTCGGGACTGGGCTACCTGGAAAACCTCTGCACCCTCGATAACTCCAAGGTGGGCTTCGTCGTGCCGCTGCGCGCCGATACCGGCTGGGCAGGACGTTTTTGCGAGCAGGTCCCTGCCGGCCTGTCGGCCTTAAAACGCCTCCACTACTGCTCCGAGCGCGAGCAGCACCTTCCCGCCGGCCGCAGGGCCATCTGGAAGGGACTGCTCCGCCCCTTTCCCGTCAGCGCCGCCGGGGGGACCACACATCACCTGCGCGTCGCCTACATCTACTCCTCCGAAGAGGCGACCTCAGTTCGAGACGCCCGCCAGCGCGCCCTCTCCAAAGCGGAAGAAGCCCTCGGTCGGGTCCGCAACGGCTGCGGCGGCTGCCACTACAAGACCAAAGCCCAAGTCGACAAAAGAGTCGCCCAGATCCTCACAGGCAACCTCGCCCAGCTGATCAGCGTGCAGACCGGCGGGCCCGGCACCGGCAAGCCGACCATCACGTGGTCACGCGACCAAGACGCCATCGACGCGGCCGGCGCCCTTGACGGCCTTTACGCGCTGGCTACCAACCTGGCTGACCCCGAAGGCCGGCGCCTTTCCGCGCTCGACGTGCTCAAGATCTACAAAGGCCAGTGGGTCGACGAGCAGCGCCACCGGGACCTCAAACAGACGCTCCGGGTCCGCCCCGTTTTCTTGCACAACGACGCCCGCATCGAAGCCCTCATCGCCGTGATCGGCATTGCCCTGCTCATTTTCGGGCTCATCGAAGCCGAACTTCGCGTCGCACTGGGCGAGGCCACAACCCTGCCCGGCATCCTGCCCGAAGGGCGCGCCGCCAAACCCACCGCCCGCGCCGCCCTCGCCGCCTTCAGCGACCTCGGCCTCACCTACACCTCAGCCGGCCTCGTCCTCGACCGGCTCAGCCCCATCCAACGGGTCATCCTTGCCCTGCTCGGCGTCGGGCTGCCCTGGCCCGAGCCTCGGCAAATGACCCAGCAATGACCGCCACCATCACCACGGCGCCAACGCCGTGGACCGCGCTGGGCATCGCCCTACGGGCCCACCGGCCAGTTCTGGTCTGCTATCACGGCCGCCAACGACTGATCTGCCCCCATGCGCTGGGGTGGAAGGCAGGCCGGCCTATGGTGCTGGGCTACCAGTCCGCCAGCCACACGGCCACCGGCTCACTCAACCCCGATCCCACCAAACGGTGGCGATGTTTCTACGTCGACGAGATCGACAACGTGACCCCCGCCGACCGCGCCAGCCAATGGGTCACCGCTGAAAACTACAACCCCACAAGGCCTTTCCCCGCGGGTGTCATCGACGAGCTTGCCATTGCCACCACCCCGCGCCGCGCACCCACACAGCCATAGACCGCCACCCGTGCACCGCCACCGGCGAGGTGCGGGCGACGGTGTAGGCCCGAAACGGTGCGGAAAACGGGTCTAGGTACTGCTCGTAAGCCACACGCCGGGGTCTCTGACGCGCTCGGCGCGATCGTGGCGGAGCCGCCCCACTTGCAGCCGGGACTGCAGCCACCCGGTGAGCCCGGGACCGGCCAGGGCCGCCCCAGCGGCGATCAGGGCCACTTGCCAGTCCGACACTGTTACGAGGTTACAGCTCTGTAGTTCGGCTAACCGGCAACTCTCTCAATGAGGCTAGCTACCATCAGAACATTCGGTGAGGGTTTACCAGCCAGAAAAAGGAGCGATCGTGCCGGAACGGATGCAAGCCGTAGTTTGCCGGGGCCCGTATGACTACCAGCTTGAAGAGGTCGTGATGCCCGTGCCGGGGCCAGGGAGCGCCTTGGTGAGAGTGGAAGCCGTCGGGATCTGCGCCAGCGACCTTAAGTGTTATCACGGGGCGCCGAAGTTTTGGGGTGACGATCATCGTCCGCCGTACGCAGAGCGAGGGGTCATACCCGGGCATGAATTCGCAGGGACGGTGGTGACGCTCGATCAAATCGCCGGTGAGCGCTGGGCGATCGAGGTCGGCGACCGCGTGGTGTCGGAACAAATCGTTCCGTGTTGGGAATGCCGGTACTGCCGGAGGG
>DATJUH010000467.1:0-6601 GCA_035502515.1 Acidimicrobiales bacterium
TGGCACGAGGACGCGAAAAGCCGCTGCGCCAGCTTGAGCGCGGGACCGCCCGGGGATAGGAAGTTCTCTTAGTATGAGCCTCCCACCACCGCCGCCGCCTGCGGGTTGGTACGACGACCCGACACACCCGGGTCATCAAGGCTGGTGGAACGGCGTCGCTTGGGGAAACCCGGCCCCGTCGTGGGAAGGCAATATCCCATGTCCCAATTGTGGCGCTCCTCCGCCGACAGAAGGTGCGATCGCGTGCACCCACTGTGCCATGCCAATCCAGCACGCCCGCCCAGCCGGCGACCGAATGGCTATGACAACATGCCCGCGGTGCGGCCTCGCGGATACTGTGCCAGCGCGCCGGCCGTGGGCCTGCGCAAGGTGCGGAGCGCAGCTTTTTTGGGGTGTATGCCCCTCCTGCAATAGCGAAACTCAAGTTTGGTTCCCAGGCACTGGATGGAGTTGCGGTCGGTGCGGGCGCTTGAACTGGGCTACGTGGCGGTGTCGGGTGGCGTGTGGAAAGTGCCGCGCCGAACAGATGTTGCCCGGGTTCCCTGCAACCCATCGATGTGTGAACGCTCAATGCAAGGCCGAAGCGAAGCGCCTCGTGTGCTCGAAATGTGGGAAACCCAATGTGGTTTGGACCAAGAACGCCGTCGGGAATTGGAAATGCTCCTCTTGCCGGTCAAAGAACGGCCTGCCTTTGCCAGCCGCTTGGTTCCGCACCTAAAGAACAGTTGCCGTCTCCAGAGGCCGTCGACTTTGGTCAGGAAGTGAAGGTCTTGACGAAGGCCGCACCAGCGGTAAACGTGGCCTTTCCCAGCCGGCGACCTACCTCTGTCCCGGCCACTGCCCCCACGACGCCACCGACCAGTGGCCCGACCACAGGAATGGGAATTGCCGACCCTACTAGCAGACCTGTAGCAACACCCCCGGCGATAGCGCCAGCCGTCCCGGCACTTCTTTCCATTTCCTTGTCAGCGATCTCTGCCACTTCTCAGCCTCCTTGGTCAAGCTTGGACGAGAGCCTAACCCAGTCAAAAGCCGGCAGTTCCCCAGCTCATACCCAGGTGGTGGTATGGGCGCACAGAGCGTTCGCAAGCCATCGCACATTCGGGTATCTCTACTTGCGGCCGTTCCTGGAGCTGCGAGCCATTATGTTCGTAGACGTCGACGACATACCAACGGCCTTTGCCGTCCGGTGTCCAGCCTGAGGCAACGACGGGCTGCGGGCAGTTCATAGCGTGCCCGTCGTTTTCGGATTTGTAAATTAAGCGGAACCACCTGCCCGGTCGGACGACCAAGCCCCGGCGTCGTCCTTCGCAGCCCCGGACACAAGATCGGAGGTGTGACAGCCTCGGGCACGACGGGCCGCCGCGGTCCGACCTCCACCGCGGAGTGGCAGGTGTTGATGGCCCTGGTTAGTCTCGCTTTTGGTCCCGAAACGGAGGTAGCCATGTGCGAAGCAGGTCGGTTGGTGGCGGACTTCATTGCGGGCAGCTGCGGCGAGCCCAAGGTGCCTGAGCTGGTGGGCAGCCTGACAACTACCATCGATGGAACCTGGGTCGTTTGGGCGTACAAGCTTGCTGGAGAGGACGGCGACCGCTTCGTGCCGCTGAACACCAGAGGGTCGCCTTACCCGGCAGACGCCCAAGCTGACTGCTCAGCCAGCGGCCTTCCGCCCCACGTAGCCCAGCGTTACCGCGACATCGCGGAGCGTATCGGCCCCCAGCACCTTGCATACCAACGGTTTTTGGCAATGGCGGAGTTGCGCGCTGCCCCTGAACACGCAGTCCCGGACCCTTCGTGTACTTGCGGCTTTTACGCTGTCTCGGAGACACGAGATTTGCCGTTCCCGTCGAGGCTCTCAGGGCCAGCGCTATCGGGAGCCAACCTTGTGTGCCTGACTGTGGTCTTGTCGGGCCGGGTCCTCGCCTTCGAGTGGGGCGAGGGCGGCATTCTGTTCCGGGCTGCTCGCCAGACGGTTGTCCGTGTTGTGCCTTGGCCCGCAGGCGCGATCGAAGCGCTAAGAGAGCCCTTGACCGTAGCGAAGGTCCTCAATGCGTCGGCCGCAGGGCAGGGTCGGCCGAATCACCCTGACGACCCCGGCAGTGTCCTCGCCCGTCCACGTGTGCGGCAGCCATTTGGCGCCGGCCCGGTGCGCCTGGCCCTCCCGTCAGAGTGCGCTCGGGTCGCAGTCGCTGACGACCCCGCCTGGTGTGGGGCCGAGGCCGAGCCAGCGCATCGGCTACCCGAGCTCGTGCAGACATAGGCGGCGCTGTTTGCCAACCACCGGGTTCGCTGTGAGTCTTGTTTGCTCGCGTCCATCACTGGGTCGCCCGGGAGTGTTGAACGCAATCCAAGAGACACTTGACCATGAGGCTCGCGACGGCAGACGCACCCACTTGCTGCCGAGGTATGGCCCAACTCACGCGCACCGGCTTCGCGGTCACGTGGGCCCGGCGACCAATCAGACCCGTCCGGCATCCCTGTGGGCGTCTCATGGACAAAACGTCGGCCTTGCACGCCTGAAAACAACTGCCGGCCCGCCGGGCCGTCCGCGGTGAGCCCAGCGCGCCGGGCGTCGGCGACCATGGCGGAGGAGAGCCGCGCCAGAACGCCCGGCCGCCCGCATAAAGGCCAGCGACACCAACCTGTGCCTTAGCAGCCGGTGGCTGCCTGGAGGGTTAGGCATGCCCTCATCATGCGCGCTGGCGATAGTGTTGCCATTTTCCGTCGGAAGCTGTTTCGGGCAAGTGGTCTGTCAGCACCGGGTCGCACCGGTCCCACAAGTGTCAGAATCGCAGCCATGCCCGTTACCGCGCACATCCCGGGGTTGGTCCTTACCGAGCACGAGTTCACTGTGCCGCTGAGGTACTCGGAGCCCGAAAGCGAGCGGATAACCCTCTTCGCCCGGGAGGTGGCGTTGCCGGAGGGACGGGACCGGCCGTTGCTGGTGTTCCTGCAAGGCGGTCCCGGCATGGAGGCGCCCCGCCCGACCGCTCATCCCTCGGCTCCCGGCTGGCTGGAGCGCGCCCTCCAGGACTACCGGGTGCTGATGCTGGACCAACGGGGGACCGGCCGTTCGGCGCCAATTGGGGCGCTCGAAAACATGAGCCCCGAAGAACAGGCTCGTTACCTTGCCTGTTTCCGGGCGGATTCCATCGTGAGTGACGCCGAGCTCATCCGCAACGACCTCGGCGTGGAGCGCTGGAGCGTGCTCGGCCAGTCTTTTGGTGGCTTCTGCGTGCTACGTTACCTTTCTTCGGCGGCCGGAGGGCTGGCCGAGGCCTTTCTCACCGGAGGGTTGCCACCGGTCGGCCGCCACCCCGACGAGGTCTACCGGGCCACCTATGCCCGAACACTGCAGCGCTGCCGCCGTTATTACGAGCGCTATCCTGCGGACAGGGAACGGGCCCGACATTTGCACAACTGGATGGCAGAAAACGAGGCCATCCTGCCCAACGGCGATCGGCTCACCCCCAGGATGTTCCGGCAACTGGGCTGGGTGCTCGGTATGAGCGACGGGGCCGAGAAACTGCACTACATATTGGAACTACCCGCCGGTTCCCGGGCCTTCCTCCACGACGTCGAGGAGGGCTTGCCCCCGTTTTCCCGTAACCCCATCTATGCCGTCGTCCACGAGGCCAGCTACTCCGACGGGGACGTGACCAACTGGTCTGCAGCACGTGTCCAGCCGGACGAATACCAAGAGCAGCCTGAGCTTTTCACCGGCGAGCACGTGTTCCCCTGGATGTTCGAGGACTACGGCGCGCTGCGACCCTTGCGGGAGGTATCTGACCTGCTCGCTCGTTACGAATGGCCATCCCTGTACGACGCCACCCGGCTGGGCGGTTGCAGTGTCCCGGCGGGCGCGGCGATATACGCCGACGACATGTACGTGGAACGACGTTTCTCTGAGGAAACGGCCGCCCTGGTCCCGTCCATGCGAGCCTGGCTGACCAATGAGTACGAGCACAATGGGTTGCGGGCCGACGGAGCGCGGGTACTGGACAGGCTCATCGGCCTGGCCAGAGGCCGTTAGGGCAGCAACACCGCTATGGCAATAACACGCTTTTGGCAATAACACGCTTATGGTAATAACACCGTTATGGCAATAACACCGTTATGGCACACACTTCGATGACCGATGAAACCCGTTGCTACCGGCCGTTGATCATCGGTAAGCGCGGCGCGGCGGCGGCCAACCATCCCCTGGCCGCCCAGGCCGGGCTGATGGTCCTGCGTGATGGCGGGAACGCAGTAGATGCGGCGGTAGCGACCGCTATGGCGCTGGCGGTGGTCGAGCCGATGATGTCCGGCCTGGGGGGCGACGGCTTTTACCACGTATTGGACGCAAAGACACAGAAAAGCGTGGTCTTCAACGGCACCGGCCCAGCGCCACGGGCGGCGTCGCCCGACCGCTACGGCACCGGTATACCGCGCACGGGGCCCCTCTCGGTCTCAGTGCCCGGAATGCTGGCCGGGGTGGCCAAGATGCACCGCCACTACGGGAGCCTCCCCTGGGCGCGCCTGTTTGATGAGGCGGTGCGCTTGGCCCACGATGGTTTCGGCGCCACCGCGCATTACCGGAACTTCAGCGCCGAGAACGTCGCCGTCCTGGAAGCCGACGAGCGCAGTGCGGCGTTGTTCCTTCGAGGTGGCCGGGCGCCTCGCCTGGGGACGCTTATCAACCAGCGTCATCTTGCTCGCAGCCTGGAGGAGATCGCCGGGGGCGGAGCGGAGACGTTCTACCGGGGGGCACTGGCCCGCTCGCTGGCCAAGGCCCTCAAGGAGTGCGGCGCGTTGATCACGGAAGCGGACCTGGCGGAGTTCGAGGCTGAGGTGCAAGAACCATTAGGGATCGGTTACCACGGTTTGCAGATCCTGGAGGCGCCGCCCAATTCGACCGGGTTTGTCCTGCTCGAAGAACTGAAAATCCTCGAAAATTTCGACATTATGCAGATGGGGCTGGGTTCGGCCGACCTCGTACATGTAATGGTCGAAGCCAAAAAGCTCGCCTTTGCCGATCGCGAGCGCTGGGGCAGCGACCCGCGGACGTTGGCAGCTCCGTTCGGGGAGCTGCTCTCTCCGGAGTACTGTGCCCGGTTGGCGGCGCAGATAGACATGAGCCACGCTGCCCCCACCGGTCCGGGGCCGGCCGCGCCGGTTTCCAGTCCCGCCGGCGAGACAACGTACTTCTGCACCGCCGACGACCACGGCAACGCCGTTTCCGGCATCCAGAGCATCAATAGTTTCTGGGGGTCGGGCGTGATGGCCGGCGATACTGGCATACTTCTCAACAACCGCATGGCCTATTGGCACCTTGAACCGGGCCACCCGAACTTCCTTCTACCGGGCCGGCGAGTGCGCCACACCATGAACCCGCCGCTGGTCCTGAAAGAGGGTAAATTGTGGGGCGCCTTCGGGACGCCGGGTGCGGACAACCAGGTGCAGGTCAACTTCCAGATCGCTACGGCCATGGCCGATTTCGGCCTCGACCCGCAACAGGCGGCCGAAATGCCACGCTGGACCTCGATGGTACCGGGCCAATATGCCGACTACCCCCATGACGGCCCTGATGCCTTGACCATGGAGCGCCGTTTTCCTGAGGAAGTGAGGCGGGAACTCGCCCGGCGAGGCCATCCGGTCGACACCGTGGGCGATCTCGAAGCCCCGTGCAGCGTCGAAATCATCAGGCGTGAAGGCGATATGTTGCTCGCGGGGTCGGACCCGCGCCGGGACGGTTGGGCGTTGGCGTGGTAAGCCGCGGTACCGGTCGCAATGGGTCGATGCTCGGTCAGGGTGTGAGCGCTACGCACTCAGCAAAGCTTCGTTGGCGAACGCCCCTGGGCCGGAACTCGGGACAAAAGCACAGCCTGTTACGGGGCATCTCTGGGCCGGCCTACCCGGCCGTGGTTGAGAGGGCGAGAAGGACCGCCTGATCGGGGGTCAGTTCCTCGCCCTCCTTCCATACCGCGTCGAAGGCCTCGTCGCCCAATGCTTGGTGCGCGGCGGCGACGGTGGAGTCGACCTTGGCCCAACGGTAGGGCGGCACTGGTGCACCCATGCGTCCCCGCCAGGCCAGCGCCGCGGCCGACAAATGGGCGGATGTCCGGGCGGCACCCTCGGCCACTATCACCCTGGCCGCTTCCTCGAGAGCCGTCGCCACCAAGTAGTAGGGACCGCCCGGCCAGCGCTGACGCAAACCTTCCTGCAGTAGTGGGAGCGCGGCTCCCGGGCGGCCGCGGTCGGCCTCTAAGCCAAGCGGCAACGACGGCGTCGCGCTCGGCCGCGTCCAGTTCCAAGGCCCTGACCAATTGGTCGAGGGTGCGGCGTCGAGGCCAGGTTCGACCACGTTCGATCCGCCGCACAGTCTCGACCGTCAAGCCGCTCTGGACCTTGGCCGCCAGCTCTTCCTGCGTCAGCCCCCGCCGGTCGCGCCAAGCCCGCAGCAACTGGCACCATCTCCCACAGCGGCACCCAGGACGTCGAGAACGTGTACGTGGACTGGGGCGATGGCAGTGTGGACAGCGGGGAATGTGGATTGGCCGATCCCTTCTCTGGTGCCGAGTGCGCTCCCGGCTGGACCGCGGTCCCCGGTCAGCTGAAC
>DATJUH010000468.1:0-5279 GCA_035502515.1 Acidimicrobiales bacterium
AACGGGCGGGCCTTGGGGCGCTCGAGGTAGGATCCGACCAGGGGCTTTGCCCCAGGTGGGATAGCTACCTCCTCTGTCGGGCCCCACTCGAAGAGGCCCTCGGTGGCTATCCGGGTGGCCGGGCCGACGAGTACTGAAGCCGGGCCGGCTACCGACTGGAGTGCAGCCGCGATAATGACCACCTCGCCCAGCGCCCGGTAGTGCGTCGAAGCATGGGACTCGAAAGGGCCGACCACCGCTGGGCCTGTCTCGACTCCGGCCCGCAGCGAGACCCCCGGGCCAGCCAGGGCGGCGACCGCGCTGAAAGCCGCCCTCAGTGCCCTCTCCGGGTCGTCTTCGTGGGATTCGGGCGCACCGAACAGCGCCACCAGGCCGGCTCCGGAAACCGACGCCACCGTCCCGCCCAGCGTCTCCACCAGAGCAAGCACTTGCGACAAAGCTCGGCCGATGACCTCGCACATGTCCTCCGGGGCGACTTTGTGCTCGCCGCTCACCGGCCCCGAGAGGTCGACGAAGACCGCGCTCACCAAGCGACGCTCCTCGGTATAGCGAGGCCGGCTTGTGTTGTTCGTCGATCCCGAGAAAGCTCCGCCTTGGGTGACGGCGCTGCGGACCTCTTCGAGCGCCGGAGAGACCTTCAGTCCCAGCATTTCCAGGGCGTTGCGGCATCGGTCGTAAGTGACTTCAACCAGTGCCGGGCGTTTCTGGGACGAGTATGAGCGCATCAGGGCACATGCAGCCTCTTCACAAGTGGGGTCGTGCTCGAGGCAGGCTTCCCAGGCAGCCACCACGTCCGCCGGCCGGCTCCGGCCAAATCCTCTGGCCCGGTCCCGGGCCAGCGTAAGGCGGGCCTCCTGCCGGGCCCAGTCGAGGTGCTGGCGGGGCCCGGCCGCCCACTCTGCCGCCGGCTCGTCTTCGAGCAGGGTGCCCTCGTCCGCCACTGCTTGCGTAATGAGGTCGTCGCGGGAGCGACCGGGCTCGGCGTCGAGGGCGGCGCGCAGAGCTAGTTCATGCGCTTCCCAATCGATCTCGAGAGCACATTCACGATTGGCCCAGATATGCGTCCGGTCCGCCTGGAGCAGGCCCTTGCCCTCCTCACCCAGCGAGGCGAGGGCACTATGGGCCATGGAAACAGCTTTGGACAGGTTTCTGGCCGCCTCGGTGGTGGGCAGCTTCGGGAAGAGTGCCTCACACGCCCCTACGCGGGTTATGCGATGGCCTGGGCTCACGAGCACCAGGCCGACCAACCGCTTGGCGACGGGCCGTACCCAGGGGCCGGCTACCCGCGCTTCAGCCGCGACCGAAAAGGGGCCGAGCAACTGCACCCGTACGGGCGCAGCGTCGCGGCCCGCCTCGCCGGCCGGGGCAGGCACGAAGGCATTATGCCACCGCTGCGTCGTCGGTGGCGGGCAATTCGGGTTGCTGTGGTGGACATTTCCTCTATTGGGGGCACCGGCGACGCCGGCGGGGCCGGAACCAAGCCCGGTCCCGCCGGACGGCAATGGCTTTCGTGCGGTTCATTTCCGTCGGCGCCTCGGCCGATGATCGGGGTGAGCGCTTGATTGCCCACATAGTTGGGGCGCAATTGGTGGTCAATTCGCTTGGTCTGGCTGGTTGAGGTACCAGACCTTCACCGTGGCCAGCCGGTAGCACCAAGGCAGCATGGAAGCGTCGCCCTGCCACGTCCCGCTACCTTGCAGGCCTGCATAAGCCCCCGTCCCTCCGGTGATCACAATCGTGGCGTCAGGGCCGGTGCGGCCCGGCGGGACTTCGACGCCATTGACATCGACGGCGTCGTCGGTGACGTTGTAGGTCGAAGCGATGGTAAGGAATATTGTGCCTTTCTGGCCTGCGATCGTCTGTTGGCTGTAAAACGTACTCAAACCGGTAATCGGGCCCGAACTTGTGGCCCCCGCAGTCGCCGTGTATTGGCCGAAAGCGTATTGGCCGGGTTCGGGCGGCGGGACCAGTACCACGCCCCCGGACGGGACTTTGTCCCCGCGCTCTTTATCCGCCGCGGCCACTGAGGCCGCACCGGTCATCTCGGTCGGAGCTGTGTACTCGGCGGTGTTTTGCCAAGTCGGGCCACCACTTTGGTCATTGATGACCCCACTGATCTTGCCCCCCCTTCGACCACAGGCCCGTCGGGCTCGTTCTCGGTGCAGAAAGGCGATCTTGTTGCGTTTTGCCGACTTTTTTTGCTTTGAAGCGCGACGAGAACAAATTTTTGCACCGAGAACCACTGTTTTTCGCTTCTCCGGTACCCGGTCGGCCCGGCCGCCGTCCGATGCCTGCACGCCGGCCACGGCCAGGCGCGGCGGAGGCGTCGATGCCTATGGGCGGGCGCTACCGTCGCCGCGGAGGGCCGCGTTCAAAGGGGTGGCAGGTACCACGTCGCGTCGAAGGTGGGCTGTTCGCCGGTCCTCGCCCTCAGCTGCAGGCGATGAGGCGAAGTCAGCGAGACCACGTCGGCTTGGAACTCATCACTGGACGGCCAGCCACCGCTGACCGCCACCGCCGGCAACGGTGCGCGGAGCCCGGGCAGTTCGCCCTCCGTCCACTGGCCGCGACGAAGGTCGAAGGGGTAGCCCACGCCGTCGGCGACAACCGTGAGCCGCGTCCCGTCTTCGGCTGGCTTCACCCGGATGGCGCCGAGCGCCTCGGTATGAGGCGCCGGCTCTGTGGTTCGGATGAAGGTGACCTCAGGCCCAGGCCGCCCGCCCGGGGCATCGATGACCGCCGTCGACAGCCGCTGCAAGCGCTCCGCCAGGTGTTCTGCGGCACGGCCGTCGGGTTTTGCGTGGCCTGAGACGGCAGGCAGCAGGTGCTCCCAGATGAGGTCGAGCTGAGCCTGCATGTCGGCCACCTGTGCGGTGCAGGCGATGACGGCATCGGCGTCCGGGACCACCACGCAGAACTGCCCGAACGCTCCGTCGCCCCGGTACGCGTCATGCCGGCACACCCAGAACTGGAAACCGTACCCTTGTTGCCAATCCGTGTTGTCGGCCTGTTGCGAATTGTCGACCTGTTTGGCGCGAGCCTGGCGCACATAGCTTTCCGGCACCAGTTGCCGGCCTTCCCAACGGCCCTCTTGCAGGTACAACTGGCCGAGCTTGGCCACGGACTCGGTGTCGACGTGGAAGCCGGAAAAGCCCTGGTCGATGCCTTCTTCTGTGTGCCACCAAAAGGTTTGTCCTATCCCGAGCGGGCCGAACAGGCGGGGCCGCAGGTAGTCGACCAACCGTTTTCCGGTGAGCTTGGAAATGATGGCGGACAGCGTGTACGTGCATCCCTGGTTGTAGCAGAACAGGGATCCCGGCTCTTTGTCGGGTGGGATGGACAGGAACGTCCGCACCATGTCCGGACCGCCCCTCGCCAGAGCGGTCATGGTGTCCTCTGCGTGCCCGCTGGCCATGGCCAACAGGTGCCGGACTTTCATGGCGCCGACGTACGAGGACGAGGCGTCCTGCGGGGCCTTGTCCGGGAAAAAGCCGACCACCGGGTCGTCGATAGACAGCAGCCCCTCGGCCTCGGCCATCCCGATCGCCGTAGACGTGAAGCTCTTGGACAATGAGTACAGCAGGCAGATCTGATCGGCTCGGTACGGCGCCCACCAGCCCTCCGCCACGACATGGCCGTGGCGGAGCACCATGAGCGAGTGCAAATCCAAGGCGGCGGAGCCGACCGCGTCCAGGAAAGCGAGGATGCCGGCAGCGTCAACGTCTTGGGCTGACGGGGCCGAGCGAGGTAGCCGACCAGCGCTCATTCGGCATAGGGTAACACCGCACCGGACCTGATACGAAGGCCAAAAGGCTGGAAAAGGGGAAAACGGCCGGGGTCGTGGTGGGTCAAGCCCCGGTCGTGAGGGCAGCAAGGGCCGGCCAACCAGGTCGCCAGGCCGCCGCAGGAGCCCATGACTCGCGGGTCGCCCGCTCTTTGACGATGGGTGGGATCAGCCGGCCAGAGCGGCCCGGACCTGCGAGACGACAAGGCAAAGGTCGACGGGGCTGTTCGTGTCGACCTCGACTACGGGCCATCCCCCGGCTACTGGTTCGCTGACCTCGTCCCACAGCTCGTCGGCGGAACGGGCCAAATCGAAATGACCGGCGTCCCGGCTGCCGGCCCGGGCCATGTAGCGACGGGCTGCCACATCCCTGTCGCATCGGCAGAACACCTCGACCACCTGGCCGGGCAGCCGGCCCAGGTCGGCGACGGCCAACGACCGGTAGAAGTTGCTTTCCAGCGTCGCTCCGATCGGCGACTGGGCCGCCACAGCCAGGATCGCCTTCACTGCTGCCCGCCCGAGCAGACGTGATGCCTCGACATCCTGAGGTGGGAGCACGGACATCAGCGCATCCTTGATGGTGTCTTTGGCTATCAACGGCAAGCCGAACTCGGCCGCGATCTGCGGCGCCAGCGTGGACTTCCCGCTCGCCGGCGGTCCGCAAACCACGATGAAAATCTTCACAGCGGGTCGATGTGGGCATTGCCGACCATGTACACAAGCCGTCCAGCCGGTCCTGGGACCGACACCGGTTCCTGTTTCGCCTGCCGCCGAGGCAGAGACGTCAGGCCGCCACCAACCACTCCCGGTTTCAAACGGTCGCCTCTTCGTGAAGAACTTGCGGGCGGCGACGTTCCAACCCTGGAGCCGTAAGGGGCGCCCGGGACTGGCCGCTCCCTCGCCACTCCACGGGTACTACGCGCGCCTCACCCGGCAATAAGTCGATGACGTTGTCGCCGAACACCACCCATCCATTCTGCCCCCCCACGGGGCACCATCCTCCAGTACGAGACCGAGGGCGGCGGGGCCGCCGGCGTGACGCAGGGAAATGGCCCTGTACGGTCGACGGAGGGCTCGATCCCGGCCCGGGGAATGTCGAGCCGAGGGCCAAAGTCTTCGGCCGCGCTCAAAAGATATCGGATAAGCCTTGATGTTCCCAGGGACCGTGGACGTCGTGCTGCCCGTCGGGGGTCGGCGGCAATTATGTCCAGCCGGTTGAGGAAGTGGGGCCCTGACGGCGATGTAGGCAGAAAGGGCCCGCGAGGGGTAATGCTCGTGCACCTGTATGCCAGAGGCAGGGGCATTGCTCGGGCGTCCGGGGAGGCGAGGGCTACCGAGAGCGAGAAGCATCCAACTGCAGAGCATGACGCACCCCCGGGCCGTGACCCGTTGGTACGACAGGGTCCCCGTGATCAAGGGTCTCTTTGCGTTCTATGACCAACTTGAGTTCGGCGCCTTCCGGGGTAGCCAACCCTTGTGTCGATAGAGCCCGTGA
>DATJUH010000469.1:0-2535 GCA_035502515.1 Acidimicrobiales bacterium
GGGAGCGTCCCGGTGGAGGAAGCCTTCCTCAAGACCCCCCGAATTATGTAGAGCCTGGCTCAGCCCGCACTGACCCTCACCAGCTCAAACTCTTCCCCCTGGAGGCAAGCCCCCATAACTCGCCCTCGTACATAGGATCCGACCGATATCGCCGACTGGCTCAACTGCGACCGAGTCCCTGGTTTGCCGACCAAATAGCGTTTTGCTGTCGCAGCGCGGCGGTACCATGTCGGTGGCGTTCGTCGGCCCGCCTCACCGGTCGGCCCTTTATTCAGTCGCTTCTAGCTCGCGCGCGGCCACGCCGGGTGGGCAGACAGAGGAGGGCACTTGCCGTCACCAACTCTCTTCAAAGAGCGGCATTGTGAAGCGCCGCCACTTCGGTAGTGTTCGAAAGCTGCCGTCAGGGCGGTGGCAGGCTGGGTATTGGCGCGAAGGCCGGTACCACGCCGCACCGCATACCTACGTGGCCAAAGCCGATGCGCATGGCTGGCTCACGCGGGTGGAATCCGATCTAGCTCGTGCCACTTGGGCGGCGCCGGCCGCCGGCAGGCTCACGGTGAGCGAATTGGCCGAACGTTGGCTCGCCGCCAACCCACTGAAGCGCATTTCCAGCGTCGAGCGCGACCGGAGCATATTGCGCAAGATCCTTCCCGTGATTGGCACTTACAGGCTTGCCCAGTTATCGCGAGCAGACCTGCAGAAGTTAGTTGACCGATGGGCCGTCCATTACCGTCCGTCCACCGTCGGCCGGATGGCATCGGTCCTGAGAGCGTTGTTTTCGTATGCCGTAAGCGCCGAATTGGTGGCGCGCTCGCCGGCCTCTGGCCTGCGCCTACCGCGCACAAGGCTGGTCGATCGTCCCGTGCTGAGTGCCGAGGACCTCGAGCGCCTAGCCAAGGTCCTCGGTCATGACGATGCTCCGATGATGTGGCTCGGGGTGATTGGCGGGCTCCGGTGGGCGGAGTGGCCGTGAGAGACATCGACCTCGTCGCGGGCACCGTGTCAGTCCGTCAGCAGCTCGGCCGCGACGGCAGGCTTGGGCCACCCAAAACAGAAGCCGGGAAACGTCGCCTTGCGATCCCGAGTTGGTTGGTGGACGACTTGGCCGCGCTCCTCGCTAGGCGGGGCGTCACCGGAGCAGGTGCCGATGCCCTTGTGTTCCTGAGCTCCCGGGGGAAGGACCTTCGCTACCAGAACTGGCTCCGCCGGTACTGGCAGCCGGCGTGCGTGGCGGCCGGTTGGCCGGATCTGCATTTTCACGACCTGCGCTCGATGTCGGCCACGGCGTTGGTGACAAACGATGTGGACGTGAAGACAGCCCAGACCCGGCTCGGGCACTCCTCACCGGCGGTCACGCTGGCGATCTATGCCCGGGCCACAGCCGAGGCAGACCGGCGGGCCGCAGACGCTCTCGGGCGCGTTTTCGGTTCCCTTCGCGCACCTGGCGCGCACGAGAGCGACACCTGATCACCAGATATAGGCTCTGGCCAGCATGTTTCTGTGACACGGTTGTGAAGCCGGCGGCCATGGTAAGGCTGGTGTCGTCGGTTCGATTCCAACAGGGGCCTCTCAATCGGAGCCGGGAAGTTGGCTTTCCAGCTGCTGGTGGCCGGTTCACAGGCGCAGGACGCGGGCGATTGCCGCCACATTGTCGGCCAGAGGGTGGATGGAGTCGGCCACAAAGCACGTATCCGGATGAGGCCGGTACCGCCGTTTCGTTCGCTCCACGTTCTGCCAGTGCAAGTGCCAGTCACCCACGGGGGCGGTCCCCCGGTCCTCGAAGCGGGACCGGTGCATCTCGGGGTCCGAGCAGGTTGTCTCGACAGCGGCGAAGCCGGCACCGTGCTCCTCGGCGATCCGGCGCCATCCATCGCGGACGGAAGGCTCGGCAATACACTCCACGACGACAGAGCGGCCCACGTCGAGCTGCTGGCGCAGAACGGCCGACTGGAGCCCGTAGCCAAGCTCGGGAACGGGCGCCACCGGCGGGCGCTTCAGCCCTCCGGCCGGGAGACCGCCTCCGAGGAGCACGGCCATCAGGGGATCGCGGGACACCAAGGTGGCGCCCATTCTCTGGGCCAGGGCTCTGGCCAGCGTGGTCTTTCCGGTGCACTGGACCCCAGAGATGGAGACGACCCAGATGCCAACCACTGAAGTATTGTCCCAGGCCGTCGATGTTGCAGTCCCGTTCGCGTCGGGCCTGACTTGGTAGCGGGGGCCGCTGGCGGAGCCAACCCGAACGGCTGCTTCCTTACGGCCGTCATCGTCATGGGCTATGACGGGGAGCCGATACGACGTTCAATACAAGGGGGGAGCTGCCCGTGGCCTCAACTGACTTGCCTGACGAAGGAGCCAACCGGAGGCCGCCAGGTCCTCCACCCGCCTTCTCGGCCCCGCCCCGGCCCGATCGCCGGGGAGGGCACGCCATCTACCGGGACGTCTGCTTCGCCCGGGTAGACGGGTTCCGGTCCCTCCTCCTCGACCTCAGGGTGCCGGAGGGAGGCGACGGCGCCTCCGCGGGCGGGCACCTCGCCC
>DATJUH010000470.1:0-5627 GCA_035502515.1 Acidimicrobiales bacterium
TTAGCCCGGCGTCTCCTCGGCCGCGGGAGCGGGGGCCGCCTCTTCTTCCCCGGCCGGGTAGAGGATTTGGAACACAACGGCCGACAAAGCGCCGCCGATCAGCGGGGCAATGATGAACACCCATAGCTGGCTGAGCGCCTCGCCACCTACGAACAGAGCCGGGCCGATGCTGCGAGCCGGGTTGACCGACGTCCCGTCGACCGGGATGCCGATGATGTGGACGAGCGTCAGGCAAAGACCAATAACAACGCCGGCCACGGTGGCATTGCTGGCCCGGCGGGTCACAGCCAGGATCACGAAGACGAAGGTAAAGGTCAGAATGATCTCGATGCCGAAAGCGCCGGCAGCGTTGGCCAGGATCATGGAGTTTTTGCCGTAACCGTCCGCCCCTAACCCCTGAATGCCAATACGGTAGATCCGCGAGGAGGAAAATATCCCGAAGAGCATGGCCGCTCCGGCAATCCCGCCAACAATTTGGGCCGCCCAATACCCGACAGCATCAAGCACGGTGATCTTTCGAGCGGCCAGGAAGCCCATCGTGATGGCGGGGTTGATGTGACAACCCGAAATGGCGCCCAGCCCGTAGACCAACACCAGGACGACCAGGCCAAAGGCGAGGGCTGTGGCCACTACCCCGGCCGATCGGCTCGTGCCGAAGAGCTTGAACCCGAAGGACAACGTAGCGGTCCCTGCGCCAAAAAATACGAGAAGCGCTGTCCCGAAAAACTCGGCGAAAAGCGCCCTTGGCTTCACGGCTGCTCCCTTCCGCAACCTCGGTTTCACTGCCTACCAGTGGCAGATCATAGCCCCGCCGCCAGTTGTGGCCAAGGATTAGCCTCGCAGCCGCGCCTCGACGACCGGGACAGAGGCGGGCAGCGCGCGGCCGGCCAACGTGCGAATATCGAAGAAGGGAACAATGAAAGATTTCTTCAAGATAATGACCGCCGGCCGGCGTTCTCTGTGAGGGCCCGGGCTCCCGAATAAAGGGGTTTATCCCCGCCTGTCGTCGGGGTGGCCGGACCGGTCTCCGGCCGGCCGAAGCATGCGGCGCAAACCTTCTTCGAGGTCAGCGTCGCCGAACGGGAAGCCCGCGGCTTCCAGGACGGCCGGCCGGACCTTGGCACTGGTGAAAAGAAGGCTGTCGGCCAGCTCCGTCCCGAGCAGCAACCGGGGCCCGAAGCGGGGCACCGGGAGCCACGCTGGGCGGGATAGCGCCCGGGCGAGAGCCCTGGCAAAGTCCCGGTTCCTTACCGGGTTGGGAGAGGTCAGGTTGACAGGGCCACTCACGTCGTGCTCCAGGATCCAGGCGAGTGCCCCGACCTCATCGTCGAGGGTTATCCAGCTCCACCATTGAGAGCCCGTCCCGAGTGTGCCGCCGAGGCCGGCGCGCCACAGGGGTAGGAGCTTGGCCAACGCCCCGCCGGACGGGGACAGCACCATTCCGGAGCGGGCGAAGGCCACGCGAGCCCCGTTCTCGCTCGCAGGGGCAGCGGCGGCCTCCCACAGCTGGCACACGGTGGCCAGGAAGTCCGATCCTGGCTCAGTTTCCTCGGTCACCGGCTCATCGCCCCGGTCGCCGTAAAAGCCAATGGCCGAGGCGTTCACCAACACCCGGGGTGCGTTGTCCAGCTCGGCCAGGGTCCTGGCAATCAGGGAAGTGCCGCGGGTGCGGCTATCCAGGACCAGCTGCTTTCTGGCCGGGCTCCAACGCCGGTCGCCGATCCCGGCGCCGGCCAGGTTGACGACGGCATCGAGGCCACTGATCCCGTCCCGTTCGATCGTCCCGGCATACGGGTCCCACTGCAGTGCCCGCTCGCCGGGCCTCACGGGCCGGCGGACGATGCGGGTCACCTCGTGCCCTGCGTGCTCGAGACGCGAACAGAGAGCGGACCCGATCAAGCCTGTTGAGCCGGCTACAGCCACCCGCATGCCGGCGAGCTTACGGGACGATCTCCTCCTGGTCTCGGGCGCCTCGGGGCGCACTCGGCGCAGGACCGAGCTGTTTCTCGAACCACCGGTCGGCGTACGGGTCCTCGTTTAACGGGGCTACGGGGATGTACCCGGCGGAACGGTACAAGGTGATGGCCTCGGTCAGGCTGTGGTTGCTGTCGAGGCGGATGGCCGTCCTCCGGCTCTCGGCCGCCCGCCTTTCGGCTTCCTCGAGCAGCCGCCGGCCGATACCCAATCCCCGCACGCCAGGTGAGACCCACATGCGCTTCAGCTCGGCCGGCCCGCCCGTGGGCAACTTCAAGGCGGCGCAACCCACAGGCTCACCGTTCAGGGCCACCAGCAGGAACACGCCCGCCGGCGGACGCATTTCATCCGTGTCGCACGGTAGAGCGGTGGCCGGGTCGTACCCGGTGTCGAACCGCCGGTCGAGTTCGGCGAAGTACTCTCGCAGGCAGTACTGAGCCCCTGGTTGAGCAGGGTCTACCATTTTGACCTCGATTTCCGTGGCACTCACTGGCTGTCAACCTTGGTCCTCAGGGCGCAAACGCGACGTCTCGCAGGGTCACGATTGACACCCGACTCTAGCGAGGGACTGCCCGCCAGCTGCTCCGCTCGGGCTGTGGCAGTTCGAACTTGCCAATGCCCGGCAGTGCCGCCTAACAGCGACCTTTGCGCGCTGGTGTCACGATAAGAGCACCTGGCGCGCACAGTCCGGCCAGGGTCGCCGCCTCTGCCGGACCGTTCTGCCTGCACCTATTTCACCGTGCCTGTTTCACATCGCCTGCCTACCACGGCCTCTTGACAGCCCCTCTTGACAGCCCCTCTTGCCAACCCCTCTTGACAGCGGCTAACAACGTTAGCTACCATGGCTAATGCCGTTAGCCCCATAGAAACGTCATCAAAGGAGCCCAACCATGGCTGAACCGTCCACCCATTACCGGAAACCAGGAACGGTCACCCGCCGGCTCATGAACCCTTTCCTCGTCCTCGCCATGCGCATGGGTATAAGCGTCTGGGGCAGCCGGGTGCTCGAGGTGCGCGGGCGCACCACGGGTACTCCCCGCCGCACGCCGGTCAACTTGCTCAAGTACGAGGGCCACGAGTACCTCGTCTCGCCCCGCGGTAACACGCAATGGACGCGCAACGTCCGGGCCGACAATGGCCGCCTCATACTCGAATTAGGCCGCCACCGTGAGGAGCGCACAGTACAGGAACTGCCGGACGAGGAGAAGCCCCCTGTTCTGCGCGCCTACTTGCGGCGGTGGAAGATGGAAGTCGGTGTGTTTTTCGAAGGCGTAAGCGCCGACTCGTCTGACGAGGATTTGCTCCGGATCGCTCCTAAGCACCCCGTGTTCGTCCTCTCGGAGACGAAAGGTTGACTTTGACCGGCCACGACCGTGAGGACGGCCCTCTGGCCTCGTGGCGCGGGCCTGGCCCTAGCTCCGTTGCCTCCTCGGCCTCGGGGGTGCCCGGTGCCCGCTTGTTACCTGGCGAGCTCGAAAGGCCGGCCTGGGACCACACCCGGAGACGACGCGTGGCCGAGATAGTCGCCGCCGCCCGGAGCATCCTCGAAGCCGGCGGCGAGGACGCATTGACCATGCGCAGGGTGGCGGACGAGCTAGGGATACAGGCGCCCTCGTTGTACAAGCACTTTGCGTCCAAGGCGGAGCTGGAGCTGGCACTGCTTACGGACGCCATGGTGGAAATTGGCGAGGCTTCTCACCACGCCATCCACGTAGGGGGAGATGAACCGGCCCTGGTGCGGCTCCTCGAGACCTATCGCCGTTACAGCCTTTCCCATCCTCACCTGTACCGCCTGGCGACGGCGGGGCCATTGGTGCGCCCAGGGCTGCCCGCCGGCCTCGAGGAATGGGCGGGGAACCCGTGGTACGTCGTGACCGGCGACCCCTATCTCGCCCAGGCTCTCTGGTCTTTTGCCCACGGGATGGTCATCCTGGAGCTCGACGGCCGGTACCCGCCGGGGTCCAACCTCGGCGCGACCTGGGCCGCCGGGGCTAAGGCTTTTGAGGTCCTGGCCGCGGCCGGGCGAGGCAGGGCGCGGAACGCTTCAGCGCAGGATTTCGACCAACAGGACCCAGGCGTCCCCGACGCCGGCGACGATGCAAAGTAGGACAGCCGCCGCTTGCCACCACAGCCCGCTCTGGTTGCCGGCGAGCAGGAGGCACCCGGCTACGACGGCCGGGAGCACGGCCGCCTCGGCGGCAATCGAGCGTGTTACAAACTCGTGGACCGGGCGGTGCACCACGGCCTGGCGCCCTTTCAACAGGATCCGGGTGATCAAAGCGCACAAAACGGCGGCGGCCGCGAGGAGCTCGGCGCCCAGAGCCCGGATGCTTGTCTGAGGCAGAACACCGATCAGGCCGTTGACGACCGGCAGCAGTAATAGCAGAAGGGCCTCTCCGGCGCGATCGGCCAAGCCGGCGAGGGCCAGGATTTGCTTGAGGTTGATCGATAATGCCACGAAGACCAAACCGGTAAGGGCCGCGCCAACACCCGCTTGCGTGGCGAAAAGCGTTTGCCAGGGTCCCATCAGGTCGGCGGAACGCAAGTCCTTGCCCTCCGCCACCAACCATATGCGGCGGAATAGGCGAAGTTATTTCATTGACCGGCAAACCGCCGCTCGACGGCGTCATGGTCGGCCAGGTAACCGATCGACCGGTACACCGAGTTGGAAGTCGGGTTGGCCAGGTCAGTGTAAAGCACGACGTGAACCGCGCCCTTTTCCAGGGCCTGGGCCGTTGCGCCGGCGGTCACAGCCGCGCCGAAGCCGTGGCGGCGGTGGGCGGGGGGCGTGTACACCGGGCCTACGCGGGCCACGCCGCACGCCGGCGGGCTGCAAGCAGCCATCGACACTGGCTCTCCCGCCCGGGCCCATAAAGTAACTTCGCCGGCCGCAATCCGCCGGTCGGCGATCGAGGCGGCGTCGTGTGCGGGGCCGTCTCTCTGCGCCTCGGCCTGGAAAGCGGCGAACCAGTCGCGGATCACGCCAGCGTCGTCCCTACCGGCGGGGCGTGCCTCGCCCACCACACCGCTTGGATGGCGCAATCGGCCCAAGCGGTACATCCGCATGGCCACCTCCCCCGACGGGACCTCGCCGCACAACTCGGCCCAGCGGTCCAGGAAAGCCGAGACGGCGGTCGTTTCGCCGGAGACGCCGGGAATGGCACGCTCCACCCCGTCGATGGCATCGGCTAACCGGTGGGCAGCCTCCGCAGGCATACGAGACACGAAAAGGTTGTACGGCGGGGTCTGCATCGCCACCCCGATAACACGCTTCTGCTCGAGCATGACGGCCCAGATGTCCTGTGGCCCACGAGGCCGAAGACCGGCGACCACGCCTGAACTGTGGACGCCTATCACGTTGGTACTGAAAGGGTCGGCCTTCATGAACTCGGCCGCTAGCGTGGCGAACGCACCCGGGTCGTCGGAGAACCGGATATCCACCGCACCACTGTGCCGGGAATTGTCGGCGTGAGCAAACGAATATGCCTGGCTGCCGTTCTGCGCCGGCCTTCACGGCATATTGTTAAAGAAGTGCTTCGAGACGGCGAGCAACCTCTCTGAAGCGGCGCACCGGGATGAGGTGTACCCCGTCGAACGCACCTGCGTCACGAATCCTGCAGACCAGGTCGCAGGCAAACTCCACTCCCGCTTCC